>PMML01000059.1 GCA_003162695.1 Ignavibacteriota bacterium | reverse complement strand
TGTCTGGCTTCATCTTTGGCAATCCCGTATTTTTCCTGAAGTTTACCGACAAGCTCTTGATCCCGGCCCAATATGGACGACAGTTCATCGTTCATCGTCTTACCCCATTGACAGCAAGCTTTTCCCCTTTGTTGTTTCCATTGTCCTTCTAGACGATCCCAGTTCACAATTTATTTTCCTTTAACTCCAAGAGATTGCTTTTCTTACATACATCACATATACCATCCTTTTTTAGAACAAAGCGATGTTCTTTCTTCTGCAAGGCTCTAAAAAAGGATAGTGACGATTTAAATAAGCCGGAATCGCCCGAAAGGATGAAAGAGTAATTAATTCTTTTCTATCAGCAAGAGAAGAATTTCGGTGCCGGTGGCAGCTTTTTTCCGGCTGGAATATCTTCAGGAGAGGCACTCAATCTTCATTAATAATCGATTCCATCTATCTGTCATTCCAAAGCGTCTCCTTGCCGTTCTGATGACAAGCATCAATGGAGGACTATTTTTTTCGTATCGACCGTGTATGCGGCAAAATATCCCAGCGCGCCGCCGCTGATATTCGAAGTGGGATTTTGCGGGGCGAGCGATGTCGGACTTTGATCTGATGATAGAATTTTCGAAAGCGTGTTGAAATAATCATACGCCGCTTTGTCAATCGATAATAACTCTATCGTAATCGTATCGCCCTTAGCGACTTTATCTCCACTGCGTATCCTTACGGTCATTTCCTGGCCTTTCGTTAATTCATCCGTGAAGAGGCGATATCGGATGCCGTCAATCGAGTCCGTAGGAATCAGAGCGCTGGATTGAGCGTTGACACGATAATAATTATAATTGTTCGTTTGAGGAGGATCCTTAAACATTATATAAATATCATACCCCGTGTTTCCGCCGAAGCTGGTCCTTATCATGGAGTACAAAGAATCGATATATACTTTTTGCGGCATAGTTGAAACTGCATCGTAGTCCGTGCCTTGTGCTGCAACTTTCATTTGATAGCTTGTACCCGGGATACCTTTTATCGTTGAAGTCTGATATGTTCCGCTCACAATTTCTTTCAGCGTATCTTGTTGATTCATATTATCTGTCATAATGATATGTGCGCCTGAAACCGGCGGGAAATACGATGATGGTGCAAAGTAGTCGCCGCTCATGCTGAGGATAACAGAGTAAGGCCCCAGACTATCCGTCACAACTCCCTCAATGACGATATGCGGGGAAGCTTCGTTCAGATCGATAGAGACAATCTTCTGACAGGATAAAAGGCAGCATGCTGCTGGCGCCAATAAAATGAAAAGTGTCAAGCGGTTCACAAACATTGCATGTATATTCATAGGACACCAAAATTAAAAAGTAAAATTATACGTAACAGACGGAATGATCGGGAAAATTGTCGTTTGCACAGCCTGATTTTGATTGGTATTATTAGGATCCGGCCGAAAAGTGATGGAATAGGCATTCATCCGGTCATAAACATTGTAAATTGAAAAATTTAAATTGGAATGCGGTCCCAATGTCCATGTCGCAGAAAAGTCCAGGCGATGATACGGTGGCATGCGATAGCCGTTCCTATTCGTATAATATGGGATCTTTCGTTGATCGAAATAATCACGATAGTCTCCGTTCGGAAATGTCACCGCATTGCCCGTATTGTAGACCCATGTTGCCGAGAATGTCCATGTGCTGCTATAATCATAAATAAAAACGACAGAAATGTCATGCGTCCTATCCTGCGTTGCGGGGAAAGGCTGACCGTCGTTGATTTGAGCGAACTGTTCATTCGTTCTGGAAAGCGTGTATCCGATCCATCCGCTGATCGTTCCGTATCGCTTTCTTATAAGAAGTTCCGCCCCGTAACCCCATCCCCTGCCGTAAAGAAGAAGGGATTCGATATTTGGATTCCGCTGTAAATCCGCACCGTTTTTATAATCGATAACATTCTGCATATTTTTATAATAAATTTGAAGTGATGTTTCAAAAGCGTTGTCATCAAAATTTCTAAAATAGCCAAGATCCACCTGATCGGCATATTGCGGCGGTACATTATTGCTGCTGGGGATCCACAGGTCGCTTGGATTTGTCTCTGTCGAACTGGAAAGGAGATGAAGATATTGCGTGGTCCTTGTATAGGAGGTTTTGATTGAACTTGTTTCATCAAGCAGATAATTCAAAGAGAGACGCGGTTCCAAACTTGTATATGTCTTAATAACAGCGCCGGATGAGTAAACAGCGGTATCGACAGGATCGCCGTTGCTGTCGTACGAATAAATATGCCCGGGACCCAGCAGGCTGAATGTAGAGAATCTCAGGCCGTAATTTACCTTGAGACTTGAAAATACATTGAGTTCATGCGAAAAATAAATTCCGTTTTCAAGAGCATATCGATGTTCGAGATTGACGCTGATTAAACCGCTCGGCGTTCCGCCTGTGATTGTACCGGGTACAAATGTGTGATAAATGGAATTGACGCCGAATTTCAACGTACTTTGAGAACTCGTGAAATATTGAAAATCTTCTTTAAAATTCAGGTCTTTTATGCCGGACGTTATTTCAAACTGACTCGTTCCGGATGAGACGGAGTTGGTATATTCATAGTCGCTTACAATGAATGATGTGTTTGAAAAAAGGTGATCTCCAAAAATATGATTCCAGCGAAGTGTCCCGGTGGTGTTGCCCCAATTGAACCCGAATATATTGGGATAAGAGAAATTATCTCTTCCGAAATAACCGGAAAGAAAAATTCGATCCTTATCTCCCAGCGTATAGTTCGCTTTCATATTTAGATCGTAAAAATACAGACTCGCCTGATTGATTGTCGTGTCGCGCGATAAATGAAGGAAAAGATCAGCATACGACCGCCTTGCAGTCACAATAAACGATCCTTGATCTACAACAATCGGCCCGTCCAGCATAAGTCTGGAATCGAGCAGTCCAATTCCCCCCGACCCTCCGAATTCTTTATCGTTCCCGTCATTGGTCCTTATATCGACGACCGATGAGAGCCGGCCGCCGTATTCTGCAGGCATTCCGCCCGTAATGACGGATACATCCTTGATTGCATCGGCATTGAATACGGATAAATATCCCAGAAGATGGGAAGGATTATAGACCGGCGCTTCATCGAGGACAATGAGGTTTTGATCAATTCCCCCGCCCCGGGAGTAAAATCCCGTGCTTCCCTCGCCTGCCGATTTTATACCCGGAAGCAGTTGAATGGTTTTCAGGATATCTTTTTCTCCCAGCAGAACAGGAATCGATTCAACCTGCTTCATTTCCAGTTTGTTCTCGCTTACCTCCGTCGATGTGACATTGGCATTCGAGCGTTCGCCCGAGACCGTCACGTCATTGACTTTAATAAGCACCGGTATCAGTATAATATTCACGACCCGATTTGTATTCAGAACAAGTGAATCGATCCGCATCTTAAATCCCATAAATTGAGTTTGATACGTATATCTGCCCTCCGGAAGAGTCAGCGAATAAAAACCGTATGCATTGGATAACGCTCCTATTCCGGGCAATTCTCTGATAATAATTGCAGCTCCTATAAGCACTTCTCCTGTTTCACCGTTTTTAATAACACCGCTGAGACTATACTTGTCTTGCGCAGACAAGGAAGATATCGGAGAAAGGAATAAAAAAAGGACAATCGCGGATGAAACGTACACTCTCATATAAACCACTCTTTATTTTCTGTTTTATCGTTTTCATTTTCCTGCAGATCTTTCACTGTTCATACGACGGGCTCTAAACACTTCTATCGGACGGTAAAAAGCCGGTAGAGTATTGCATTGTCAAACATCGCTCGTATACCCACCATAATGCTTCATAATCCTCCGGTTGAAAAAATAGCACCGATCCGCACTGACGACAAGAGCAAGAATAATTTGAACGATAAATTATGCCGAAGATGAAAGCAGTGCGGCGCAAATATCCGCATAACCCTTATAAAGCGCAGGTCTAAAAAATAGATCTTTGTTCTATTCGCAGGATCGGAGAGAATCGCAAGACAGGAATCGTCGTTAGAGGCAGGAAAAAACGCCCTCCGCTTTTCAATTTCCATCAAAAGAGAACCGATGTGCTTCAGATAAGCAATTTGGAGCAGCTGATAGACAGAATTTAGTGCAGGACCTGGAATAAATTGAGTCATCACGTTTACCTCATTGTATAACGATGTATAAAAAAGGGTAAACGAAATTCTCTTTATCTATATCCTTTCAATCTTTTACAAAAACCGCTGCAACAACCCGTTCCATCTGCCGATCGATCTTTTCGGCTTTATAAATAAACAATACTCTTCGAGGGAATAGTTCCCGGCATCCAGCACAAGAACAGCATGCGCCTCTGATTCCGATTCTATCACTGGATATTTTACATTCGGCCGGTAAGAAGAACCATCTGGAAAAATCAACTTCAATAGTTCTCGCAGTCAATGAAAGGAGACTTCCGATGCTCGACGCGTCGGATTGAAGAAAGAACGGAAATCGATTCCTGTCAAAGTTATGGCGACTTTTTCTCTTTTAAATTGAGCATACTCATCATGTTTTCTTATCCAGGACATCACGAACCATTTTCAAAATTTCCTGCGGTTTAAACGGCTTTTGCAAGAACCCAAGTGCTCCGGCTTCCAGCAATCCGGCTTTCACTTCCGGGTCCAAAAATCCGCTCGAGAGAATAACTTTTATTTGCGGATTTAATTCTTTAAGCTTTCCGTATTCTTCTGCTCCGGTCATGCCGGGCAAACCCATATCAGTGATAACCAAATTAATTTCATCCATGTGTGCTTTATAGACTTCAACGGCTTCAATTCCGTCTTCGGCACGATAGACTTTATAGCCGCTGGATTCCAGACTAATGCATGCCATTTCTAAAAGGAACTCTTCATCTTCGACAAGAAGAATTGTCTCTGAACCGCGGAATTCGGCGAATTTTTCTGGAGGGAAAGGTTCATCTTGGTTTTCCTCGATCGAGGAAACCGGAAAATACAAACGAAAAGTCGTTCCTTGACTCTCCTCGCTTTCCAAATCTATAAAACCATCGTGCGTTTCTACAACGCCGTATACAACGGACAACCCAAGCCCGGTTCCTTTTCCCTGCGGCTTGGTTGTAAAAAACGGTTCGAATGCGCGGGCGCTCGTTGCTTTATTCATTCCCTCGCCGGTATCGGCAACACTCAGGCATACATATGCACGTTGATTTGCTTCCGGGAATCGATCCTGTATTTGAGCTTTCATGCATTTTTCTGCAGTAAGCATCACCGTCCCGCCGTTCGGCATAGCATCCCTTGCATTGACACAAAGATTTAAAAGCACTTGATGAATCTGCGATCGATCTGCATAAATACCGGGAAGCCCATTTTGAATATTTTTTGAAAACGTGATGGTTTTAGGAAATGTTTGCTGCAACATCGGAATCATTTCCTCCATCAGCGTCCCCACATCGACCGCCTCGAATATCACATCGGTCTTCCGTGCAAACGTAAGAATCTGCCTCACGAGTGCTGCGCCGCGTTCGACTGCACGCTGCATGGCGTTAATACTCATGGAATATTCCGGATTATAAGCAAGGCGTTTTTCAAGCAGCGATATATATCCAAGAATAATGCCGAGAATATTGTTAAAATCATGAGCTATACCGCCTGCCAAAGTCCCGATGCTTTGCATTTTTTGCGACTGGAGTAATTCGTGCTGAAGTCTTTTCCTTTCAGTGATGTCGGCAGCAACCATTACGTGGGCAATGGCTTTCCCCTTATCATCAAGAACGAGAGAGGTGGAAAGAGAAATCGGAAATTCATATCCGTCCTTTCTTCTGCTCATAAGTTCTCCCTGCCAACCGCCTTCCCGTGCCGCTCGCATCAGATTCCTGTCGCCTTTTCCGCTCGACGCTGAAACAGCTTCCAGGGTTTTTCCGATGACTTCATTTTGGGAATATCCATAACCGTCTAAAAAGGCTTGATTGACAAACACAATTTTACCGTTCATGTCCGTCACGCAAACAAATTCGCCGATACTTTTTACAGTATGGCTCAGCAAATTCACGATTTCTTCAGCTTGTTTCCGCCGGGTGATATCGGTTATAAAGTTCAGAGTAACATCCTCATCCTGGAGCTGCAGATGCGATACTGCAATATGGACGGGAAAACGGGTTCCGTCGCCACGCAGTCCTATCGTTTCAAATTGATTCGGAACGGGCACACCTTCTGAACGCAGATGATAATGTTTAAAAAAGTCGCCGTGCACATCCGGTGCAAGATAATCCAGTATTAATTTCTCCTGAACATCGTCGGCATTCGACACACCGAATATCGTTAGACTTGTCGGATTAGCATAGAGTATTTTTCCGGTGTTGGAAAGAATGACAACTGCAGCGGGAGCACTTTCAATCAGTTTGCGGAATCGTTCTTCGCTTTGCCGCAGCGTTTCTTCCGTTCGCTTCCGGTCGGATATATCCACGATGATACCGGCGACTTCGAATGTTTTTTCGCTCAGCCTCCGGATGTGGGCATCGGTATACATCCAGTGGATGTTCCCTTTTGCATCCTGCAGACGGAATTCCTGCGTATATCCATCCATTCCTTCGCGAAGCGCAGCAGCACTCTGAGGAGCCATTACATTACGGTCTTCTTCAAGCCAGCTGAAAAAGAACCGATCAGAAAGGTCATGTGTCGGATAATCGGGAAAATCTAAAAATTTCTGCACGACATCTAAATTCGCATAATGCGTATCCCAATAAAATCCGCACGCACCTTTCGTTTCATCTTCAGCTTTATTGACGAGAGCATGCCAGAAAATAGCATGCGTACCTTCGGTTGCCCGCCGCAGATCTTCTTCTGCACGCTTGCGTTCGGTAACATCTTCCTTTTCAGCAAGAAAATGAGTAATCACTCCGTTCTCGTCGACAATCGGAGAGATCGATGCAGCTTCCCAATAGAGTTCACCGTTCTTTTTCCTGTTATGGAATTCGCCGTTCCATTCCTTACCGGTTGTGACTGCCTGCCACATAGCTGCGTACGTCTCGCTTGTTGTCTCTCCGGATTTCAGGATTCGAGGATTCTTTCCGATTACTTCTGACGCCCTATACTGTGTCAGCTTTTCAAATTTTGGATTCACATATTCAATATCGCCATGTACGTTGGTAATAATAATAGATGAAGGACTTTGTTCGACTGCTCTTGTAAGCTTCCTCGTTTGTTCTTCCAATTTTTTACGCGCTGTAATATCGGTAACAATCACCTGCATGGACGGTTTTCCGAAATACGTTATCGGCACCGCCATAACCTCGACATGAATAGGCGTCCCGTCTAATCTGATAAATATCTCCTCTAATGGATATAATCCCTTCTCCCCATTCAGAAGCCGTTGAATACGATGATAAGTTTCGTCCCAACTTTGAGGATGGACAATTTCGCGGATAGACTTTCCTATAATCTCTTCCGGCGCTTTTGCACCCAATATGTTTGCACCTTCGAGATTAGAAAAGACAATCTTCCCCTCGGAATGTACGGCTATCCCGATGGGTGAATACTCAAGCAGGAGCCTGTATCTATCCTCGCTTTCTTTCAATGCTGTTTCCATCTGTACCCGGTCCGTTACATCGTGAGCGAGTACTATTCTCGCTTGTTTGCCTTCAAAGGGACTCGTATGTGCAGTGATCTCGACGTAGAGAATGGTCCCGTCTTTCCTGCGATGCCGCCATATTTTCGTTCTGCTCAAACCGCTCGATAAATTCTCTATATCCTCTAAAAGCAATGGAATGTCTTCCGGCGGACGAATATCCTTAATCGTCATCTTCAGCAGTTCTTCCCTTGTATATCCGTATTGATGGATAAACGCGTCATTAATATCAAGAATGAACAAAGTTTCCGGGTTATATATACACATAGGATGCGGATTGTGCTGAAAGAGAAGTCGATATTCTTTTTCTGATTTACGAAGCGCATTTTCCATTTGCTTGCGTGCAGTTATATCGCGAGCAATGCCTGTAATGCCGACGATCGACCCATTCTCATTAAGAAGCGGATTTTTAATGGTTTCAAACCATCTTGTATCGCCGGGTAAATCGGAAAATTCGTTTTCTTGCTGATGAGCTACGCCCGTATTGAAAACGACCCAGTCTTCATCAAAAATTCTTTTCGCCGAATCTGAGAACATTTCCTCGACTTCATTTTTACCGAGGACTTCTTTTTCTTCCTTGTTAAGATATTTGCACCAGGCCTTATTGACAGCCAGATAGGTGCCGTCTTTACTTTTCAGCCACGCAGGATCAGGAATGCTGTCAAGAATACCGCGCTGCCGCCGTTCACTTTCTGCAAGAGCTTCGACGGCCAGATCTCTCTTCTCTTCCGTATCGATCATTTCCAACGCATACGAAAGATCCATTGCCAGTTCATTAAAAAGGGCGATTTCTTGACTATTAAAAAAATTTTCCTCGCTCGAATAATAATTTATGGTCCCGATGATTTTTGTTTTTAACCGTAAAGGAAAGGATGCGGAAGATTGGAATCCGGGAGCCGATGCCTTTTCCTTCCACGAGTGCATCCGCTCATCATGCTCGATATTGTTGCAAATAATATTCCGTGCATCTCGAATTGCAGCCGTGGTCGGTTCATTTTCTCCGGCGGAACCATCCAGATTTATATGCAACTGTTCAAAATATCCATCGATGATTCCGGCGTGGGCAACGGGTTTGACTTTGCCGGCGGCAGCATCAACCAGGCCGATCCAGCACATCAACATTTTGCCGTCTTCGATAACAATCCTGCAGGCTCCTTCAAATATTTTCTGCCGGTCTCGTTCGCGCACAATAAGTTGATTGATATTGCTCAAAACTGCATATGTTCGGTTGAGTTTGAGAATCTCCAATTCTGCCCTTTTTTGCTCTGTGATATCGCGATCGATGCCGATGGTGTACGACTTTCCCCGCCAGATGATCGGCACACCTGTATATTCGACAATATTGTCTTTTCCATCCGGACGGATCCATGAGAAGGAGCCCCGAAAAGACTCTCCCCTGGCGATGGATTCCATGCGATTGGAATTTGCCCTTTCTTCAAACGGTATTTGCAATCCTTGTGTGCTTTCGCATTGGAGCAGTTCTTCGCGGCTCCGGCCTGCCATCGATGCATAGTGTTCATTACACTCGATAAGTTTTCTCTGAAAAGCGTCGGGTTCATTGCTGTGGATGCTAATGCCGTCAAACACATTTTCGAATATCATTCGGAATCTTTCCTCAGAATCACGGACTTCTTCTTCCGCTCGCTTGCGCATGGTAATGTCGTTTGCCATCACCAAACGAGCTGGCTTTTCTTCAAAAATCAAATCGTGCGTCGTAATCTCCACGTCGATAATCGTTCCATCTTTCTTTCGATGGCGGAAGGATCCCGCCCTGCGCAGGGTCTCTCCGCCCGCGCCATTAGACTGCAGGAATCGAGTCTCTTCCTCTTCTGTGTGAATAGCTTTGAGCGTCATAGAAAGAAATTCTTCCGCCGAATAGCCGTATTGCTGAACCGCAGCATCATTCACGGCAAGAAAAGCGAGCGTATCGCGGTCATACACCCAAAGCGGAACGGGATTATTGAGAAAGAGCATCCGGTAATGTTCTTCTTTGCTCGCCAATATCTTTTCAATTTCTTTCCGCTCCGATATTTCATTCAATAATTTCTTGTTAACCGTTTCCAGCTTTTTAGTCCGCTGCTTTACCCGTTTATCAAGTATCTTTGCCGCATCGCGAAGCTCGTCTTCATTTCTTTTTATTCTCTCCATCAATCGCACGTATGCGAGGAGCACCTGTTTCGAGACCGGTTTTACCAGATAACCTTCTGCACCTGCATCGAGGCCGTGCACCTGACTTTTGCTTTCGATCTCGATACCGGAGATTAACACAACGAGGACATGTTTGATGTCCGGATTGTTCTTGATTTGCCGGCAAATTTCAACGCCGTTCATATCGGGAAGAAAGACATCGAGCATGATCAAATCCGGGTTCCGTTCTTTCACCAACCGAAGGCCGTCAGTCCCTGTCATTGCTTCTAAAACTTTGTAACCTTCTCTTTTAAGGATATAGGAAAGAATACGCACAGTTGCCGTATTGTCGTCAACAATGAGTATTGTAAACTCCTTTTTTTTCATAGTAAGCCCATCCCTTTACGATTACAGTAATCGAACAGTTGATGCACTATACGGTAAGTTATCGGATACGAGTCAAAAATTGTTTCTATATAAGGAGAAACATTCGCCGGTAATAATATGAAGGAAGCACCAAATAGGTTTTGCCACATTGTAACCCCATCGAATAATTTAGATGGCCAATGCATCAAAAGAGGCTTTGACTCATCTGTAATAAATGTATGAGTTTTGCTTTATTTCTGCAACAAGTCTAAAACATTCATATATGCTTATAAAACGACCTTATTCGGATGATTGGCAGGCTCGTATGCGAGGGTCGTCTTTTTTTGTCAATGACCATTGAGTACGAAGAATGCATTTTTTCCCTTTCCATAGAAGATAAAGAACAGTCGAGCCGCCGATAAATGGCAATGTGTATATGCCGCCGAAAGCAAGACCTGCAAAAAGAGCAATGCTAAGGCCGCCAAGCGGGAAGAAAAAAGATCATACGAGGCTTTATCGATTCCTCGTAGAGGACAGAGTGAGGATGGCCGGACATGTATAGATGTTACCGCACTTGACTTGATATTTTTCATTGCTACAGGTTTGAGAATCGGTTTTCCCGACAGATATTTCTTCCATGGTTCCCAATAGAACGTGCGCCATCCTTATCGATGCTTTTGACTTGTTTATCCGGCACATTGGCATGGACTACCTGCCGTACGGCATCTTTTCCTCTCTGTTCCATCAAGAGTATGAATGTAGAATCTAAGTCGCTGTCAGCCCAATCCTGCGCACGCCAGGTCTGTACGATCAGTTTATCCTTCATTAAATATAGACAATAATCTGGGCAAGCGCGGCGGAAGGTTTACACGGCATTCTTTTAATCCAATGAAACTCGGATGACACAATAATTGCAATCATTTTGTGAATATTTTTACATAACAATCTAAATTTTATGTAACTTTTTTCTTTATCGAAGATATATAGAGATAGATGGGTGCGAATATTCTTGCGTTCAATCTATCCAACAAAAAACATCTATGTAAAGAAGATTTCGGACCTCAGCAACATTGCAGCCAAAGTCGGTTTGCCCGGCATACGACACGACTATGAAGGCAGGTGAAGCAGGAAGCTTCTGCAGTTATTCGGAGAACATCGTTAGATGTTTTCGGTGCCGCAATATCAACATCATAAGAAGGGATTACAATGAACGATGAATTCATTCCGCAAGAAAAGTCTCAATCTATATATCATCGTATCTTCATCGGCACGCAGGGAATTCGCGCCGGCTGGAGTATCGGCATCTTCATTCTCCTTATGGCACTGTTTACAGCTATAACCATCGTACCGACCATTTCTCTCCTTGAAAAATATCATTTGCCGGCAGGTGAACTGCAGCCATTGCAAACATGTGCCAGCGAACTCGCCGCGTTTCTCGGGCTGCTGGCAGCTACCATGGTCATGTCTCGCATCGAACATAAGCCTCTGATATTTTACGGACTGGAAGGGACACAGCGCTTCGTGCGGTTTCTTTATGGATTGTTCTGCGGCGTGATCGCTCTTTCGGCCCTTGTCGGTTTGTTGAACATCTGCGGCTTGCTCGCTTTTGACAACAGGCAGCTCTTCGGCAAAGCGGCATTTATTTATGCAATCGGATGGGGCATCGGATTCTTTTTAGTCGGCCTCTACGAGGAATACTTCATGCGAGGTTACATGATGGCAACTTTAACGCGGGCGATAGGATTTTGGTGGAGTGCCCTTGTTTTTTCCATTCTTTTCGGCTGTATTCATATTACAAATAAAGGGGAAACTCCGGTTGGAATAATTTCTGCCGCGCTTATCGGATTGATTTTCTGCATTAGTCTTTGGTACTTAAAATCCCTCTGGTGGGCCATCGGTTTTCATGCCTCGTGGGATTGGGCGGAATCCTATCTTTGGGGCACAGCGGACAGCGGAAGGATCGCCCATGGACATCTTTTTGCCGTTCATCCGCAGGGCAATATGCTTTTAAGCGGCGGCGCGGCAGGTCCGGAAGGAAGTTTACTTATCATACCTCTCCTTCTTGTTATTGCCTTGATGATGTGGATTATCTGGGGACGAAAGAAAAACGCAATCGAAGAATAATTGAATGGATCGAACAAATGGCTCGACGGCTGCTGCAGGCGGAAATCTTAACTTGTTTTTATGAAAGCGCTGGAGAGCGATCGAAATTGTATTTGATTCGTTTCGGCAAAGGCTTCGTCTCTATTCGATGGGATGTCGTTGTACCTCATCGGTTCCGAAAATTGGGAAGCGGTAAAATCGAATCGGTTTCCGCTGATGCGATTATAAAAATGCCATTTCCCGGTTTCCAATCGTGTTTTCAATATTTCCCCGCCGAAAGAATCATTAATGACGAGTGCTGTAACACTGCATTGTCCGCTTGCGGGATTTGACGGCGTCCATTTGCTGCTTGTTTGCAGCGACCAGCTCCGCCGCAGCCGCTTGAGAATCGATAGTTCATCTACGATGCTGTTCATGCGACCGATTGTATAAATTCTTTTAATTGCTTGTTCATATCTTCCCGGACACGGCGGAATTCCAAAAAAACTTCTTCCGGTTCGCCGGTCATCTTGGTCGGATCGCGGAATCCGAGATGCATTCTTTTCTTCACCTTTCCGATAAATACCGGACAGATTTCATTTGCATGGTCGCAGACCGTTATGACATAATCGAAGGATTGCGATAGAAACTGATCGATGTGTTTCGGCTTATTCCGAGAAATATCTATTCCGATCTCCTGCATCACCCGGATGGTCCTGCGCGAAACCGCAGTCGCAGGATCGATGCCGGCAGAGAAAACTTTCCACTCCGGTTTCAAATATTTTATAAGTCCTTCCGCCATCTGACTGCGGCATGAATTTCCGGTACAAAGAACCAGTATACGCTTTAAGACTTTCTTTTTCAATTTGCGATTGCTCTACCTGTTTTTAAAAACGACATTTTATCCATGGTTATAAAGCGATGCAGCTCCTTTCCGAATATTCACTTGAAAAATTCCAGATCACCGCACGCCTGACCGATTTCTATGGAACAATATTTATCTTACGGATTGTATTTTTGCCGCGAACAATATCGCATCCCTTTCCGTCGTGAAGATACAGAGAAACGNNTGGAGCACCGGTATATCCGCTGATGTGCAGACCGGTAAAATGTCCCACTTCAATACCGTGCGTAAAGAAAGTATGCTTTACGGTGTCCCATGCCAAATTGAACCCGTCGATTCTGAGATTCTTCACCCATTGTGCATACAAACCCGGAATATCATGTGCAAAAAGCTGCAAAGCAGGATCGCCGACCGGGCGAAGATCGAAATTTCCTCCCGAAATATCGTTTTGTTTGCCGGCGCAAAGTTGAAATTGGACATCTCGAAAGATGACATCTTCGATAACATTTTCTTCCGTGCCGTAAACGAGAATTCCCGATTCGCCTTTGCATACGATATTATGGAATTGAATGTTCTTAATTTTTCCGAGAGGAACATCCTTTGTCAAACGCACGGCCGATATGTGGATAGGTTCGCCCTGTCCCCACCAATCTCCCGTGTGCAGCCTTGTTTCGATGATGATATTTGTAAATAGAATATTTTCGATTGAGCCCGCATCGCGCGCGAAGATTCCGATTCCCCGGTTGGAATGCGTAATCGTGATATTGCTGAAAACATAATTTCGCATTGAATTTTGATCGAATCCTCCGATACGAATGGCCGCAGACCGCGAGACCATCGTACAATTGGTCACGGTAATATTTTCGGAGATATGCGGAATATCTTTAAATCCCGGAAGATCATGATGATGCTGATAGCCTGTAATGGCGATGCAGTCGTCCCCTGTCCGAAAGTCACAGTCGGAAATAATCGCATTACTGCAGGAAGTAAGATCGATGCCGTCGTTATTGGGAACGCGCAAGTCGCAGCGGATGCGAAGCTTTGTTGCAAGAACACCGTCGCAATCGGCAAAATGCAATGCCCAGAGCGGCGAGTTGAGTATCGTCACATCGCGGACGGTCACATTGCGGCAATCTGAAAAAATGATCATTTGAAACGGCCGATCCTTAGGAACATACGGCCCGTCGCCGGAACTATCCGCTAGGCGAAAACGATCTTTCTGCCGGGTCCACTTCTTTCCTTCGTTGTCGATAGTCTTGAACCGGCTAAGGTCCATAAAGGCATCGCTGTTTCCGTCAATCGTCCCAAATCCGCTGATGGATACATTTTTTGCATTCTGAGTAAAGATCATGCCGACGACCCGGCCGTTGAGCATATAATCTTCGATATGCGGACTTCCTTTCAAAACGGCGCCGCGCTCGAGGTAAAGATCTACATTATCGCAAAGCCGGATTGTCCCCGTCATGAATGTTCCGGGGGGAATAAAAACCCGGCCTCCGCCGCTTCGGGCAGCCGAATCGATTGCAGCCTGAATATTTTTCGTATTCAGAAATGCTCCGCCTGCAAAACAGCCGAAGCTTCTTATATCGATCAGCTGAGCATGCAGAACGGTGTGGAGTATCATTATACCGAGGAGAAGCATCCTTTTTGTCGAAAAAACGAGCGGGGGAACTTTTTCGTTTCGAATCTTTTCCATTTGGGTCATTTCTCTTTAAAAGAACAATCAGAGAAAACACAAATATATCAAAGCGGGCTGAACCGAAAAATCCTTATTCTTTTATTCCAAGGCGCGCCCGAATGATCGAGGCAACCACGGCAACAAGCAGCACACACCCGACTATTTCCAGGGCCAATGAGATGGAAATCGGGAGGATATCGGCAAAAAGCATTTTGAGTCCGACAAAAGTTAGGACGATGGAAAGACCATGGCGCAGGTAATAAAACATATCCATCATTCCAGCCAGGGCAAAATAGAGAGACCGGAGGCCAAGAATAGCGAATACATTCGATGTATAGATAATGAAAGCATCCTGTGTAACTGCGAAAATAGCCGGTATCGAGTCGACAGCAAAAAGCAGATCCGTCGTTTCGACGACGATAACAACGATAAAAAGCAGCGTGGCATAGTATTTTCTATCGATACAGACGAAAAATTTCTCCTCGTGGAAACCGGGAGTCACGGGAAATAACCTCTTGAAAAAGCGGACGACAAAGTTGCGCTCCGGATGTATTTCACGTTCTTCTTTTTGAAACGCCATCCTCAGACCGGTAACAACTAAAAACGCGCCAAAGATAAGAAGTATCCAGTGGAATTTTCTGATAAGAACAGCCCCGAGGCCGATCATCGAACCGCGCATGATCAACGCACCGAGAATTCCCCAATACAAAACCTTGTGCTGATACTTCGCCGGAACTTTGAAATATGTAAAAAGAAGAAGAAAAACAAACAGGTTGTCGATACTGAGAGATTTTTCTATCAAATAACCCGCTAGAAATTGCAGACCCGCTTCGCGACCGTACCATCGATAAACGAGTGCATTAAAGCAGAGAGCCAAAGCGATCCATACAGCACTCCACACAAGAGACTCTTTGATACC
Organism: Ignavibacteriota bacterium; assembly: GCA_003162695.1. Classification (GTDB taxonomy): domain Bacteria; phylum Bacteroidota; class Ignavibacteria; order UBA10030; family UBA10030; genus Fen-1254. The sequence continues at coordinate 51,299 of PMML01000059.1, read as the reverse complement.
GATTTCATGCGGACGCCGGTTGAACACAATAAGATCCAGCGCAAGCAGCGCCAGAATAAAAGCATTGAATCCAATCCATAAATAAATAGAATGATGCATAGACAATCGATTCTGTAAAATACTCTACATGAAATTCTTCTTTCAATATACAAGGAAGATGTTTTTGATCAAAACCTAAAAGAAGTGAATCGTAAACAGCGAGCCGCAAAGGGCAAACAAGAAATATTCAACGATAAGCAATGAACGAATACGGGTTGCTTATGACAATGGAGTCAAAGAAAAAAAAAGTACTCGGCAGGCGGATAAATTTCACTTCTTGCACGCAAATGCCTTTTGCTGTGAACGAAGCACTCCGGACAAAAAACTGTGAACTTTTTTTATCCGCCGAAAATAATAAGCTGAACATCTTCGGGCATTAAGGCGCCAAGTGACCTCATAACGTTCCCCCTCAGGACATATTCCAGCATGCTTCTCTTCGTTGCGCCGAGAATGATCCGGTCGACGCCGAAGGTTGCCGCTTGCTCTGCAATGGTATAGCCGATATCGTAGCTCGGAATAGAAATGATCTGGAAATCGATGCCGGCATCGATGCATACTTTCTCAATAAGATTTTCCGATTCGTCGATCCGAACGGATATCTTTGCAGGAAGAGTCCCGACCGCGATTTCCTGCACGCGCAGGACGAAGAGCAGAGCACCGCGCTGTTTCGCCTCCTCGACGGCAAATTTCAGCATTCGGGTATTCACATCTTTCATCGCCAGCATATATTTTGCCGGGGGAATCGACGTCCGCCGCCGTTTGCGCGTCGGGACCGCATCGTGAACGGGTTCTCCTCCCGCTTGAACTTCCCTCCGAACATGCATACGGGCAAATTGACGGGCGAGAAGACCGATAAAAAGAATAAGAGCGGCAAAAATCGTCGCCTCATGTTTCTTCCATGCAATCGATAACTCTATCAAGACAAGAATGCATGCCGAAACCATCATCAATATTTTAATATAATATTTCATGCTTACAGTCTTATCGGTCGCAGTCGATCCGAGGTTGATAATCATCGCACCTACGAGACCGATAGCATAGAGATGCGACAACGTCTCGACGTCCTGAATCAGCATAAGAAGGACTATCGGAATCAGCGTCGTTACGATTAACGGAATGACCGGCATGCCGTGCCTATTCAGCCTGCGCAGCACCTGCGGCAGTTCCTTATCGACCGACATGAGAAATTGAATCGATACAAGATCGTTCAAAGCCGTGTTGCCGGCCGAGATCAGCAGGGTACCGAGCGAAAAGGCGACGACCCAGCCGAACCATGGACCTACATACTGTTCACCAAGAAAACGCAGCATATCTTCTTTGTGGTTTCCAGGCACAAGACCCGGAATCGCATGCATCGCAAGGCCGAGGAATAGGTTTGCAATCAACACTTTCAGCAATACGGTCAGAATCGCACGCCGTGAATCGCGTGCAGGATCCTGCATCAATCCCGTCATATTCGAAATCGCTTCGATACCTGAAAGGCTGAGTATGAATCCGGTAAAAATTCCCCAGTTGTGAAAAATGCCTCCTTCCGGAGCGGCAATGTGTGCATGCTGAAGGGAAGGAAGAGCAGATCGAAAGATAATCGCCGCCAGCGTCAATACTGTAATGATGGAAATGAGTAATGCCAGACCGCCGGAGTGTTTCGGACCGAACCAGTTAATCAATCCGAGCAAAGCGATAATGACGATTGCCCAAAAAGCAGGATATCCGAGTCCCAGGTAATGACACGCATCGAGGACCGAAAGGGACATTGTAACGATATAATCCGCGGCAAGCAGCAAGGCACCGATGACTGCGAGAGAGGGTGAACGGTGATAAACGGAGCTGTACACGCCTCCGCCATTCGGATACAACCGGCAGATGGTGATGTAGTTAACGGCAACGATGGTCATCAACAGCATCATCAGGACAAGATGCCAGAAGCTGGCGTAGCCTGCAAGAGCAAAGCCGAGCCCCATAACGTAAGCAACGCTCGTCCCCCAGTCGCCGTCGAGGATTGCAGCGCTTCGCAGCCAGCCCAAAACACGGGGACGGCTTGTTGCCAACTCCTGTAATCCACGCGCAGGCAATGTTTGCGAACCGTTAGAATTCAAAATGTTTATTCCGAATTGAACAAGAAAGCCGGGGCCGTTCCTAACGGCTCCGGCTTTTCAATTGGTATAAGCTTACTATTTTAAGCGGATGGAAGCAATAATTTTTTCGTAGACAGGCAGGAAATTGCTTTCCATTGGAACGTAGTAATTAAATATTATTCTGTAAATCTTGTCGTTTTTGACGACGAAATAGATTCTGCTCTTAATGCCTCTCGTCGGCGTATAATTGAAATACTGGGCTTTTTCGCCGCCGACGACTGCACTTCCTTTTCCGGAAACGTTGGCAATTTTCTTGGAGTTCTGTTCTATTACTTTTTCAAGGCTGAGTTTCTTTGCCGGCCGGACATCGATATCCATCGTACAATCTTCACGATAAATTTTCAAGTTCATCGCAAACATAACATCCCCTTTCACCGCAGGATAGGTCTCACCCATATTGTCGGGTACAGTAACTTCCAACATTGCATTTTTAACAATCTTTGTTTCGGGAGAAGGAAGTACGATCGCATTCGGATCCTTTGAAATCACTTTTGGCTTCGGCAGCGTCAATGTTGCAATGACCGAATCGAAAACAAACTTACCCGGCTCATATGTTCCATTAAATCCGGCATACTGGACGAAATAAATTACGGAATCTTTCAGGGTTGCGGCACGTACGGCTTTTATCTTGGTCTGCTCGTCGAATGCCCCCGAATATTCGAACATCTTCGCGGGAAGCCCTTCGATCTTTGTGTCTTCAGTCGGCTGGACGGCAAAACCGGCGTCCTGCTGATCCTTTTTATAGCTCTCTATGTACTTTTCATAGTCCTGCATGCTGTCGCTGCGTTCCGATGCAATGATCAACTGCACACCATCCGGTTTACGCGCATCATGGTCGAAAAATTTATCGGCGACTTCCTGTGAAGACGATATCACGATACGGTTCGCTTCACGCGCAACGACCCATCCCTTAGGATAGACAAATCCGACCTTAAAGAATTGATCCTGGAATTGATCCCACTCGCTTACCTGTATCGTTTTTTTCCCGCAGCCTGCAAGGAACACAGCCACCGTTATGATGAATAAAAATGCTGCCTTCTTCATCCTCATTCCTTTCTTTTATTTCATGTGAATAAAGTATACTTTTTCGATTACTGTGGTTCCAACGTATCCAATCCTGTTTTCGCATCTTTATTTTTCGGATCGAGTTTCAAGGCGCGTTTGTAATTCTTGATGGCATCTTCCTTTTTCTGAAGGTTCTGATATGCCTGACCCAGCCATACATGAGAATTTGCATCGTCTTCCTTATACTTCAACGCGCGTTCGAGATAGGCTGCGCCTTCTTCCCACTTTTTATTCGGGTTATCATAATCTTTCTTTTCCACCAGGTACGATAAACCGATCATTTTATTGGCATCAGCCAGCTGAATGCGATATTTCGTTTCCATCGTATCGATAACCTTGACGGCTTTTTCGAACCATTTCCGCGATTCGGCGAATTCTTTCATGGCGACATAACAAAATCCCATATTAACATACGCCGGTGCATATTCGGGTTTTATACTGATAGCCCTTTCCAGATTCTCAATCGCCTTTCCGTACTTTTCCATTTGCTGATAACATGCTGCCAGGTTAATATATCCCGCAACTACGCTGCTATCGGTTTTTACTCGAAGCTCCAGATAGTTCGCCGCCTGTTCCCAGTTCCTCTGGTTCATATAAATGGTACCGATATCGCCGTACAGATTCGCCTGTGTCAAGATCGACTGTGTCGAATCCAGCTTGACAGCCTGGAGATACGCTGCGAGAGCAAGAGTATCGTTTTTGATCTGCCGGTATGCATCGCCGAGTAATCTGCATTCGTCGAACTGAAGCGTATCTATTTTGCTCAATTTCACAAATGCATCGATTGACTTGTGATAATCTTTCTGTTCAGAGATATACGCACGCGCAACGATGCGAAGAGCAAACACATTATTCGGCTCTGTTTTGAGAAACTTCTCTGCCGGCGCGAGGCCGTCCTTAAACAGGCGGCCGCGATAGAGCGCTTCTAGATACATCGTTTGAAGATTTCTCGGAGCGTCATTCTGCTTCTCAATATAATCTTTTAAGGTGTGAGCGCACTGCCACCACAGCTTTGCCCGAAAATAGAGGCCTGCCAGATCGAGACGCGCGTTATCGTTGTCCGGCTGGAGAATAAGAACTTTATTAAAGACCCGCGCCGCTTCCGTGTATTGGCGGTCGGACATATATGTGTTGCCGAGTTTATAAATAATCGAGATTTGTGTTGAATCCAATTCCAGCGATTTTTCATACTGCGTTATTGCCATCGGTGCAACACCCTGTTTTGCATAGACATCGCCTTCCCCTTCATACGCGCGGTAATCGCCGGGAACCTGCTCCCCGTACTTCGCGAAAGAAACCAACGCCAGATCTATCTGGCCGGTTGCAAACTGAGCCTTTGCCAACTGCAATATGAGCGGAGGATACTCTTTCTGTTTTTTTAAAATTTTCATGCATGTATTGATGGTTTGCATTGCGTCGGTTCCATTATTCAGAGCGAGCTGTGCCTGAGCCAGAGCAACATATGCATCGAGCAAATCTTCATTCAAATCGAGCGCTTTTTTTTCAGCTGCGACAGACGAATCGTGCTGACCAAGCAGCTCAAAAGCAGCGCCGAGAAGGTACCACGCCTGATCGTCCTTCGGCGATACCGAAATCACTTCACGGAAAGCCGACACAGCTTCGGCGTATTTTTTTTGATCGAAGAATGACTGCCCCTTGTCGTATTTTGTCTGAGCACTTACACCGGACCAGCAGACAAAAAAACAAATGATTGTGTACTTATATTTCATAATCTTACTCCACGTTTAGCTGAATGGGACGGCTCGGGACAATTGCCGGCACAATACCCGCTTTCTGAATAATCTTCTGCCCCGGAAGAGTCAATACAAAAGCAGATAATCCGCTTCCCAGGGCAGCCTTTTGTTCTGTTGTATAAAGATAAAGAGAATATCGCATCGGGTAAAGCTTTTGATACACATTTTGTTGTGTGGGACGAATAAATGCCGCTCCATCGACAACGCTATCCGCTTCAACACGCAAGATTTTGATTTTTTCGCTCAATCCGGACTGTATCATGAACGAAACGAATCCTATGGCCTGAGGATGCTTCGCAATATAAGCTGCTACTTCTTCCTGAGATCGGACAACGGCCGCAGGGTGAATTTCTCTGCCGCCCGTGAGGAAACGGTTCTGCAGCAATTCATAATTGCCTGAATTTTTATCCGCAACAACAATTTCGATCGAACCGGACCAGTGCGATTCAGTTATCTGCTGCCAGTTTACGGCACTCCCGTCGAGAATGCGTTCTAATGATTTTTTTGACACCTGTTCGATCGGGTTGAGGGTATGAACGATAACGGCAAACGCATCATCTGCGATGCGATTCTCCACGATATGCATGGATGCCTGTTGTGCAACCTGACGCTCCTCATCGTTCAATTCCCGGTCGATGCAAATAATATGAACGCTGTCATTTAACATCTGAACAACGGCGTTGCGCGTCGACGTTGTGCGCTCTTCGATGTGTGCATCCGGGTACAGGCTGACAAATTGCCGCACTTCATCCTGCATCAGGGCGCCGTAGGGTTCGCACACAAGCAGAAAGCTCGATCCCGACGTCGCTGTGTTTTCTTTTTTTTTACACCCCGGCCACAGAAGCAAAGCACAGAATAGGATCGCTGCAGTTCGGACGTTCATTCCTCTGCATCCTCCATATCCCGCTGTCTCCGCTGGGTTTGTGTTGCAGCAAACCTAAAAATTCCCCAAAGAATCAGGACAATCCCGAACATAGAGCGAAGCTGGACAGACATGTGCCGCATTGGAACCAGCCCGGCAACTACAACAACGCCGCATACGAATGTCACACAAGAAACGGCATAACCCAGATACAAAGAAAGTGATATTTTTTTCATTTGCCGGTTTCTAAAAAAAGCTGATGTGAACTTTCGCCGGCCGATGCCGCCGGGTTCACATCAGCATTCTATCACGAGTGACAATTACTTTGCATTTTTCAGACGGAAGTGGAACGGTATCGAAACCCAGACAGAAACAGGGTTCTTCTGCATGATTGCAGGCGTAAAGACCATCTGACTTGCCGCATCGATAGCAGCCTGTACAAAAATTTCCGCATCGGCTTTCAAGAGAACGACCTTGCGGACTTTGCCTTCCTTATCGACCCACGCTTTGACAAATACGTTGCCTTCCAGACCTGCACGCAGAGCGATATCCGGATACTTCGGCATGACCGACTTAACCGCAATCGGCTCTTTTTCAAATGCTACGAAATCCGGCGGTGGTTCGTCATCGATTTTAATATCCTGCTCCACCTGGACGCCGCCGGTACCGGCGCCTGCGTCAATCGACGGTGCGGACTGCTGGCTCAATTCTGTCTGCGTCGCAATCGTCTGCTCGGGGTTGACTTCTGCATCGGGAACGGGAACCGGAATACCGATACTCGGTTTTACGGCAGGTCCTGCAACAGCAACCGAAGGAGCGACTTCCGTACTTTGTATGGACGGAGGCGGACCGAGTTCGGAATATTTCGTAATTCTAACCATATGCACGGGCTCATCGTCCGTGCTTAACCAGACAGCAAGATGGTACGAACCGAAAGCGGAAAAAACCGTAAGCGCACCGAAGACAAGGCCGAGCGACATATATTTTTGGTAGAGAGCCTTGAGTTCTGCTGCACCGTAACCGCTTGATTTATACGGTACTGCTGCCGTTATTGTAGCTGCTAAATTTGCCATATTCTTCTCCTATCCTGCCCTTTCCATGAGCTGCTTGTCTTTATCATCCATCGGCGCCAGACTGAAGCGCGTGATATTGGCAAGATTCACTTCATCAAGAAAATCGACCATGTTGTTATAGGTTGCCATCCGGTCGATCTTGATAAGCGTAATAAGTTTAGGATTCGAACGAAGGCGTTCGATGAGGAACTTCCGGAGTTCTTTGAACTCCACTCGCTGCAACTTGGGATCGTTCCCGACATTCCAATAAATCGTAAAATTGCTGCTTACACGCAGCGTCATGAGAGCCGATTCGGCGACTTCCACATGCACTTTGTCATCCGGCGGAAGATTGAGTTCCATCGTTTGCGGCATATTGAAGACCGTCGTCATCATAAAAAATGTCAGGAGCAGCATACAGACATCCACCATCGGTGTCATATCTATATGCACACCCACGCGTCGTTTCTTTTTCTTACCGCCTTTTCCATGGGATCGCGGTTGTCCGGTTTCGACAGCGGCCATTGTTATGCTCCTTTATCTAAATCTGTGACTAAATTAAACCGTGTAATTCTTGCTTTTTGCAAGACATCCATCACATCTTCCATCGGTCCGTACGGAGAAGCTTTATCTCCCTTGATGACCGTGCGAAGCCTCGGATTTTGAATACGAGCCTGGATGAGTATGTTGCCCAGTTGTTCTTTGGTGACTTCGACGGCGCGTTTCAGGCGGTTTTCAGACCCGAATAAACGCATCATCAAAAACTGCGAATCGACGCCGAGGTAGATCTTGCCTTCTTTGTTCAGATACACCATCATCACATCGGATTCCGGAAGTTTAAACTCTGAATGCGATGCAGGCAGTTCGACCGTCACGTCCTCCGGCGGTTTAAATTGTGTCGTCATCATAAAGAACGTCAGCAGCAGCATGGTCACGTCGACCATCGGCGTCATATCGATCTTTACATTGATGCGAGCTTTTTTATGTTTTGGCATGATAAAACCTTTCGGTTAAACTTACTTTTTCGGTTTACGGGAGACTAATGATTGGATGATGGCATAACTCGCTTCATCGATCATATAAGTGAAGTTGTCGATTTTCGTAACGAAAAAGTTATATGCAACGATACCGCCGATACCGGCAACGAGTCCGCCGGCCGTGTTGATCAGAGCTTCGGAAATACCGAGTGCAAGCCCTATGGCGTCCGGCGCTCCGGCTTTGGCCATAGCCTGGAACGAACGGATCATACCGAGAACCGTTCCCAGAAGGCCGACCATCGTTCCAATTGATGCAATCGTGGACATCATAACAAGGTTTCGTTCGAGCATCGGGACTTCGAGCATGGTTGCTTCTTCGATAGAGCGCTGAATATTTTCCATCAATTCTTTTTGACCTTTCACATCGCCTTCTTCAACGATCATTTTATAACGCTCCAAACCGGTGCGCACGACGTTTGCACAGGAACCGCGCTGTTTATCGCACTGTTGAATAGCGCCGTCGATGTCGCCGCTGTTTACTGCAAGCTGCACATTTTTCAAAAACTTCGGAAGCGGACCTTTTCCGTTGGCTTTCTTCAGACTCATCCAGCGTTCGAAAATAACGGCAACCAGCATAATGACAATAGCAACAAGAAGAATAACGAGAGGACCGCCGTCCTGGATAAACTTCGGCAGCATATACTCATATATGACGTAGCCAAGAATAAAAGAGACGATAAGGACTATAGTATTAAAAACAGAGGTCTTCATGAGAAGTACTCCTAATGATGGTGAATGTGAATTAAGATAATGAGGTCATTTAATAGATTTAAAATTTTTGACGGCTTCCTCGCGATTTTCTTCGACATCGAATACGCCGGTCAATTTGGTGATAACGAAAACATTCTGTACGCTTTTTGCCATATTGCACAACTTCACCGTTCCGTGGGCCTTCTCATACATAGAGTGAATCGCCACAAGTGCACCAATTCCCGTGCTGTTGATATAGGCAACACCGCCGAGATCCATTACAAGTTTTCGGTTGCCTTGCTCGATAAGATCATGAGCTTTGGCTTTTATCTCATCGGTTTCCTCCCCGCCGATCAATGAACCGCGAGGTTCCATAATAGCAATTTCAAGATTATCTAAAGTCGTCAGTTTTGTAGCCATCGTAATTCCTTCAATTGCACTTGTGTATCGATAGTTTCTTCCGGCACACCCCACCGGAAAGATTTTGCTATTCTTTATTCAATTTTGATGCCATAAGATAAATTGGAAAAATGCAGATTTTCCATCGGAATCGATAAAAAAAGGGCACAAAAACCGTCGTCCGAGTAAAAAAGTCCCACTCTCCTGACGCCGAACGGTAAAAATTCCATAACAGATTGGAATATAATGGATTACAGGATGGGGAATAATTCCCCATAAAAAACAATATTCACGATAAAAGAAGTGTGCATATTCGAGGCAGGGAAATAAAATTATAGATTGTATTTTTTCCGCTTATTCAGAAGAGTCTTGCGGTCGATACCGAGAATGCGAGCCGCTTCATCATAATCCTGTGCTATTTGCAGAACGCTTTTTATATGAGTACGCTCTACTTCCTCGAGGGAAAGGACTTGAGATCCATGGGCATTTCGAATTTCTTCCGGAAGATGATGGATCCCGATCAGGCTGTTCCCGGCAAGCAGAATCGCGCGTTCGACGACATTTTCCAGTTCGCGGACATTTCCCGGCCATTGGTACATCTGCAAAGCTCGATCCGCATCGAGGGTTAATTCTTTACTCGTCCCTTGAGCAGACGAAAATTTCTGTAAAAAATGCTGCAACAGAAGCGATACATCGTCCGGCCGTTCGCGCAACGGAGGTAATTTAAGACGAATGGCGTTCAAACGGAAAAACAAGTCCTCGCGGAACGTATTTTCTTTGATCGCTTCGTCCAGATTGCGATTCGTCGCTGAAATCACGCGCACATCGACTTTCCGCGTTACATTTTCGCCGATCCGCTCGAAATCCTTGCTTTGCAGGACGCGTAATAGTTTGGATTGGATGGATGGCGAAAGTTCTCCGATTTCATCCAGAAAGATCGTGCCGCCGTCGGCCATTTCGAAGCGGCCTTCCCTGTCCTTCAGCGCTCCGGTAAATGATCCGCGCACGTGCCCGAATAATTCACTCTCCAATAATTGTTCCGGTATTGCGGCACAGTTCACTTTGACAAACGGTTTATCGGCACGGCCGCTTTTCTGATGCAGAACATGAGCAAACAATTCTTTCCCCGTACCGCTTTCACCTTCGATTAAAACGGCGATAGTACTGTCCGCAACGCGTGCGGCAAGATCGAGCTGTTCCAGCATGATCCGGTTCCGCGTAATAATCTCTCCCTTTCCCTGATACCGTGCTACCTGTCCGCGCAGTTCATGGACCTCCTGCGCCAGCCAATGATGTTCCAAAACTTTCTGTGTAAATAATTTCAGCTCTTCAAAATCGAAGGGTTTTTGAAGATAATCGTACGCCCCGTCTTTGAGCGCTGTTATGGCCGAATCGATCGATCCGTGTGCCGTCATAATGACCACCGTCGTCACCGGAGAGTAGCGTTTAATTTCCTTCAATACTTCAAAACCATCCATCGGCGTCATTTTTAAATCGACAAATGCGACATCAAAGGAGATGTTTTGTAAAAGATGAATGACATCTTGCGGCTTGAAGCATAACGTCACTTCCGCACCTATTGTCTGCAGGCAAATGCCGATCGTATTAAGAATATTCTTTTCGTCATCGACAACAAGGATATGTGCGCTGCGTTGTGCCATCATGTTCTCTCGATGTTCAGGGGAATAGTAAAATAAAATGTGCTGCCGGCACCGACCTTGCTTTGCACCCAGATTTTTCCGCCATGCTCCTCAACCACTTCGCGTGCAATCGCCAATCCCAGCCCGACGCTTCCCGGCGTTGTCTGCGATACGCCTGCGACCTGAACGAATTTTTCAAAAATCGTATCCAGGTATTCCTTCGGTATGCCTTCACCGGTGTCGGCAATACTGATCTGCAATTCAGCCGCTCCCCGCTGTGCTGTAATGACGACACTTCCTCCCGGAGTGGTGTGCCGCAGCGCATTGTTCAGCAAATTCGTTATTACCCAGGTGTACTGATGCGGATCGACGGCGACAGCCGGTAATGACAACGGAATTCCGACATCGATGGTGATTTTTTTTTCATTGAATTGCAGCTGCATCGATCGAACAGCCTCACCGACGAGTCTGGGAATCTGAACCCATTCTTTTTTCAACTCATATCTGCCGGATTCAAGACGCGAGAGATCGAGCAGATCCTTCACTAACTTCCGCAGGCGTTCAACATCGTCTTTTGCCGATATCAGTATTTTTTTCTGCTCTTCATTGACACTTCCGAGCACTTCTTTATAAAGGATATCCACTCCCATGCCGAGTGAAGTAATCGGCGTCCGGAGCTCATGGGAAACCGTTGCGATGAATTCGGACTTCATCGTCTCCAGCATTTTAAAACGCGTCACGTCGTACAGAAGGGTCACGATAAACTGAATCGACCCTTCTTCGTCCAGGATATAAGTTTGGCGCGGCCGGTAATAGGTCGTCGTTTTATTGCGTTGATACGTAAACAAAATATCCCGGTGTTCCTGCTCGGAGGTCAGCGCATTTCCATTTTCAAGAATTTTCTCAAGTTCATTGTTGCCGATAATCTCGTGCAGCGGCTTTCCGTGCCAATCCATTCCCGCAACTTCAAATACTGCGGCGGCGGTCTGATTCATCAGTACGATATGGTTGTCCTTATCGGTCACAATCACCGGCTCGGCAATATTCGCAACAATCGTTTCCGATTTTCGCTTTTCGGCTATGAGCTGGTGAATGTTCATTTCTTCATATGTCCGCAGACGTTCAGTCATTTTATTGAACTCGCGGCTCAATTCGCCGATCTCGTCGTCGGTGGAAATATCGATCTTCTGATTCAATTGACCCTGGTTGATCCTTCTGACCATTTTTGTCAGCCGTTCAGCAGGCTGTATGATATTTTTCGTGAATCGAATGCTGATCAGGATGCTGATCACGATGGAAGCTACCGATGCAAGAATCATCGAAACGATGGAATTCAGAGTTGTCTCGCGAATGGTTTGCTCCGCCTTGACCATGGCGTTTTGATTGGCTTCAAGAAAACGGGAGCAATAATTCCGGAGCTTTTCTGAGATCGGCTGCACGACATAATTTTGATACCGCGCACCGATCTTGACCTGATCGTGCGTAATCAGCAAAGCGAACAGCGAATCCGATGCTTCGAGATACAGGCTGTCGGTGACAAGCATACTGTCAACGATCGTACTCTGGAAATACGAAGGAGTCGAACCCTTGATGCGCTGCAGCCAGTCGAGAAATTCATCCCTGCTGTCGTTGAAATACGACCGGTATAATCCTCTCAAGTCTTTTTCCGAAATGAGGGCAGAAAGCTGCGCCTGCTGCTGATCGTCCAGCGATTTTAAAAGGTTCTCGGAGGCAAGAACTCCGCCGTAGGTCTCGCGAATAATCGGCGCAACGTTCTCCCTTAAATGTGCAAGATTGAAAATAGCAAAGGCACTGGTCGCCAGTCCGATAATCACCAGAATAAAATATCCTGTTCCAATTTTATAGCGCAGACTCACCATAGCATAAAAAATGTATCGCATTTTCAAGGGAAAGGCAAGCTTGTCTTTCGGACGAAAAAGCCTTATCTTTTAAATGAAACTATTCGTTGCATAAACGGATGTAAAAACTCTTGACTTGCCGGCAGGTCAAGTTTTTTTTTATGAACGAACATCATCATCCATAGGGCATAGGCAAGATGATCGAACGACGGATGGAAACATTCCTCCTCCGCCATCGTTTAATGGCGCCGCACCAGTTTGTCCTTTTGGCAGTAAGCGGCGGCATCGATTCGATGGTCATGTTGGAATTATTCAAGCGGCTTCAGCGCCGCTGGCATCTGCGTCTGGGCATCGTTCATATCAACCATCAATTGCGCGGAGCGGAATCGGAAGAAGACGAACGGTTTGTCCGTTCTGCAGCAGTTTCTTGCGGTATTCGCTTCTTTTGCACTCGTGTCGACGTTAAAACTTTTGCCCATACCCATCGCTGCTCCAAGCAGGAAGCTGCCCGTATCCTTCGTTATGAAGCCATCGAGAATATCAGGTCGACCGTTCATGCGGATGCCGTTGCTACGGCGCATCAGGCGAACGATAATGCCGAGACACTCCTTCTCAATATTATTCGCGGCACGGGAATTCACGGCCTGGCCGGCATTCCAATCCGCCGGCCGAACGGCCGCATTATTCGTCCCCTTCTCTTCGCATCGCGCAAAGAGATTACAGCGTACGCCGGACAGCGATCGATCTCATTCCGGGAGGACTCTTCGAATGCATCGCTTGTCTACCGGCGCAATGAATTGAGGCATATAATACTTCCGGCGCTGCAAAAACGCCGCCGCATCGATATTGTCGGGACACTTAACCGCGTTTCTGCACACATGCGGGGGATTGAAGCAGGACTGGTTCTCCTGATGAAAGAAACCGATAAAATTTTTACCCGGACAACCGACGGAACATGGCGTCTTGACCTCCGGCAGTTTTCATTATTGCTTCCCTTCGTGCAGGAAGAATGTATGGCGGAAATACTGAGGACTCTCGCCATGGAGGTTTCGGAAAAGCACATCGGGATTTTAATGCGCCTCACTGNNACAAAAGATCGATGTTGTTGCCGGTCATGAATACCGTTTTGGAGATTTTATTTTCTCCGCGGTCTCGGCCCCGCAAAGACCGAAAAAATTCAGGTACGGCCGTTCGGTCGAATATATCGACGCATCCAAGCTGGGCAGCCGGCTTTCCCTGCGGGCATGGAAACACGGCGACCGGTTTATCCCTCTCGGCATGCAAAAAGAAAAAAAGGTTAGTAATTTTTTTGCCGATTTGAAAATCCCGCTTCACCGAAAATCAAGCATCCCTCTTTTCGAATCGGACGGTACCATTGTCTGGATTTGCGGACAAAGATTGGACGATCGTTTTAAACTGACGGATGAGACAAATAAAATTATCAAACTCACATACCGGCCCGCCAGCCTAGAACCCTTATGACACACCAACTTCGATTAAACGACGATACTTTCGAGCCTTTTCTTGCCGAAGCTCAGATTCATAAACGGATCAAAGAGCTTGCAACACAGATCAACATCGATTATGCCGGCAAAGCGCCGATTTTCATCGGAGTCTTGAATGGTGCGTTTATTTTCCTTTCCGATTTGATTCGTGAAATCACAATCGATTGCGAGATCGATTTTATTAAGCTTTCCAGTTACGGCGACGCCAGGACTTCTTCCGGACAATTACGATTATTGAAAGGTCTTAATTGCCGGGTGAAGGGACGCGATATTGTCATTGTTGAAGACATCGTGGATTCGGGACTTTCTATTGCATATATGAAAGAACTCATCGAAAAAGAACAGCCCTCATCTTTGAAATTTGTGTCCCTTTTACTCAAAAAAGGGATGCACAAATTAGATTTCCAGATCCATTATGTAGGATTTGAAATTCCCCCGGAATTTGTTGTAGGATATGGCTTGGACTACGCCCAAAAAGTTCGTAATTTGAAGGAGATTTATCGGCTCGTCCCCAAACCGCAAGAACGGCCGGACGAACTTGGCTATGAATAAGGAGCTTATTATGACTCAGTTGTTTCAGGATCAATTAAATGACAATCAGCACGGAACGCAAAAAAAGCGCTCGCTTCCGCCCCGGCCGCCCAGACGCCCCGTCAAATCTCAACGGGACGATGAATCGCAATGGGCGAAATTCGGGAAAGTGATCCTCAGCTGGGTCGCCATTATTCTTGCCGTGTTCTTTATTATGTGGGCATTTAAGACCAACGAAGAAACCGAATATGAGATCAGCTTTACGACATTTCAACAGATGCTGACCGATCAGAAATTTAACGAGTCTATTATTAAAATTTCCGGATATAATACGTATGATTTTCATGGTGTCCTCAAAGAAAAAGCGGACATCCAGACATCAGGCGGCAAGATTGCAAAGAACGCACAGCGAGTAGAATTGACACTTCCTTACACGAGCCTTGACGAATCGCTGGTGAACGGCTGGACGGCAAAAGGACTTCATTTTAAAGTCGAAAAGGAAGAAAACTTTTGGATGAATGCGCTGATTAATGTTCTGCCGTGGGTTCTGCTGCTCGGCTTCTGGCTAGTCCTTTTCCGGCGCATGCAAGGCGGTGCCGGCGGCGGTGCCGGCGGCGCGAAAGGTCTTTTTTCCTTCGGCAAGAGCCGCGCAAAATTACTGAACGAAGGAACAACACAGGTAACATTTGCTGACGTTGCGGGAGCCGATGAAGCGAAGTTCGAATTGCAGGAAATTATCGAATTCCTGAAAGAGCCGTCGAAATTTCAGCGGCTCGGCGGAAAAATCCCAAGAGGCGTTCTGCTGCTCGGGCCTCCGGGCACAGGAAAAACTTTGATGGCACGCGCTGTTTCCGGCGAAGCGGGTGTACCTTTCTTCTCCATCAGCGGAGCCGATTTTGTAGAAATGTTTGTCGGCGTCGGCGCAAGCCGCGTACGCGATCTGTTCGATCAAGGCAAACGAAATGCACCATGCATTATTTTTATAGATGAAATCGACGCTGTCGGCAGACACCGCGGTTCCGGAATCGGCGGCGGTCACGACGAACGGGAACAGACACTCAATCAATTGCTTGTCGAAATGGACGGATTCGAACAAAACAGCGGCGTCATTATTATTGCAGCAACCAACCGTCCCGACGTTCTCGATCCGGCGCTTCTGCGGCCCGGACGATTCGACCGGCAGGTTGTTGTCGATCGCCCCGATGTCAAAGGACGCGAAGGTATCTTCCGCGTCCATGTAAAAAATATCCCCTTGGCGGAAGACGTTCGTCTCGACATTATGGCAAAGGGAACTCCGGGACTTGCCGGTGCGGATATTGCCAATCTTGTCAACGAAGCAGCGCTTCTGGCCGCACGCCAGAACAGCAAAGTCGTCGCCATGCATCACTTTGAAGAAGCCAAAGACAAAGTAATGATGGGAGTCGAACGCAGGAGTATTATCATCTCGGACAGAGAGAAGAAAGTGACCGCATACCACGAAGCGGGCCATGTTCTTGTGGCAAGATTTTTACCAGACGCCGACCCTGTGCATAAAGTTACCATCATTCCTCGCGGGCGGGCGCTCGGCATTACGACATATCTGCCGATCGATGAAAAGCATACGTATTCCCGTGAATATCTCGAAGCCATGATCACCTATGCAATGGGAGGACGCGCCGCGGAAAAGATCGTTTTCAACCGACTGGACACCGGGGCCGGCAACGATATCGAACGCGCTACTGAACTCGCGCGAAAGATGGTATGCGAATGGGGGATGAGCGAAAAACTCGGACCTCTCGCATACGGTGCAAAAGAAGAAGAATTGTTTCTCGGAAGGGAAATTACGAAAACCCGGAACTTCAGCGAAAACACTGCAATTACGATAGACACTGAAATTCGCCTCATTGTCACGCGTGCAATGAAACGGGCGGAAAAAATTCTCAAAGAAAATCTGAAGCTTCTTCACCGGTTGTCGAATGCTTTGCTTGAGCGCGAGATTCTGGACTCCGATGAGATCGAAAAAATCATGCGGGGCATTACACTGCCCCCTCAGGAAAAAGAGACGGTCGAGCCGCCGGTGATCGCAGAGGAACAAACGAAGCCAGCCGAAAAAACCGGCGAAGCCGCGCCGGAAAAGCCTGCAGCAAAGAATAAAGTGTAGATGCGAACGGCCGATCAACACGCGAGTCCGGCTACAAAGAACGGAAGATTGGAAAATCTTGAACAGGCTGCAACGATTAATTTTCGCAATGAGCTTGCGCGAAAAGCAATCCACCTGTTCTCGCTGTCGATTCCTCTCATTTATTTTTTCATTTCGCGGTCACTCGCCCTTGCTCTTCTGGTCCCGCTGACTGCAGCTTTTGTGGGAATCGACCTCGCCCGTTTTTATATCCCGATCGTCAGCCGCTGGTTCACCCGCTGGTTCGGATGGCTGCTCCGCAAACATGAGCAGGATATAAATGTCAAACGGTTGAACGGCGCCTCGCACGTTCTGATTTCCGCCGCTCTTTGCGTGCTTCTCTTCCCGAAAATCATAACTATCAATGCATTCACCATTCTCATTATCTCGGACAGCACATCGGCGCTCTTCGGCAGACGTTTCGGGAGGCATCGATTTTTAGGAAAAAGCCTGGAAGGATCAATGGCGTTCTTTGTCTCCGCAGTGATAGTAATTCTGGCTGCACCAAAAGTTCAATATGTTCCGATGGAATATATCATCGGCATCATTGCCGCCGCTGTCGGTGCAGTCGTAGAAGCCGCATCCGTTCATATCGACGACAATCTTTCGATACCCCTGAGTGTTGGAATCGTCATGTGGGGATTGTACGTATGGCTTTTACCGGCAGTAAATGTTTCCGGCCTGCATTAGCACATTCTTCCTCGGTCTTGTTCCCTTTTCGCCGCTTTGAACTCTTCTATTCTTTTTCCGAATTCCGAAGCCGGTATGCCGGACAAATTTTACTCACTGCCGGTGTTTTAGCATCGCTCTTTGTCAAAAATTTATTTATGTCTCAAAATGAAATTGACCGGAGATGATAATGCACCTTTAAGGAAAAATAAAGAACTTTTGCTTCGAAAATTTATTTGTAGAAGTTACATAAATGGCTGAGAACCATCGCCATCGCTGCCCGCATCCTGTCAAACCCGTAAACGCTTAAAAGACAACACATTAACGTTCAAGACAAATCACCGAACACCGGGACATTGTTTATGGCATGCAGAGTGATGAGCTATATTTATAATATTGACAGGAACCTTGAAAGGTCATAAAGGCTATTGCGAAAATATCAAAGTATATCTTAATTTGACCGTAAATTACAGATGCAATTGAAATTGTTTTTCAATTAGAGCTTAGATTCCTCCCCACAAAAAGCTGTGGGAGTGCCTCCCCCGCAGCATAAGAAGAGCCCGACGATAATCGGGCTCTTCGCCTTTTTAAAGCAGTATGTTTCTATGGCTTGACTGAATTCTTGTCCATCGCTTTCAATATTCAAATCAATACTCTCTTATGATTTTTCATATACAATTATCAATATGAAGTTGTTGTTCAACNNGACAATTTCCATCTCTTGAAGTATCTTTTCGATGCGCGACGACCGATATGATAGCTCAACCAACGCGCTGATTCACACACAAAACAATTATAGAAAAACGAAGAAACGTATGCCCATGAGGCGTACTATTGTTGGGATTGAAGTGTTTAACGACAGAGGAACAGCACTATGAAGTCGCGGCAAAGACGATGTAAACTTCATTCGTTCTTGATAATAATATTTTATGTCCTTTCCGTAAACCAACTCTTATACAGCCAAATAAATATTAAAGAACGTGCGGAAATAAAACCGGGTATAGTTGGAAAAAATAAAAATATAAAAACCGATTTTTCCACTGCGCCGGTCGTGCCTGTCGGGATGCTGAAATATTTTTTTTCATACAATGGAGGCATTCGACAAGACGGTCCTTGTCATCTCTTTACATTCGCGCCGGGATGCGGCGGGGCCGAATTTATCGATGATAATTTCCATAGCGGATCTTACACATATGATGCTTCGAATTTATATGGCAGCGGCGGTACCGTCCGATATGTCATATCTCCTCCGGCGGGGACATGGCAGTTAGATTCCAAATGGTATTACGGTTCAATGGTCGTATGGGATGGTAGTTTAGTTCTCTCCGGCAGTGGGGATTATTCGACCGGATATACTGCGGGAACATATACACTCGGGCCGCCATTTATCTTTCAAACTCCCAATGATGTTTCATATGGAGATTCGACTGTATTATCCGCAGATCAAAATAATGCTACTGCAGTTCCTTGTCAGGATTTTGGTTGGGATCCGCAATTCGGGATAACAATTTCAATAACTGAAGGAGCAAATTACGGTGAGCTTCATGATAATAACGGTAATTCTCTCGGGTCAAGCGTTACATGTTATATCAGTGAGGTGCCGTTGATTCGATTCGTTGCCAAAGGGACGAATCCCAATCCAATAGGCAATGTAACGCTTACGGCTCAAAGCGGAGCAGTAACGCGCACGGTAAGCTTTAAGGTGAAGGGAGTTCATCTTGTAGTAAGCGCTCTCGACAGTATTATTTCTTCAGGAAACACATCTAATTTATTTTACAATTTCTACGATACCGATAATTCTGTTCGATACCTTCTATTGAATCACGGAATGACATTTACCGTAACACAGGGAGCAGAGTATGGAACCCTGTTTGATAGGATTGGCGGCGGTAGCATTGATACAATTACTACACCGCCGGACTATTATATTGAATATTTTTACTTCTTTCCCCCAATTATCTATTGGGCAAGTGGCGTCCAACCATGCTCAGATCAAACCGTAACGATAAAAGTAGACCCCAACAGAACCGATATTACGCCGGCATTTATCAATATCATTGTTCAGCCGCCGATCGGCTGTTTGAGTCTGCAGGTATCGAAAGACACGATAGGAACTTCCGACACAACGGATGTTTCTATAGTACAACAAACCGTCTGCGGCACATATATACCGGATCAAGAGACATTCGACGTATCTCTTGATAATGCGAATAACGGGAAATTATGGTCACCTCAAACAAATCAGAAGGACAGTTTATTAACTGATGTCCCGCCACGATTCAAATTTATTGCAGCAAAAAAAATAAAGACAGATATGGCACAAGTTGTGATAAGCGCCCAATTACATGTTTCGGGCGGAGGGGGCCAGCCTTGCGCAGTAAATGCCCCGATAACACAGTCGCAGAGCATGAAAGCATCAGGAATATCATCAAAAAGAACATCAACTGGAATGATTGATGCTTCAAAGCAGATTGAAAAGATAAATCAGCAACTGAGCACGATGAAGGATACGGATAAAAAGAAGGTCGGTTTAAGTAAAGCAAAAGATGGGCTGGAGAAGATTTTGGCTCTTGGGTACGACGGCGGACAAATTTGCTCGGCAAGTTTCCAAGCTGCGGTGGTGATAGAACAATCCGTTATCCTACTCGGTGAGTCGAAATATTATTATGCAAAACAGGATCCAAATAACTCGAATAATCTTATTATCAATGGAACAACAACACTACCGCCTTCACTTGGTGCCGGAGGTCTTCCCAATGCAACATTTGATGATCCAGTGGCTGCAACGGGAAGTGCAAAGAATCCCGTCTATTGGGAAGACCAATACCCGACGTACAATGGAACTACATTGACCGGTTCAAATAAGCTGCCCAAAGGAATGATTCGTTTAGTAGGAAGATATTGGGAACAAGGAAAAACTTTTAAAACGATTCTGACAGCCCATACTCCTGATGGCAAGTCGGGATCAATTGATATTGAAGTGAAAAAACCCATGAAACTTATAGCATGGAATAATATCACAGGAAATGATAAAAAAGAATTCGAGAATAATACGCAAGATTACAGTAAGACTAAGGATGTATTTGGTAAGCCTTTGAATGTCGACGATCTAATCATAAACCTTGCGGGAGGAAGTGGAATTCCACCACAATTGATTAAAGCGCAAATGTATCAAGAAGCTAATAAAGATTTCTATCATTTTAATCCATCTTATCGTTATGAGCCGTTCCAAGATTATAACTGGCAAATCTCAAAAAAAGATGATCCATCTGATCCATTTTTAAATCAACCTTTTTTTATCATTTCAACTTCGCCTCATGGTAATGGAGCTGGGATTCCACAAGACCACAGTAATCTCTATCCCAAAGGACTTAATCCACCCGGTTATCCAACGAATTCAATATCAATATCCCAATATGTGCTTAATAATTGGGATAAATACTTGAATGTCAACACGTCATTGACTTCTTTATTTCGATCGGTTCTCGTTGAACATTATAATGTATTGCTCGCTGGAATTAATCCATATGACTTTGCTGAGGACGTTACAAAAGCAGAAATAAATAAAAAATATAATATTTATGCACAAACACGTAAGGTTGCATCCTATGGTTTCCTTCAATTGCTCTATACAACTGCTTACAATATGGGATATAACAAAGGTGTATCAGTTTCATCGGCACTTCCTCCTGAGAATTTAAACGACGATGCTACATTTATTCCCTTTTATAAAGGCTTTACAATCAGGAATCTAAGTAAAGTTCTACATACAAATGCCGGATCAATTCCAGATCATGATTGGTCACTGGGATGGGAAGAGACATGGAAGTCCACACTCGCTGAATATAACGGGTCTATATATTCAAATAAAGTAATGAAAACATTAGATTTTTTTGATCCACAATAATGAAAGATACCTCAATGCGTACTCCAATATTGGTCGTGCTATTTTTATTAACAATGAATATCGTACCTGTTATAGCTCAATATAATTCTCATGATCCGAGCAGAAGTATTGACGCCATTCTTGAACCGATGATAAAAAGTCGATTTGGAGATACATACTCATGCAAGTATCAGGTTATTGATTCACTTATTGGTGGATTTGGTGATCGATCAAATGAAGAGGTAATTGATCCTTATGGTACTTTGAAAGGGTGCATATTGTTTTCTGCGGAAAAACAACAAGATGGCATCCAAATTGTCGATAGCAGTTACTTTGGTATAATGAAAAATGGATCGATTGTGTGGGTTTCTTCACCGGTTATCAAAGGACGTTGGGCATTTTTGTTTGGAACCCGCGATATTAATAATGACGGTAAGGTGGAAATTCTAACAACATGGGACGACGATATCGATCCTATGGTAGAATATATGTGGATAATCAGTTGGGATGGAACTACAGGATCGATAATTAATACTACCAATCAAGAAGGTAATTCTGTTATCATCTCATCATCGGAGATGTATCAATTGTTTAATGCGAATAATGATAGCAACTATGAAATACGAGGCTATTGGGTAACTGACGAAAACAACAAAGAATCATGGAAGTTTCCTGAGGATTCTATAGTTACTCGGCCATATGTAACGTACAGATGGAATGGCTCAGTTTATGACATTGCACCGAGTGCGCAGCAAATTCCAGGATCGACTTTTTTGCCGGCAAATAGATTAATCGTAAATGTCTCCTGCAGTGTAGCTCTGCCGCAGGACTCTTTAAAGTATAATTATATTTGGGGAAACTCTGCTGCCAGTAATCAGCGGATGGATATTTTTGTATTAGAAGGTATCAGTGCATCATTTTCTTCGATAACAATGGGAGGATGGATGTATATGGGACGCCGACGAGCTTTAAATGCATATGAATGGACATCTGGATTTGGATCGAGTGAATTAATTAATTCTATTAAGAGCGGTTCTACAAATGGGCTTACAATAACAAGTACTAATCTTCCAGCTATTTGTAAGTTTTATATCCAAGGTTATAGACCATTTCCGGATGTTTATGGAAATCCAAATCTTACTCAATTATTCAAGGATGATCTCTTGAATAACTCGTTTATCGGATTTACACTCGGCCCAACCAGTCTACCAAATAATTTTAATGCCATAAAGTTTCTCGATACTCTCAACAATTATTTGATTCAATCCCGCTCATTAGGATGGATTAGAAATGATTCAACGAAAAATAAATATCTTAAATATTTTAAAACAGCAAGAATAAAACTCATGCAGAAGGATAGCGGCGGAGCCAGAACTGCGCTCTTGCCGATTATACAGAATGTTGTTGCTGACAGCGTCTCCATGCTTACGAGTGAGGCTTATGCACTAATCCGTTATAATACAGAATATCTCATAAACACCCTACCACTCCAAACTCAAACATCCAATTGTGTTGTCAGATTCGTCAGTAGCACGGGATCGCTGATTGCAAACGGCACACTCCAATATCGAGATACGACTTGGAAAGATGCTACGAACAACAACGACGGCACATTTACAATCAATACAATCAAGAAAAAACTCTCACTGCGTATGACCTATAATAATGGCACGCAAACAATATCAAATGTAACAATCAAGAATGATTCAACGATTATATTCCAAACAAAAAGTGTTTCTATAAACCTTCAAAACAGCCAAGGCACTCCGTTAGATACGGGAATTGTGCAGTATAACAGCACTTCCGGCCCCGTGGGGGCAAGTTGGCAAAATTTCGGAACGACGTCAAACGGTGTTGTGACGAACGAACTTCTTTCGGCAAAGTATACATTTCGCATAACGTATAATGGCGCTGCCGTCAGTAAAGCACAGAACATTGATTCAAATGCAACGGTTGTATTCCAAACTATTCCGACATCGGTTCAATTACAAACCAGCACCGGTCTTCCTTTGGATACAGGCGTTGTTCAATATAATGCTAATGGCCCCGTGGGGGCAGGCTGGCAACCTTTTGGAATAACAACAAATGGAATAGCAACAAAAGAATTGCTTCCGACAAAGTACAATTTCCGTATAACGTATGATGGCGCGACTATCAGTGAATCGCAAAGCATCGATTCAAGTGCAACGGTAGTATTCCAGACAGTAAAAACAATAGTGCAATTCAACAACAGTAAGGGAAATCCGATTGATACTGGTGTAGTCCAGTTTAATTCAGGAGGCCCCGTAGGGGCAGGATGGCAGAATTATGGGAGCACATCAAATGGTATTGTGTCAAAAGAACTGCTTCCTGTGAAATATACTTTCCGCTTAGCATATTGCGGCTCCACAGTCAGTATAGCTCAGAATGTGGATTCTAATGCAACTGTTGTTTTTTCAACGGTCTTATGCACTGTCAGCGTGACAAACTCATCCGGCGGTTTACTCAACAATGCCACAGTAAGCTATAATGCAGGCGGATGGAACGTAATAGGCACAACTGTGAACGGTATCGTAACAAAGGAATTATTGCCTGTAAAGATACAGTTCCGAGCTGCGTATGGGTCAAAGCAGCAATCGGTAACACAGGACGTATCAACGAATCCGTTTATAGCAATTACATTACCGGTTCAGTAATTCAGGAGGAGATATGATGGGACTCCATCCCTACGGGAAAAAACTATCTATAATACTATTGCTGTTTGTAAGCACCGCAATTGCTCAAACGGATACTGTATATACAGTACCATTTGCATCCAAGGGGAACACTATTGAACTTGCGGTTGCAAATACGGCATCAATAACGGCTTCGAATGTTACCGTTCTGCTGACAAGTTCTCCAACTTGGATCAAATTCGATTCAACCAGATGCACAATTGCAAAAATAGCAGGGACAACAGAACAATCGGCAACATTCTCTTTTTCCATTGATAAAAACGCTCCAACAGGACAACAGCAGAACCTGACCTTCCAGATTACTTCCGGAGGTCAGCAATGGACAAAAGCAATAGCCGTTAAGGCCGGTGTGCCAAATCAATTTGAGCTTTATCATAACTTTCCCAATCCCTTCAATCCCAGCACGACAATCAGTTACCAATTGCCAACGGATAGCAAAGTGTCGCTCAAGATATATGATCTTCTGGGCAGGGAAGTAGCAACACTATTAGACAATCAGACAAAATCGGCTGGTTATTATGAGCAGCAATGGAATGCTTCGCATTATGCCAGCGGCATGTATATCTACCGACTGTTCTGGAAGGATCAATCAGGTAAGGCTTCCATGGCAACGAAGTCCATGGTGATGGTCAAATGAGATGATAATAAATGGTAAATAGAAAACAGAAGATAAACATAAAGCCGACTATTACCACTGAGTGACAATGTCAATTAAATGGTTTTGTGTGTGTTCCGACCATTTAAATAGATCTATTTTTAAATTAGTAATCGCTATTCAAAATACATCCCTCAAATGACGTATTTGCAGCTTCTCCCCTTCCCCTTCTATAGCAACGACATCGAATCGGCACGGCCGGTCTTCGATATCATGTTTTACGCAGTACTCTTCGGCAGCGGAACGGATATGTATTTCTTTTTCCGGCGTTACAGCTTCTTCAGGAGAGCCGAAAAAGCTGGATCGTCTTGCCTTTACTTCGACAAAAACATAATCTTTTTTTTCTTTTGCAACAATATCGATTTCTCCCCTGTATGACCGGTAATTTCTATCGAGAATTTTAAAACCATGTTTTCGGAGATATTGAACGGCAAGGTCTTCGCCTGCCGTCCCTTGCGTTCGCCGGTTGGCTTTCATAGTCTTCCCCTTTTCTCAGATAGAATGAAAGGTCTTGCGATGAATTTCACACAGACCAAATTCCCGAATGGCATCGAGATGCCGTTGTGTCCCGTATCCCTTATGCTGCGCAAATCCGTAGTTCGGATATTGATGGTCGAACTCGCGCATCATGCGATCCCGTGTGACCTTTGCAATAATCGAGGCCGCGGCAATCGTGAACGATTTTGCATCCCCGCCGATAACATTCTGAAACCGGAGCGTTTCGTGTCTGAATGAATTTCCGTCAACAATAACGAAGTCGGGTTTTCCCTTCATTTCCTCAATTGCTTTGCGCATTGCAAGAATGGTTGCCTGAAGAATATTGATCCGGTCGATGACCTCATGACCGACAATTCCGACTCCAACGGTGAGCGCCTGCGCACGAATTACATCATATAACTTTTCCCGCTGCTTTTCGGAAATTTTTTTGGAATCATTTACACCTTCGATCAACACATCGCGCGGGAATATGACCGATGCGGCAACAACGGGACCCGCCAGGGGTCCGCGTCCCGCTTCATCGACACCGGCTATCGACCCGACACCCTGCATCCAAAGCGATCGTTCTATTTCAAGCGTTACTTTTGACATTTTAGAAAGAGCCTGCAATAATTCCTATCAGTCCCAACATCATGCATATTTTCAAAACCGTACTAAGCCGGTGCATTTGCCGTTCGGAAGCCGAAATCCGAAGAACCGCAGCGATGATCAAAAAAACGATGTCGAGCGGGAGGACAATCCAGATAAAATATAAATTGTATGCATTCCATAAGGCTGCAGCCGCAGTAGAGAGAACGAGCAAAAGCATCGTCACAACGACGACCCGCCGAGCCGGTCGAATGCCGCAGCGAATGGGAAAGGTCATCGCTCCTTTCGCTTCATCGCCTTTCATGTCTTCCATATCTTTGATAACTTCACGCCCGAAATTTGAAAGGAACGCAAAAAGGGCGGGAAAAACGGCTCGTTTCATGCTTCCTGCCACGGCTCCGCCGTAGATAAACGTCATTCCCGTCATCGCACCGACCAGAACGTTTCCCATCAGAACGGTTCTCTTGAAATACGAAGAATAGAAATAAAGAGCCGCAACCGCAGCACAAGCGATAATGAATGCAGGCATGTTCAAAAATAAATTCAGACCGATCCCGATTGTCGACGTAAGGAGCCACATTCTTTTTGCTTGTCCCGCCGAGAGGATTCCTGCCGGAAGCGGCCGTTTCGGTTTGTTGATTCGGTCGATCTCGATATCGAAATAATCGTTGATGGCATTCGCCCCGGCAGCAACGAACGCACCTGCGAGCGCTGCTAAGACGATATCGCTGATTCTATCCTTCATAACACCGGTCAGCCAACATGCGACGGGAATAGCAATCGCCGTGATCGCCGCATTGACCGGACGCGAAAGCTGTATGTATCCGCTCAGAGTCTTAAAAGCCATTGGTCAGCCTAAAATGAAGTTTCGCCGTGCTGAATGTATCCCCTTCACCCAGAGCGATGCAGACGCCGATCAACCCGATGCCGGAATCGAATCGCACGCCGATGCCGTACCCGACCTTGCCCTCCTCGATCCCTTCCATGCCGATATCCCTTATTGCAGGCTGCACGATATATGCAGCATCCACAAATCCGTAAAAAAAAGAACGCGATGCTACAAGAAAACGATATTCGCTGTTGAGCCAGACAATCCGCGAACCAAGAAATTGCCCCTCCCGGTATCCGCGCAGCGTCGCCGCGCCTCCGATTTGAAATAAATCGCTGACGTCGATTGATGCAGCGCTGAAATCGCGCACATGCATTTCCTCCGCGAGAACCTGTCCTCGCACAGGCGCAATGTATCCCGAGACATCGAGAATTACACGCTGTGTCGTATTTCTGCTTCCATTGACGTTTCCAAGCGGTCCGGTGGTTTTAATACCGGTCTGGTAATCGCTCTCATAATAGATTCCATTTGTCGGCGTTACGGCATTGTCACGCGCATCATACTGCAGAAGAAACCCGGCCGCAGCGGTCCTGCTCGACGCAAGAACCGTTTGTCCGTAGCCGGAAGCCGGAAACACTTCGTCCAGAAAAAACGACCCGCCTGCTTTGAACAATTCATTAAACATATATTCCGTGCTGATCGTATACGAATTCTTGATATAGGTTGAATCATAGCGCCTTTGAATCAGCCCGACATTTGCATCGAGAGGCAGCGACAGCACCCACGGTTCCGTATAATGGAATTCCGTTTCCTGCGAACTTTGATTTTGGCGGTACCACCGGATCGATATTTTTCGCCCCGTTCCAAGAAGATTCCGAAAAGCAACGGATACCATACCGGTCACATATCCCTCGCTCCCGCTGCTGCTTGCAGGTACGTATCCGACAATACCGTCAAACGAGTTCTGATTCCCTTCCGCCACACGCAGTGCAATTCCTGCTGCCGCAGTCTTTTCCGAATCGCTGTTCTGCAGCAGGTACATATCGGGAACCGAAACGGACGAAAACAGCTGAAGCCGTTCCACCCGCTGCCGGACCTTCTGCAGCAACTCCGGCGTGTACAATTCCTCCGGCTTCAGCCGTGCCTCGCGCAGTACGACATAGTCTTTTGTCTTTGTATTTCCCTGCACCTGAATTTCCTTGATAAGAACAAGAGGTCCTTCCTTGACGCGGAGAACCGGAATGCATTGCACAACATCGTTTTCCGGGCGCCGCTCAAGATTCAAAACTGAGACCTTTGCAAGCGGATATCCTTTTTGATCGTAGAAATTCAGCAAAGTTTTGATATCTTTTTCCAGCAGCGCAGGTACAAAACGGTTTCCGATGCGCATCGTCATGGATGCCAGAAGTTCCGTATTCGTAAAAAGTGCATTTCCCAGAAACTTTATATCCTGAACAACCGACAGCTTGCCTTCCGTAATATAGAAAATAACTGCGATTTGTCTGCCGGAAGAATCCGCTCCCGTTACAGCAGAATCGATACGTGCATCGATATATCCTTCCTCCTGATAACGCTTAAGAATAGATTTGCTGTCGGACCGGACTCCTTCTTCCGAGAATAAAGATCCGCGGCCGGCCGGCAGCGATTCCAATATCGAATGTTCCGGAACTGCCCGATTGCCCCGAAATTCTACCGATCGGATCGTTCCTGATTCCCGCGCCTGTGCATCCGCCTCTCCTGCGGCTGAACCTGCCGTCCAGAAACAGATCGATGCAAGAAGAACGAGAGAAGTCTTTTCTGACATATTACCGCATCTGAACATAAACTTTGACCGGTGTTTTTTCCGCGGAAATCATAGAACCGCTTCTAAATCGTACTCAGCCGCACCGTTCACAGTTACGGTCTCGAAGGTCCCGATTGCGGGCTTTTTTGCAGTGCGTATAATCACTTCCTGATCGATCTCCGGCGCATCCCACTCCGTGCGTCCGATCCAATACCCTTCTTCCTGTCGATCAATCAGAACCCGAATTTTCCGCCCGATTAACGCTTCGTTTTGTTTCCTGGATGTCTCCCGCTGCAACTCCATAATACGGGCTGCGCGTTCTTCTTTGACCGATCGCGGGATCGGATCACCCATGGCAAACGCACCGGTTCCCTCCTCCATCGAATAGGGAAAAACGCCGAGTCTATGGAATTGCATCTCTTCCGTAAAATCGCAGAGCGCGCGAAAATCGTCCTCCGTTTCGTTCGGATAGCCGACAATGAGGGTTGTCCGCAAAGCCAGATCGGGAATTTCCTTTTTCAATTTCAGCAATAATTTTTTCAGCGCCTGCCCGCTGATGCCGCGCCGCATGGACTTCAGAACTGAATCCGCAATATGCTGAACCGGTATATCGATGTACCGGCAAAGTTTTGGTAATTGCCGGTACGTCTCGATAAGATCGAGGGGAAATTTTGCAGGATAGGCATACATGAGACGGATCCATTCGATTCCATCGATTGTGTGAAGTTCTTTCAGCAATTTTGAAAGAGTCTGTTGTTCGTACAAATCGAGTCCATAAGAGGTCGAGTCCTGCGCAATCACAATGAGTTCTTTGACGCCTTTGGCGGAAAGCAATTTCGCTTCATCGACGAGTTGTTCGATCGGAACGGACCGGTTCCCGCCGCGCATAAGCGGAATCGCACAGAAGGAACACGGGTGATCGCATCCTTCGGAAATTTTTAGATAAGCATAATGGGAAGGAGTTGTCAGGAGCCGTTCACCCAGCAATTCCTTCTTCAGATTTGCGCCAAGCTCGTTGAGAACTGTTTCCATCTGACGGGTTCCGTAAAATGCATCAACCTCCGGAAGTTCCCGGACAAGCTCTTGCTTGAACCTTTCCGTCAGACATCCCATGACGATGATTTTCTTCAGCGTTCCCTGCCGCTTCTTTTCAATCGCTTCGACGATGGCATCGAGCGACTCCTGTTTGGCATCCTGGATAAATCCGCATGTATTGATCACCACGGTATCGGCACGATCGATATCGTCCGAAATTTCGAACGCATTTCCTTTTAACTGCGCAAGAAGCTTTTCGGAATCGACAACATTCTTCGGACAACCCATGGTCACGACGGAGATAAGATTTTTTTTTGCCACAATGAATGCCGGATAATGCTCAATACGTGTCTACGACAGAACTATAAATTCAATATAAAGATACACAATCGGCGAGAGAAACACCAAACTATCGAATCGGTCGTACATTCCTCCGTGCCCGGGCAGAAGAGCAGACGAATCTTTAACATTTGCATCGCGTTTAAAGCGGGACTCGATCAGATCCCCCAATTGACCGAACACTCCGACAAGGACGCCGAGAACAAGTGCATGGTGAAGCGCCAGGTACCCGAGAAAACAGTATTTTGCAAGCACCATGGTCGCAACGGAAGAAAAAAATCCTGCGATAGTTCCTTCCCATGTTTTTTTTGGGCTTATACGTTCGAAAAGCAAATTCCTGCCGAACGTTTTTCCGCCGAAATACGCCATCGTATCGCACATCCAGATCGAAGCAAAAAGTGCAATGACGGTTAATCCTCCCCATCTGTCCACGAGCACCAGCTGGCTGTCGTCGATAAATCCTGCGGCAAAAAATTTATGGAGCGGAAAACCGTACGGAAAGAGCTCGCGCAGAGAGATGAGCGTGCCGAAGCTTAAAGAAACAGCCATAACGCCGAAAGCCGTCACGGATGCGTTGAGCAGCGGGGAACCCCGCTTTCGGAACAGCTCCGTCAGCATCGTTCCAAGCAGAAGAAACAGAAGAACAATCACAATAAGCTGATGCCCGGCAAAAACCGAGATCCGGACGCCCTTCGAGGCAAACAGTTCAAAACTATCGGTCAGTAAACGTTCGTAGATAAAAACGATATTCAGAAGCACTCCCGCACACAGACCGAATATTTTAAGGGGAAAGACTCCTTTTTTCTCCGCGAGCCCGTAGAATTCGTACAATGTGAACGAAGACAGAACCGTGATGAGCACAAAGAAATAATATCCGCCTTTCAATGTCAAAAAAAGAATGATCGGAATAGCTGCAGCGGCAACGGCAATCCGGGCGAGAAGATTTTCAAATCGAGCCATACGAATATTTCTCCGGGTTTCGGAAGTGAATCAGTTCGACCGCGGCGGCTGAAGAACGTGCTGGGTCGAACGTAAATATGCCATAAAAACCAATGCAAAAAGCGCGCCGAAAATGACAAGTTGGAACATCAAAACGGGAAAACTCTGCTGGATGTGCGCCGCCGCAATGAGGTTGTCGTTGTCCATTCCGACATAGACTGCAAAAACCGCCATGGCGTTATTGAGAAAATGAGCCAGGATTGGAAGGAGCAGGCTTTGCGAACGATACCGCAGCAAGCCAAGAAAAATGCCGAGGCCTACGAGTGTCACGATATCAAATGGATTTAAATGAAATAATCCGAAAATCGTTCCCGCCAGAACGGCGGAAACGATCGGCGACAGCAGGCGATCCAGAATCCGCTGGATGAGTCCCCGGAACAAACACTCTTCAATCACCGCCGGAACAACGGCAACCACGAACAGAACAAAAATTAATTCAGGAATGGAATTGGCATGCACAACGGCTTTAATCGTCTCTTCCAGCAGTTTTTTCAGCGGTTCAACGAATTCCCGCACCACACTCGGTACCGGCACCTGATCCTGGAGCGACTGGTACACTTCAAAAACACGCTGCAGGGTCAGGAGCGAAAGAAGTCCGAGCGTCGATTCTTTGGCGGAAGGGAGGCGAAAAACAAAAATATCCTTCAAAGAAATCGACAAAAGTTTTGCAAAACCCAGCGTTGGGATCAATATAAAGAGAATCTGACCGACAACTGCCGCCCATCGGAGAGCTCCGGGATTATTCAGTAAAAACATCGAGGAGCCGGAGAACAAAATCGTTAGTACTCCGCCGCCGGCTTGATAAAGGATAAAAACGGACAGGAGAACGATCAATGCAAAAAGAAACGGGTGAATTTGGTACCTATCGACAAACGAAATCCGCACGGCTCCGGCATGCGGCGGTTCTGGAATATTTTTTTGCTCTTCGGTCATGCGCGTGAAAGCCGTTCGATGATAAGAGCCGAGAGCAGCGGGAACATAATCTCATGGTGCCCCGTAAAATTGTATCCGGCGCCGTATTTTTGCGTTGGTCGCTCGACCACATTCATCTGAGGACGATATTGGCGAATCATGTCGAAGTTTGCCGTCGTAAATCCTCTCGCCTTGCAGCCGAGATTCCGGGCGACCGTCAATGCTTTTAAAAATACTTCCGGCATGATTACCGCCGAACCGAAGTTTAAAACGACTCCGCCTCCCTGCAGGCCTTTGACCGAATTGATCAATACTTTAAAATCGCGAAAACTCATTTCACCGGTGGCTGCACCGTTCATGGTCGGCTGCTGATGAATGATATCCGTTCCGATTGCAGCATGGACGGTTACCGGAATGCCAAGTTCATAGCAATTCGCCAAAACGCTTACATCTTTGTATTTTCCGCCGCAGGCAATGATTTTTTCTCCGAGCACTTCACCGTATCCGATGGAATCACTTCGAACCCCTTCCGCAAGGGCGGAATTGATAAATTCTCCGGTCTCCCGCGACATACCGAACGTACCATCCATAAGATTCACAGCCACGTCTTCCGAGGTATGCCCCCACATCGCTGTTTCCGTATCGTGGATCGAAGCGGCGCTGTTCATGGCAACATGACTGAGAATACCGCGTTTGAGCAAATCGATAACCAGCGGGGCACACCCGACTTTGATGACATGCCCGCCCATCATAAGAATAACCGGCTTCTGCTTTTTATGCGAGACAACGATATCCTCGACAAGATCCCGTATCTGTGTACCGATCAGGATGTTCGGAAGGGATTCGGCAAATTCCGAAAAACTCGCTTTGCCGTTCGTTATCGGCCTGGCAAAATATTTCGGTGTCACTTTGCTTTTCCGGCCCTTTATGGAAATTGTTTTCACACCGGAAAGGTCTGCCTGTTTATATTTTGCCATTCATTCAGTCCTTCATCTTATGCGTAAGGAACGTCTTGACGATTTTTCTATTCAATTTTAGCGTTCAGCGGACCGTTAAGACCTGAATATTCACGCAATTCCGCATCGATCGATCCTACAATAACCTTTGTACTCACCTTGACCGGCAGCTTCCGCTCGTCGTTTGTCAGCCAGATGATGATTTTCCCTTCATTTTTAAACAAACCGCCTTCTTTCATCACCGGCTCTACGATAATGCAGTCGAACTTTCCTGCATGGACTTTGATCCTTTCGCGGCCGAGAAATTTCACAACAAGGGAATATGTCGAATCATTGTAAAAGTTTTCAAGATAGATCCTCTCACCCATCCTTTTGTGCGAAAGATCGATGGCACGTATATAAAAAAAAGCCGATATCGCGTCATATACATACTGAGGAGTTTTGTAAATTCCTTTTCCCGTTTTTGCCGTTCTGTTGATCGGGTTGAATTGCGCTTGGATATCGAAGCTGTATTTTCCTTCGTGCGTATGCTGCTCATATTGCCACGGAAACAGTCCCTGCGCATCCACGAGCGCCTCGTACCGGTCTTCGACTTTATAAAAGACAGAAAAAGTCGGCGTCGAGTTCACTGTGAAAACGATATCGTAACAATCGCGGCCGTTGATTTTTTTAAGCGAAGGGATATTGAAAGCCGCCTCCCCTGCCGTTATAAAGCTGTAGCCGACATCGTACACCAATCGTTCACCGACGCCGAAAGCGGTCTGCGGAATATGCCGCAGCGTATCGAGATCGCTCTGCCGGATGTGATCCTGCGTATTCTTGAAATCTTGAGCCGCAGCGGCACTGCCCAGGATCAAGCCGGCACAAGCTATTTTGAGAAAACGATTGATTTTCATATCACTCCGTTCTTTCTCCTGCCAATTTTAAAACTGCTTCTGCTGCCTGTTCCACGGTTATTTGATCCATACACGCATTTCCACGGCATGGTCCGCCGGCACATTGACTGCAGAGCGCGGGATCGGGCGTAAAAATAATTTTTTTTTTGCCAAGCGGCCCCCATCTTTTTGCGCTCATCACTTTGACCGGCGGATAGAATCCCACGACCGGCGTTCCGACTGCAGATGCAATATGCAAGGGGCCGGTAGAATTTGCCGCAAACACAGAGGCGGTTTGAATAAACGCCCCGTATTCTTTCAATGACAGGCTGCTGATAAAGGGGCGGGCCGCTCCTTGAGAGAGTCGGACTATGCGATCGATTAAATCCCGCTCCGATTCCGTTCCGGTTATAAATACGCGGAATTTCTTGCGAGCGATCATCGATGCAAGGGACGCAAAATTTTCAGGTTTCCAATTCCGCGCAGAGCCTCGGCTTCCCGGATGGAGAAGCACAACCATGTCGGAATATGCCAATCCCAAGTGATCCCGAATCGAAGCGGCCTTATCTTTTTCCTTCTGTGTAATCACAAGCATTGGTTCTATCTTCCCCGGGACTTTGCAGCCGAGCTCTTTTAACATGGAAAGATTATATTCCGCTTCATGTTTCTCAACCGTTTTACGATGCTCATATACTTTTCTATTGAACAAAAAAGAATACCATCGAAACGCCGTACCAATACGCAGCGGAATTCCCGCAAGACGCAGCAAGAGTGCAATGCGGAACCGGGGATACACGGCGAAAGCTGCATCGAATTTATACGTCCGCAATTCGGAAAGAAGCGAGAAAAATTTTTTCTTCTTTCCTTGTGAATCCTCGACTATAATGGAAGACAGCCCATCCTGTCCTTCCGCAAGATTTTTTGTGTAGCTTTGCAGAAGAATGGCAAGTGAAGCCGATGGAAAAGAACTGTGCAATGCAGAAATCATAGGCAAAGTTAAAATCACATCACCGATGCGGTCAGTCCGAACTATTAAAACTCTATTAATCTGGGTTTTTTCCACACTTTTGCATTATTGTGTATGAGGTTAATATACGAGAAGCTCGCCTGAGGTGCAAGAAAATCGATGAAAACCGGGAAAATGCCGATATTTTTTGACTTGAGCTGCTTTTATGCAAATCTGTTTTTCATTTCCTTTGAGACGCGGTAATACCATAAGAATTGATAATAGAAGTTGTAGAATCCAAACCGGAATGAGACACGAATTCCGGCAAAATCGGCTGTCTTTCCATGTCTTCTACCTGCCGCCCGTCGTCTTGCAGTCAGAAATATAAAAATCTTGGACAACACGTTTGCAATGTGTCCCTGGATTTTTCATCGGAATACCTCTCCATTATACAATAAAAAACGACGCATTGCTTTTTCCAAAAGGCTTTCCGATATTATTCAGCCTCTTATCATATGCTGTTTTTCCCTGCAAGTCACTGCCGGGACTGCCCAGCTGTTAGCACCAACACTAACGGCGGCAGCATTTTCAAACTTTTTTTAGGTGTCCCCATGAAACAATCAAGAATCCTTATTATGGGAGCAGCGGGACGGGATTTCCATAATTTCAATACCGTCTTTCGTCATGACGACCGCTTCGAAGTGGTCGCTTTCACCGCAGCTCAGATTCCCAACATAGACGGCCGCAAATACCCTGCGGAACTCGCCGGCCCGCTTTATCCGAACGGTATTCCAATTTATCCGGAATCGGAATTGCCCCGGCTTATAAAAGAATTGCACATCGACGAGGTCATCTTCGCTTACAGCGATGTATCATTTTCCTTCCTCATGAGTAAAGCATCGATGGTTGTTGCTGCCGGAGCAGATTTTAAATTGCAGGGCGCTTTGCCCACTATGATTAAAAGCAA
Organism: Ignavibacteriota bacterium; assembly: GCA_003162695.1. Classification (GTDB taxonomy): domain Bacteria; phylum Bacteroidota; class Ignavibacteria; order UBA10030; family UBA10030; genus Fen-1254. Next base: position 15,922 of record PMML01000059.1, on the reverse strand, counting down.
GGTTCCGGTCATCGCCATTGTTGCCGTCCGGACAGGTTCCGGCAAAAGTCAGACGTCGCGCAAAGTATGCCGCATTTTACGCTCGAAAGGAAAAAGGGTTGTTGCCATCCGCCACCCGATGCCGTACGGCGATCTTGTCAAACAAAAAATACAGCGCTATTCGTCGCTTGAAGATTTGAAGACCCACGAATGCACCGTAGAAGAGATGGAAGAGTACGAACCGCACATCAGCAACGGCACTATTATCTATGCCGGCGTCGATTATGAAGCCATTCTCCGTGAAGCGGAAAAAGAGGCGGACGTTATTGTGTGGGACGGCGGGAACAACGACTTATCGTTTTATCAGAGCGATCTAACGATACTCGTTGCCGATCCGCACAGGCCGGGGCACGAATTGTCGTACTATCCCGGTTCCGTCAACCTGCATCTTGCTGATGTCGTGATCATCAATAAAATCGATACTGCATCGCGTCCCGGTATCGATCTGGTGCGAAAGAATATCACTGCCGTCAATCCGCGTGCGGTGATCATCGAGGCCGCGTCTCCGATCAGCGTGGAAGATGCAAACGTCATCCGGAACAAACGCGTGCTTGTCGTCGAAGACGGTCCGACCTTAACGCACGGTGAAATGACGTACGGCGCCGGACATGTTGCAGCCCGGAAATACGGTGCAAAGGAAATCGTCGATCCGCGTCCCTGGGTTGTTAAATCAATCGCCGATACCTTTAAAAAATACCCTCATATCGGAACACTGCTCCCGGCCATGGGGTACGGCGGCGATCAAATCAAGGATCTGGAAGAAACCATCAACCTCGTCGAATGCGATTCCGTCGTCATCGGAACACCGATCGATCTCCGCCGCATCATCAGGATCGATAAGCCGAGCACGCGCGTCTATTATGAACTGGATGAAATTGCACGGCCGGACTTGAACGATATTTTGGAAACATTCCTGAAAAAACATACATTATAGGAGTGACGGGGGAAAGGACCCTCGATGTGAAGGTTTGAATGAGAACGATAGAGGAGAAAAGGAATGAAAAAGGATTTTCTCAGCATTGCCGATTGGTCCGGAAAAGAGCTTATGGATATTCTGAAAATTTCCAAAGCCATGAAGGCAAATCCGAAAAAGTTTGGAAAGTCGCTGATTGGAAAATCGGTTGCGCTGATTTTTGAAAAACCGTCGCTTCGCACGCATGTTACATTCGAAATCGGTGCCAAGCAATTAGGATTGCATACAACATATCTAACCAGCGCAGACATTAGTCTCGGCAAACGCGAATCGGTTTATGACGTTTCCAAAAATCTTGAGCGCTGGGTTGATGGAGTGGTTATCCGTACTTTCGGACAGAAGAATGTAGACAGTATGGCTCAATTCGGAAGTTTCAGCGTTATCAATGCGTTGACCGATTACGAACATCCATGCCAGGCAGTCGGTGATTTTTTGACTATCCTTGAACATCTCAAGACATTCAAAGGCAAAAAATTTGCATGGATCGGCGACGGCAACAACGTATGTCATTCTCTCATGCTTTTTGCTGCAAAAGTCGGCATGAATTTCACTGCAGCCGTCCCCGCGGATCATAAACCGGATCCGGCCGTCGTGCTGCGCGCGCAGGCAGAAGCACGGAAGACAGGAGCCGTTATCGAACTCGTCCATGATCCCGCAGCAGGCGCCGCAAATGCCGATGTCGTCTATACCGACGTATGGGTCAGCATGGGACAGGAAGCGGAACGCGAAACAAAGATGAAGTCTTTCAACGGTTTCCAGGTCAATGCCGAACTTATGAAACATGCAAATCCGAAAGCAATTTTCCTGCATTGCCTACCTGCTCACCGCGGAGAAGAAGTGACGGACGAGGTCATCGATTCGCCGCAGTCCGCTGTGTTCGATGAAGCAGAGAACCGTTTGCATACGCAAAAGGCGATTTTATACACGTTATTGAAAGCTCAAGGACGTGGAAAAATCCATACTCATCGCAGTCGGAGGTAACTCCCTCATACGCGCCGGACAGCGCGGGACGTCTGCGGAACAGCAGTCCAACGCGCGGCTGACAGCCGAACGTATAGCGGAGCTTGCACTGCTCTACCGGAAACTGATCGTGACACATGGCAATGGGCCTCAGGTCGGGGCCCAGTTGCTGCGTTCCGAAATCGGCTCCGGACAAACCTATACAATTCCGCTCGATGTGTGCGTCGCAATGACGCAGGGTGAAATCGGGTTTTCCCTCCTGAGCGCTCTTCAATCGGTTCTTGCAAAAAAGGGAATACATCGCCCTGTCGTTTCTCTTTTAACACTGGTTGTCGTCGATAAAAACGATCCGGCATTTTTAAAACCAACGAAACCGGTCGGTCCATTCTATTCAAAAAAAACAGCCGAGCATAAACGTTCCCAGCTTGGATGGAGTATCATCGAAGATGCAGCCCGTGGATACCGCCGTGTCGTTGCATCTCCGCTGCCGATAGATATTTTAGAACTTCAAACTATCCGCGAATGCCTGGAACGTGAAATAATCCTTATCGCTGCCGGAGGGGGCGGTATTCCGGTTGTTTGTGAAGGAAGCGAGATCCAGGGAATCGAAGCCGTCATCGACAAGGATCGCGCTTCGGCATTGCTTGCATCAAAACTGGGGATCGAACATTTTTTTATTTCCACCGAAGTGCCGGAAGTATATATGAACTACAGGCGGCCGGATCAAAAACCGATCCGGAATGCCACGCTCAAAGAAATGCAGCAAATGCTCGCTGCAAATTATTTTGCCGACGGAAGCATGAAACCGAAGATCGAAGCCGCGATTGATTTTCTTTCTGCCGGGGGAAAGACAGTAACCATTACCGATCCGGATCATATGATTGAGTCGCTGCATGGCAGCGCAGGCACCGTGATCGTTCGATCTTAAGACATTATTTCAGCCTGTGCAGGCATTCAGGCCGCGCTTGTGTCTTGTGATTTTTGACGATCGCCGGCCAATCGACCCCATCCCCACCACAGCAATGCGACGAAAAGACCAGGATACATCGGTTCGATACCGAACCAGTACATCGGGCCGAATTTTCCATGATGAAGAATACCGGTGAGAAGACTGGCAGTCGATATGAACCACCCGTTAAGCATCGCTCCGTACGCATACACCGCAGGAATGCGCAGCCGTTCAAAATAACTCGAGACAACCGGAATAAGTAATCCGGGAATAATACAGGTTCCGATTGTGTACCACAAACCGACTACCGAAGGAACGGCGATAGCCAGTGCAATTGAAACGACCGCCGTTATCAGCAAACCGTATTTTGTCCAGCGTGTAACAACAGGATCCTGATGATCCGCACCTTTCCAGCGGCCGACAATATCTTTTCCGATCGTGATGGCGGAGATGAGCGTTAAGCTGCTGAGCGTCGACATGATGGTTGCAAGCATCCCTATATAAAAGAGTCCCTTTGCAACTGCAGGAAGTGCAATTTCCGCAAGAAGCGGATATGAATACATCGGCTGGCTGAGACCGGGAATCGATGCTCGTGCATAGAGGCCGGCAGATGTCGTCATAAAATCAAAAACGAACCAAAATCCGATGGAAACGAGTATGCCGTTCCGCGCCGTTTTGCCGTCCTTCGCCGCATAACAGCGCTGATGGAAAGCCGGGTCGACAATCGTCCAGAGCGCGATAAAAAACCAAACCAGAATGTACGACGGCGTATGTCCGCCGTTCCATGTCATGTGCAATGGAGGAACATGTGATTGAATATATGATAATCCGCCGAATTTGAAATACGAGAAAATGATAATCAGCGCAAAACCGAGAAACATAAGAACGAATTCAAAAACATTTGCCCAAACATCGGAACGAAAACCGCCATTATAGAGATAGACGATCGTCACGAGCGTCGTTATAACAATCGCCAGCGTCAGATCGACACCGAACATCAACTGTGCAAGGACTCCCAGCATAAGCACATAGGCAGCCGGCGAGATAAGGAAAAATGTCAGTATCCCTCCTGCAATTGCCGTTCGCCGGTCGAATGCATGTTCGAGTTGATCGGGAATAGTATACAGGTTCGTTGCACGGATCTTTTTTGCAAGAAACAGGGCAAAAATGAGAGCGAAGAAATAATAAGGCACACCGAAGACAAACCAGTTCGAAAGTCCGTACCTGTAGGAATACTCGCCGACGCCGAGAATGCCGCCGTACCATGTTGAGACCAGCGTTGCCACAAAAACCGGCAGCGTCAGCGTCCTGCCGGCCAGAAGATAATCATCCGAGCCCGATTTCCGTTTTCGCGCTGCACGAAATCCGATAAAGAGTACCGCGGCGAAATAAACCCCTAAGAGAATTAAATCAACAATTGAAAGATGAACCATATGATTTAAGAATTAAGAATTAAGAATTAAAAACGAAGAATATAGAATATTGCCAATTCACAATTTATGGATCATTTACTGCTTACCAGCCACAAAGAGCACCAACGCTCCTTTGCGGTGACGAACCGTGACCGGGTTCTTTTCCACAACATTGCTCGTGCCTTCCCGCAAACCGAATTTAAGTGTTTCATTCTTCAAATTCCACCGTAAACCTGTCGTCGTTATCCCCTCGCACGATGTCAGCGGTAAAAGCGATACGGTCGTTCCAGCGGGCAGCTCAATACTGATATTGCCCGCAACAGGCATCAGCGTCCCGTGCTTGTCGATACAGATAATTTTTGTTTTTCGTGAATATTTAAACAATGCGCTCAGGTTGCCGATTTCATGATCGATTCTTCCGCCTGTAGCTCCGAGGAGAACGATACTTCCGCATCCTTGTGCAACGGCAAAGGCAAGGGCTTTTTCCAAATCAGTGCTCTCCTGTTCCCGGATCCTGATCACTTTGCTTTTGCTGAATTTTTTCAATGTTGCTTCACGGACGGAATCCAGGTCGCCGATTATGACCTGCGGCATTACATTCAATGCGGCGGCCGCATTTGCACCGCCGTCGGCACAAATAAAAAGATCGGACGAATCGACATGGAAGTTTAAAACTCGTCCGGACGGCGGTTTTCCGTTTGCAAGTATAACTGCTTTTTTCATATGCTTCTCAGAATAGTTTGTAATCCAAAACCAGCCATATCCATCGGCCCGGCATTGGGACACCCGGATTTTCTTCGTACGATTGATTCAACAAATTTGTTCCGCGGAGACCCAATCCGAAATCGCCTGCATGTTCCGTCAGGGATGCATCGGCCAGAGTATACGAATTCCCCGCGGCTTTTCTTTTATAAACAATGCCGATGGAACCGGAAAGAGACAGCGGCAGAGTACCGACAATCGTACACGATACCTGATGGCGAGGATAATTGTTGCTGTATTTTGCCGCGTACACCGAATCGTGCTTGATTTGCGAATCGAGGTAGCCGTATGTAAACAAAAAGGAGCGAAGCGCAGGTTCATTGGACGTTCCTTCCATACGATCCCATCGTAGAGACAGTTCGGCTCCGCGCAGAACTGCACTTTCGAAATTGACGGCATGATATTGAGGATCGTTCGCTTGATACATGACGTAATCTATTAAATTTTTCTGGTCGTTTTGAAAAATTGCTGATGTCAAACGAATGGATGGAAACAAGCGGTACGATCCCCCAGCCTCATAGGACCAGCCGAGTTCCGGCCGTAATCCGGGATTGCCGGCATTAAAACCGTCGTTAATATACAATTCCGTATATGAAGGTTCGCGGAACGCTCTGCTTACCGCCGCGTATATTTTTCCCCTCGTTCCCAGTTCGTATCCTGCACTGAGCGATGGGCAGACAACATCGCCATAATCCGAGTTTGCGTCGAATCGCAGGGATCCATCGAATGTCCATTGCTGAAATGCCGCAGCGGCCGAGGCAAAGAGCGAGCCGTTGTTTCGTGTGTGATCTCCTTCATACGTGCTGATAATATCGTCCCAGAGAATCGAGGTTCCGCCGGTCACCGTCACATTGTCGGACATTTTCATTTGAGCAATCACTTCGCATTGAAAAACATCGGTAGCAGAATTGTTCGTATAATACGCGGGCGAGGTTATGGTAAGAATAAATTGATCGGTATTTCTGCGATACTGTACACTCGGCGTGAGCGTAAAGAGAGAACTTTGCATAGAAAAAGAGGCGTCGGCAAATCCTGTCTGAAGCGCTTCACGAGATTGGAGATTTTTCCCCGGCGTATAGAAATCAAAGGCGCCGTAGTCTTTTTTTTCATAGCCCCCGGTCAGGGATATCTGCCCGGCAGCGGCATCGATCCGGTTTGATGTCGTAATCGCCTGAGATAAAAAGTCCGTATCAAGATGATATCCGTCGGATTTCTTGAAAGAAACGGAATTTATCGAATGCACGGATGCATCCGCATACTGTGCCGTCACTTCCCCGCCGACCAGTCCGTTTTCACCACCCATAACCTGAACGGATGCCGTTGACTCTTCCGGAATTTTTGTTATCACATTCACAACGCCGCCGAATGCGTTCGCACCGTATTGCGACGATCCGGGTCCTCGAAGAATTTCAATCCGGTCGATCATTGATGCAGACAACGGCAGATTGAAATTATAATGCGCCGTTTGCGGGTCGTTGAGGCTCAGTCCGTTTACAAGTATCGTATTTTGCGAAAAAAGCGTTCCCCGGATGCTGAAATCCGTTTGCATGCCGAACGCTCCCCTTGATTCCACGCTGATATTTGCAAAGCGCTGCAGGACATCCCCGACCGACGGCAGTGCAAGGTCGCCCAGCAGCGATTCATCCGCAACATCGACGGATCTGTTGAGCTTTTGTTCATCGGTTGCTATGCGCGTTGCCGTGACGATTACCGGATTGGCATGATACTGAACCGAATCCTGAGCCATAAGACCGGATACGCATCCAAGAACGAACGACAGCATGAATACTTTGATAAGCATGGAATCCTTGCAAGTAATCTGTAATGTATGTATTGAAAACTCCCCGGCAGAATAACACGTCAGGGAGTTCATCAAGTTCCGCATTTCTTTTCAACGGATGCAGAAGATGCGCGCATTCTTCCTCGGCGCATCCTGCCGGTTCATTCTGAAGCTTTACGGTCCTATCTTTCCCGTCGGAAATGAGAACGCCGGTCAAACATCATCGATACATTTTTTATATCTGCAGCGAAAATCCGATGACATAGTTACGTTCGGCCGCCGGGAAAAATTGGTCGCCTTCGCCGTACATCGTGTACAAATTATCAAAAAGGTTGCGGACTTCAGCGCGCACTTTCAGACGCATTCCGTTGCCAAGCCCGAGAGTATGCTGAAGAGATAAATCGCACACGATATAAGCATCATTTTTAAGTAAATCGTTCTTTGTGTTGTCCGTATAAAAACTTCCGACATATTTTGCATTCAGCGATGCGATGGAATTTCCGGAACTATAGCTCAGATGCAAATTCGCCGTATAATCGGGAGCGCCTGCAGTCGGATTGCCATCCAATGCATGCCGGTATGTTATACCATTGCTCGTGCTGTCGATAACGGAACAATGGATGATCCGGTTGTATGAAATCGCGGCATTTGCGTTGACGGAAAATCCATATGCTATATCGGTTTGTCCCTGCACTTCAACGCCGACATGCCTCGATCGATCGGCATTGATTAGAACCGGATTGCCAAAAACATCGAGCTGACCGGTTTTCACAAGCTCGTCGTTAAATTCCATCCAGTAGAAATTGACGGAAGCTTGATTATGGCCGTCCTGAAAAACACAACCGAGTTCAAAATCCAAAAGATGCTCGGGCTTCACAAGAGGTTTGCTGAAATTATACCTGACAACACCGTTGACAGTATCAGCCGCAAAATTCGGAGTGGAGCCGTAATAAGCCTCATCGGCCGGATACAAATCTCCCAGACGCGGCTCACGCGAAGTGTAGGCAAGATCAGCATAGACATTCACTCGATCGTCGGCATTATAATTGAAGCCGAATCTCGGATTGACAAAGAAATATGGAACAGAAAATGAATTGTCGAGAAATTTTTCATCGTAAAGGAGGTAACGCGAATATGCAAATTGGATGTCGGCCATGAGCGTGGTTTTATCGTCCAATTTTAAAAGATCGTGTCCATACAATGAAACAATGTCCTTGCCCCCGTTGTATTGATAAAAACGATATTCCGGATCCATATCGGCAGGCAATTGTTCTGCATAACTTATTTTTCCCCAATGCACGGACCGGTGTATGCGAATTTCAGCTCCCACAGTCAAACTTCCGTTCTCCTGATCAATTTCCAACCGCGGCAGCCAGCCCCATTGTTTATTCCCTACATAAGCGCGAATAAGGACATTGGCCGGATTCCCGGTCGCGGGAATTCCGTATGCACTGCCGAGTCTGAGAGTTGATGTATCGGCCCATTGATCCGCATAATCATAATATCCGTCGCCCTGGATGTAGAAAAAAGTGTTGTTGAGCTTTATCGTTGGAGTCAACTTCCAGTCGTTAAGCAGTTCAAAATGAGGCTGTGAAAATTGCTCGGCCTCCTGGGGACGGCGGAGATATGCGGTCGTTACACTGTCTTGCGCCGTATTCAGTTCATAATAACTGATATTTGTTCTTCGGAGGTTCAAATTACTGTTGTAAAATTTCGGCAAACCGTTATAGACCAATCCATCGGTAAACGGACCGCCGTAGAGATGAATGCGCGTTACCATGGTTTGATCGATTCGTTCAACGCCGAAAAAATAAGAATTAATGTCATCCCAGGATTTATCCCGGTATCCGTCGGTTGAGAGATTGCCGAGCCGGCCGTAAAACATATACCGGTTATCCACCAGACCGGAATTGAATGTAGTGGAATATTTTTCCGTCGACAGCGCAACGGTGTTTGATGAACCGTATTCCTGAAATCCGGTCGAGCTTTCAATTGTAACACCCGGCTTCGACTGAAACGGAATTGCAATCAGATTGACCGAACCCCCGATTGCAGGCGGGCCGTAAAATGCGCTGCCTGCACCGCGCTGGACTTGCAAAGCTGCAGTACTGCCGAGCAGATCGGGAAAATCGATCCAGTAGACATTTTGATCTTCAGGATCATTCTGCGGAACGCCGTTTACCATCACCGATAACCGGCGCTGGTCAAAGCCGCGTATGGTCATATAGCTGTACCCTCCAGCGGCATTGCCGTTTTCCGAATAGAACGTTACCGACGGCAATTCTGAAAGCAAAGCCGGCACGTCCTGTGTGGAATATTGCGTTTGAATGTCCGTACGACTGACATTCGAAAATGTGACCGGAGAGATTCGCGGCATAGCATAAATGGCCGTGGTTGTAACGGGAGACATAGTATAGACCGTATCTCGGTCGATTTTTTCCTGCGCCGATGCGCCCAAAACAAGCGCCAAAACAGCGAAAGTTAAATTAATAAACAGCCTCATAATTGATCCTCTCATAAAAAGCAAAAAGCCGTTTCCCATACGATCATGGAAAGCGGCTTTAAGAAAAAGATAGATTCTTTTCTCATTCCCTACGCTGGCATTATCCAGATCAGGTTAAAAGGGTGTAATCTCAGCTCGATCCTTCAATACAGAATCGCAGCACCCCAGATTATATGTTTTAAAAGAACAACGATTGTCTCAACACCGGTATAATATACACGATCAGTAAGGAGTTGTCAAGCGGCATTTTTAAATTTATCATTTCATTAACGAATGGACACTCACAAAATTAATCCGCCTTCAAGAGCATCGAGAATGTCCTGCATCATTTATTCGCAATACTATTCAGCCGCCGACAGATGGAAACCTGCCACTCAGTCACGCAAGCGGGCATAAAAAATGTTGTTATCAAGCGGGGGTCCCCGCCGCAAAGATGTCGGGTGAGCAGCTTGATTCAAATTGGACAGCTTCGCAGTCATTTGAGAAAAATGACNNTTAAATGACGCCGGATCAGCAGCAACGGACTTAGAAACTTGCCCGCTGTGATTCACCTTTTGACGGGAGTTTTTAGTCAGGCGAGAAAATTGCATTTTTCTTTTAATTGATTATATGTATTAAATACGATCGGACAAACAGGATAGTTCTCTATTACGCCGATTAACCTTGTCCTGAATCCCTTTTTATGAAGATGCGGATACGATCTGCAATCCTCCGGTCTAATATCATATATTTCACATTCGTTGTTTTTTAAAAATGGACAAGGTCTTTTGCTTATTCTTAATTCATCGCTCTCTTCGGAATTCTCCAAATACTTATTTATGAACTCTTCTTTTGAAATTTCCAGCCTGGATGAAATCAATAACATTTCTTTCTTTAGAACAATCGGCGATTTCTCTTTGCAGCAATTTGCACATGTCTTACAATTAATCCGGCCGGTTATTGCAGAGCTTATCTCAACGACTAAAGAGTCTATTTCAGCATCCGTTTGATCTATAAATTTTAAATAAGACCTAAATTTCCAGTTCTGCTTCTCATTCTTCCGAGCATAATCTTTTATCTTCGATAGATCAGTTTGAATCATAATTTTCCATACCTAAAAGGATGGCGGCTGATGAGAAAGGAATCCCTTCGGCAGCCGCGGGATGAGATGTAGACATAATATTCATGTACTACTGATCGCGTCGAACGTTTGTTGGCGAGAATGCAGGAAGACATATAGCAATATAATCTGCTCCTCCTTCATACGGTGAACTATGACGTACCCATTCTCCTGGAAATTCAACTATCGCTTGACCGGCTCTGACTTCTATTATACCGCCATTATGTTCCACTTTCAAGCAGCCAAGTAGAACGACTGAAATCTCCTGGAAATCCGGACGTTGGCCGGGTTCCTGCCAGCCCATGGGCGAGATAATTCTGGCAACGCTCACTTGTTCATTTCCAGTATTAATACGTCCTACGTACTCTTCGATTCGTTCGGGCATAAGGCCTGCAGCTTCGATGATCTTTGGTGCATGGATTAATTTGGGCATAAGTATTTATTTTCTCCTTACGAAAAAGGCAGCCGCTTAAATGGCGGCTATGCCGCACTAAGCTGCGGCGTTGATTACTTTCAACATGCTGATGACGAAATGAGCTCATGCTGAAAACCGAATTGACAACTTTTTACATAACAACTTGTCCCGAAGGGACTCCTTCGNNTCCTTCGGAGAGCGCCTGGTTAGAACGAACGCGTCAGAATATTTAATGAACGCAAAGAAATATAAAGAATAACCACTTTTTTAGTAAGTTACTTATGACGCTGAGAAATCATCCCATTGTATTTAACAAGGTGCGGCGTGTTAGCTGCCGGTTGTTGTTTTTAATCTTCAACGTCTGTCCTTGTCTTTACCATCTCCGATCAACTTCAAAGTGTAATCTAATATCTCATCTTTTTCAGTTAATACATCATCGTTTATTAAATAGTCAGGGATAACTCCATTTGCCATTGAAGAATCGCCATAAAATGCTTCCGGGAACATAACTGTTAATTGTGTGTTGGGCAGTTTGAATTGTCTTGCATTGGCATCGGTTAATGGTGCAGTTTGTTCGCCTATTAATTTCCCAAATCCATAATGCTGTATCATTGCGGGCACTTCAATTGCCTGGGAACCGCTAAAACGATTTATCAAAACATAAACATTACCTTTGAATTTTAAAGAATCAGTACGAGGTTGATATTCGTATTTAGATACCTCGATTTCAAACCGGACGCCATTTTCCTTTGACAGTATTTCTTTTTTAACCACGGAAAGTTCGGAAGTATCACTGACACCTTTCCAAAAATTTTTACTAATCTCGCTGGTTCTCATATAGAATTTTGAGGCGCCAATAAACGGTTTAGTGGCAAAAAAGGCAACCATAGGATTGCTAAAGGTACTAGCTCCACCTGGATTTCCCCGTAAGTCAATGATCAGGTTATATGTGTGTTTATTGTGAATTATGGTAAAACATGAATCCAGGAAATGAACGAATTCTGTATTGTCGAGCACGTCACTATTTATTTTTATTGAGCCGCCGCCAAATTTTGGTCCTTTATAAAATTGCCCCGGGCATAAATAGGCAATATCATCTATATAATGAAAATCTCTTAACTGATTTGAGAAAGGTAAAGGTTTTCTTTTAGCCATCCTTCCTTCAAACGTGTAACCTGGAATCGATGATAGATTGATATGTATTTGCTTTCCATCTTGTTTTTTAATTCCTACTTCATAATTTTTGTTTTCATCGTTTACTATCCATAAAACACGGGGGAATGAGATTGCTTCAATTGTGTTGTGTTTAAAATAATCGTTTTCACCAGGGAGGTACTTGAATATATTCTTCATAAAATCATTTATTGGTTCCCCGTTTAAGGATACAATTTCATCACCGGCTATAATTGAAGAATCGGGTGAAAAGTTATCAAGGACAAAAACCCGGCTGTTCTTGAAAAAAACGTTGAGTGGAAATAATGTTCCTCCATTTTGAAGGTAATGGCCATAGCTGCTAAAAGGTAAGTCGATAGAGCAATGACCCTCTTTTGAGAGGGCAACAAACTGTAGAAACAGTCTGTCTATTTGAAGCGGTGTGAGTGAATCTGCAATCGATTCCGTGATTCTTTTATATTCCTTATCGAATACTTCTTTTTTAGTATGTGCATAGAGATCATAATGAGAAGCTTCGAGAGTTTTATATAAGTATTTGAAATCTTCTTTCACTTGCTGCGCGGAGTAATTGCTTTGCTGCTGCCCAAAACAATATTGTGTATAGATCACAAGAGCCAGTATAAATAACAATATCTTATTCATGTTATCCTTCCTTATTTTATAAAATTTATTGTCGGTTTGTAAATGACAGGTAATTCTTTCTGAATCCGAATTGAATTTTTTACAATCATAATAATACTATACACATAATACAATCCAAGACATCCGAGAAATGTGAGTGTAGCAACCGCAGTAAATAAACTCGTGTGACCACCGTGTTCTGCCCAACTCCTTGCAGACCCAATGATAACTTCGTCTGGTCTGAAAACGAGAATTGTGATTACAAAGAGAATGATTACTAATGAAATCATGATTAACATCGTTATTTGGAAGTTGAGCAGTTTTTTACCGGTTTCATCCACATGTTCAATTTTATCCCTCTTGGTAATCCAAAGAGCTAATGGAATAATCGTTCCAAGAAAGGGATTTATTAGAAGTGTGAGCGCTGATAGATTCAAAAGGTTCAACTGTCCTTTGTCTTCCTGCTTTGACCAATCCAATAATTCATCAGGACCAACATGCAATGCCTTTGCCAATCTGGAGAGTGTATAACCGTGAGGAATGGTGACACCATTTTCGACCCTCTGTATTGTCCGTAAACTCACCTTGCATTCCTCTGCCAGGAATTCCTGCGAAAAACCGTTCTTTCCTCTTAATTCTTTTACCCGTTTGCCTAATAAATCATTTTTCATAGATGTCGTCCTTTCATATTTAGAATAAAGATACGAACTGGTAGTTTTATATGTTGCGTCTTTATTACGACATTTTTGCGACATTTGTGTCGAGAGAGTTTTAGGGGGGGGAATGACTGTTAACTCGTTTAATTAGGCAATAAGCATTTCGTGCGTTCTAACGAATTCGATATTGGATAAAATATAGGCGGGTATTCCTACAATGAGATCGGCGTTGCCACCATGTGGCGCTCTCGCCTAAGGCGAGCTCTTTTTAAAATGGTTAGGGCGCCAGCCTATTGACATTATGTCAGATATGACATATATTGAAAACGTATGAATGACGATGACAAACCTCTTGTTTGATTACACCGTGAAGTAAAAACTCCACCGTTCTCAAAAAATGCTCGCCTTGAAGCTGGCTTTTTATTGAGACGGTTACAAGCGGGAGAAAAGCTGAGTCTCCCATTTTCAAGGCCGATGCCGACAATTGGAACAAGATGTCATGAACTTCGAATTAACGACGAAAACAAAATGTGGCGAATCATTTATCGGATTGATTCCGATGCCATAATTATTTTAGAAATATTTCAAAAGAAATCACAACAGACATTAAAACAAATTATTGATANNAAAACGAAAACGTCTCGAATCTGCAGGATGGAAAGTCGGCACTGCCAATGATTTTTTAAACCTTTCCTCTGAAGAATCTGCATACATCGAACTCAAACTTCAATTGGCAAAGAACTTTCAAAAACGCCGTATTGAAAAGAAACTTACACAAACAGAAGTAGCACGTATGCTTAAATCAAGCCAGTCTCGTGTAGCCAAAATGGAAGCTGGAGACCCAACTGTTTCGGTTGATTTGCTCATACGATCTCTTTTAACTCTCGGCGCTAGACCAAAAGCTTTATTACGATCTATCGCTCAATAATATTTATCTGCCGGTACCCTAACAGATTGGCGCCCCGCCAAAGGCGGGTAAATAAGCTGCAGATCGCGGTAGGGACACCGATTACTCGATGCCCCCCGCACGGATCCCGGCGTGCGGTTTTCTCGCACCGGGCTCTTCAGCAAAACTCGCTTCCGCATAAGGCTCATGCAAACCTCAGTGACAGTTGTACTCGTGGTCGTTCCGTGATATGAGGTGTCGGAACGTCAAACCGCTTCAACAAGTTCAAAAACTGTAACCAGTTGAAGCTATGACGCTGACTCCGTCGATTCAGCCTCGCATACAGCGTGCGCTGTACGTGATTGTAGAATTCGGTCAGACTTCTACTATTTCCAATCACACCATAGTAATTGTAGTAGCCCGTAAGTTTGGCGTTGATCGTTGCGAACAACTTTGGCAGTCTCTGATGTAGATTCACTCGACACCACTGCGTGAAGTTCTTCTTCGAGTTCCACAGTTTCTTCCGCGATGTGCGCCGCTTCAGATTGGGCTTTCCTTTTCGGTCTATGCCCCAGCGAAACTCAAATCCAAGAAAATCAAAACTTGTCTCTCCTGCATTCTGCACACGGTCAAACGGTATGACCCGCGTTTTCTCCGTTGAGAGTTCCAAGCCGAATTTCCTCAGCCGATCTTCTAACGCCTCTCGAAACCACCGCGCTTCTTCTTCCCGCTCAAATGCGCAGACATAATCATCTGCATAGCGAATCAGATACGCTCTGTTTCCACATCGTGGCTTTACTACTTTCTCAAACCACAAGTCCAACACATAGTGCAGATACACGTTCGCCAACAACGGAGATATGATTCCGCCTTGCGGCGTTCCTGTGATAGGATGTAATACTTTCCCATCTGTGTTCAGCACTCCTGCTTTAAGCCACTTCTTGATAAGTCGCAAAAACGGTTTGTCATCTATACGCAACTCCAACATCCGCATCAGCCAGTCATGGTTGATGCTATCAAAGTAGCTTCTGATATCCGCTTCTACGATATACCGATAGCTTCCAAACTGGAGCTTCGCTGTCAGGTCTATGACTGCTTGCTTCGCTCCTATATTTGGTCGATATCCGTAACTGCAAGACAGAAAAACCTGCTCATAGATTGCTTCCAGCGGTTTCTTTACTGCTAGTTGTAGCAGCTTGTCTTGCGTGGCTGGTATCCCCAAGGGTCGCATCTTTCCGTCTCCTTTGGGAATATACTGTCTGCGCACCAGTTTCGCATGGTAGATATTCCTCTTCAGTTGCTCTACCAGCTTGTGGATGTTCTCTTCCAAATGCTCTTCATAGTCGGCGGCGCTCACTTGATCAACTCCGCATGCAGCGTCTTTCCGAATATCTCGCCAGCACCATTTGAGCATCTGTTCACTGAGCATCCCTCTCAAGTCTCGAAATCGGTACTTCGGTTCTTTCTTTGCCTTCTTCGCTATTGCCTGCAGTGAGGTTTGCATTTCCTTTCGTTTCTCCTGAACGATGATGTTGTTTCCTTTGCAGACTACGTTTTGCTGTGAGTCCCTTCCCCTTGTTCCATTACACTGGAACGTGTGAACGGCTTTCCCGTTCTCTGAGTACTATGAACTCATCTGACTCCCTATGATCTTCAGCTCACTACTTGGTCTTTCGCGTTGGCTTACCTTGCTG
>PMML01000118.1 GCA_003162695.1 Ignavibacteriota bacterium | reverse complement strand
AATGCTTCTATCGGGAATCCAGAGAGGAGAAAAACCTTGGTTCTGGATTCCGTCTAAAAATCCGACGGAATGACAGATACTTTGGTTAGGCCGCCAGCGTTTCATTCAACTCGTTAATAATCTCATCNNGCCACGTAGTCTTTGATCATTCTCAGCCACTGCATTTGCTCTTCCGTAAACTTGAGCGCGCCAGCTTGCTTTTTAAAAGCCCATTCCTGGAAATTCTTATCAACCGTTTTATCGTACAGACAAAGAGCTTTATCAATGCCGGTTATGTTACGCAATAAGGAAACGAGTGCAACCAGGTCCGTTTTTGGCGAACTGCACTGAACGGAACCTGCAAGAGGATTTTCCNNGCTTTATTCTGCCCATCCCAGCCAACAGCAGTAATTTTATCCGTATTAATCGTATCGATCAGCTGCTCTTGTGTCTTGCGAACATTCTCAATGTAGGTATTCAATTCCCCCGTAAACACTTTTGCCGCTTCATCAACGATTTTTGATTTATGATGTTCGATTTTCGATTGTTTTTCTGCCGGGCTTATATCCGGAAATTCTTTTTCAACAGAGCTTTTAATGTCTTCTTCAACATCAGGATCGTATGCATTCAGAAGTTCTTTGGCTATTTGTGCAAGAGATTTTCCCTGTGTTTTTTCGGCCACCAGTGTCCGCTCCGATTCGCTGATTTGTTTTTCAAGCCGTATCAAACGGTTTGCAAGCGAGGTGAACAGGTCTTCATCCCGTGCTCCTACCGCAATCGCGCCGAGCAGATCTTTTAACGGCACAGAAGGTTTCTTTTCCAGCGGGCGGCTGTCGGTCTTTAAACTTTTAGTAACACCGATGGCATCCACAATCACAAAATGGTCCTTGGTGTATTTTGCACTTGGTGTTACTTTCTTTAATTCGTCCAGCGTAATAGTCCGTGTGCCGCGCCCTTTCATCTGCTCAAAATAATTGCGGCTTTTCACATCGCGCATAAAGAACAAACACTCCAGCGGACGCACATCGGTTCCCGTTGCGATCATATCCACGGTAACGGCTATACGCGGATAATAATCGTTGCGGAATTGCGCGAGTGTTCCTTTTGGATCATCGGCATTATAAGTTATCTTTTTGCAAAACTTATTTTCTTCCGCAAATTCCTCCCTCACAATCTGGATAATATCATCGGCATGCGAATCGGACTTTGCAAAGACGAGCGTTTTCGGAACTTCAAACTTGCCGTCGATATCAAGACGCTCAAGAAATATTTCCGGGAAATGTTCCTTTAGAGTTTTAACAATAAGGCGAATCTGATTAGTGCTTACAACCGTATCATCCAACTGCCTTGCCGAGTACACCACATCCTCATCCGATTGCATCCAGCGTTTCTTGCGGCTCAGTTTATCGCGGTGATCAACATACTGCCCTTTCCAGACAACGCTTCCTTTTTTTGTAATATCGGTTTCGATAATAAAGACATCGCTGCCGACATTCACACCGTCCATAACGGCTTCTTCGTGTGTGTATTCGCTCACAATATTCTGGTTGAAGAATCCGAATGTCCGGTTATCCGGTGTTGCCGTAAGCCCGATCAGGAAGCTGTCGAAATAATCGAGCACCTGTTTCCACAAATTGTAAATGCTGCGGTGGCATTCATCGATCACGATGAAATCAAAAAATTCTATCGGCACTTTTTCGTTGTAAACAACAGGCACGGGTTCTTTCGGCTGGAACTTGCGTTCGTTCGGATTTTCCACTTCCGCGCTTTCGTCTAATTGCGTTTCTTTCAATATCGAATACAACCTCTGAATGGTACTGATGCATACCTGTGCATCACCCGGGACAAAACTGCTTTTTAANNAAATTCCTGCTCCGCCTGTTCGCCTAAGTTTTTTGTATCGACTAAGAAGAGAATGCGCTTGGCGCCGGCAAACTTAAGCAGGCGATATACTGCGGTGATGGCTGTAAAAGTCTTGCCCGATCCGGTCGCCATTTGTATCAGCGCGCGGGGACGGTTTTCCTTAAACGACACTTCAAGCTTATTGATTGCACGTATCTGGCAATCACGCAGGCCATCAGTCGGCAAAACAGGCAAGCTTAATAATCGTTTTCGAAGCGAGGAACCCAGTTGAAGCCAATTATTGAAAGTTTCGGGTCGATGGAAAGAGAATGCTTCACGGGAACGGGGTTTTGGATCTGAATAATCTGAAAAATGAGTGACATCGCCGGTGCTTTCATATAAAAACGGAAGCGGTTCGTTATTCAGGTATTTCAATTTTGATGCTGCGTATTCTTCAGTCTGGGATTCGTGCCAGGTTAAATGTACGCCTTCTTCTTTCCGCTTTGCCTCAATAACCCCGACCGGTTTCTTATTCACAAAAAGAATATAATCGGCGGGACCGATATCCGTCTGGTATTCCCGGACCGCAACGCCAAGGCCCGCGCCAAGATTGATTTTGTCTTTGTTTTGCACGATCCAGCCGGAAGCATCCAGCTGCCTGTCGATTAAATCGCGCGCTCGTTGTTCAGGAGTTTGATTGACCATTTTCGAATGATAGCGCCGCTATAATAATTAAATATTGCATTTGAATTTTGCGAATTGCATCATTTTCGCGGCACTGTTCCGCATGAGATACAATATTACTTATTTGGAACGGCAACAGTATTATTACAACGTATTAAAATTCTTGCATAAATGCATCAATTCAGCTTGCCGGACTGAAAACCATATGGCATTTTTAGATTATATCGAAGAATGATTTAAAGTTGACGGCGCTGATATCATCTCCCAGTATGATCTCTTTTCCACGATAGACTACCCATGAGTGTTTTGCCTCTTTCGATAACTGCAAAAGCAGTCTTGCCATTTCAGGGCGAAACGTATGTCCTGATTTGATCTCGATATGTTCCCGGCTGGATTTCCGATCGATGATGAGATCAATCTCGTTGCCGTTGCTTTCTCTATAAAAAAACATTTCAGCATCAGACCGTGTGTGTACTAATTTTTTATATGTTTCGGAAATTACATAGTTTTCAAAAAGAGCTCCGTACATCGGACCTTTTTCAAACAGTAATTTATTGCGAATCCCGGTCAGATAAGAAACAAGACCTGTGTCGTAAAAATAGATCTTGGGACTCTTGATAATTCGTTTTCCCAGATTTTTATGAAACGGCGGCAAAAGGAAAACGATATAGGAAGCCTCCA
>PMML01000123.1 GCA_003162695.1 Ignavibacteriota bacterium | reverse complement strand
TTATCTATATCGAATTCTCCTTCCGGAAGACCGTTCAAGCTCAACTTGATTTGTTGATTTTCCTTCGTTAACTTTTTCTTACCCATGGCGTTGTTCCTTTCTGAGTTAATGGATTTGAGAGTTTATTATCTCAGGATAAACATCGCCATGGGCTTTTTCAAGTTCTAAATTTCAACGGTCTTTGGGGCATCATCGTCGCATGGGGATTACTCTTCTATGACAGTTATGCGATGGAAGCGGGAGCTATTAATTACGCACGTTCTTCATTCAATTTAAATGGAGAAGTCAAAGAA
This sequence comes from Ignavibacteriota bacterium, assembly GCA_003162695.1. Classification (GTDB taxonomy): domain Bacteria; phylum Bacteroidota; class Ignavibacteria; order UBA10030; family UBA10030; genus Fen-1254. The sequence goes on along the minus strand of PMML01000123.1, from coordinate 14,518 downwards.
AATCCTGTTTCACAAATTCTTCAAAATGCGGGAATTTCTCTTGGGGCAGACTTGACAAGCAATCTAATAGAAGGTGCAATTGTTGGCCAATCGTATCATACGTTTGATGCTTATGCAAAGGGATGGAAATTTAGAGCAGTAATTCTTGGGATTGATTTAGCTATGGTCTCATATTCCGGTATAAAAACATTTGTTATCAATCCATTGAATGATATTTTTGGAGGAAGAAAATGAATACTACAATAATTTTACTCATTCTTGCATATTTTATTCTTTGTGTTGGTATCGGAAATTTTGGAAATTCCAAAGGTTGGAGTTTTGCAGTAGGATTCTTTGTTTCGCTTTTATTGTCACCTATTTTAGGTATAATTGTTATTGCAATGATACATAAAAAAGATCCCGCGACTAAAGGAAACACCTATATAGTTATTTCAGACAAGATAAAGACTATAATGATTCGTTCTTTGGCAATCATCACGATTTCCTATGGGATATTAATATTGATTGATATTGTAATACCATCGCAAAAGAGTGATCCTATAGTTGTTCTTAAGAAACATGAAATAAATCAGCCTAAGATAGCCGTAGGTAGAGGAGTAATAGAGATATTATCTTTGTTCAGTCACTATTCAATTTCTGGTAAAGGGTTATTTAATTCTTCTGGATATGTTAGTCAAGGATTCTATAGGACTGTTCATATTGACGATACTTTGAAAGTGTATTTTTGTCCTTTGTCTATGAAATGGAAATATGTAGAACTAATTAAGAGCGGAGTTGTTGTACTATCTGAAATACCAAATGAAGTACCCTCAACATTGGTGTTTTCTATTTTTTTTCTTATTCCAATTATTGCATTTAAGTCCACAAGCTGGTGGTGGGATAAACCGCTTGTATGGATTGTTATTTGGATGAGTATTTGTTTGGGAATATTTTCATGGGTGGAATTATTATTTCATATTACCTCTCCGATCGCTTTTTAAAGGTGCTATTTTACCTCGTTCCATAAATCTGTTTGTAAACGTAAGGTATCGAAGCTCTGCTTCGAATAATGGAAAATACCGATGGGGCGGAGTCGATATAAAATATACGACTCAGACTATCCGTATTTCCTTACGATGACCATCATGGATTGGCTGCCGATCCTGGATGCAGCAGAAATAGTCCTAGATTCATTACAGCATCTTCGAAAAGAAAAAATGCAATCCTCTGTGCATATATTCTCATGGAGAATCACCTTCATATCATAGTCCGATATGGTCGCACAGACGATGAGCATTATATATAAGCCGTCAAATAAATGTAAACAAGTCCGGATTATAGATTAATCGAAAACTGTGAGATAAATTATTCTCTGGACTTTCATCGATACACTTTGCATATTGGTGCATTCAAGGTTTGTACCATCCGGTAATTGTTGATTTTCATTTTTATATGAGGTCAAAATGAAAAGGTGTTTGCATTATTCTTTAAAAAATGATGGGTTCTCCCTTACGGAATTAATGGTTGTTCTGGTTATCATCGGAATATTAGTCCTGCTTGCACTTCCCAAACTCACGCCGCTTGTAACAAAAGCAAAGACAACCGAAGCAAAACTTATGCTCAAACAGGTACTGACGCTTGAACAGGGTTTCAAATATGAAAATGACCGCTATTCATCATCGCTTGGTGAAATCGGCTTTGAACAGCAAAAACTTATTACGGAGGGCGGACAGGCCCGGTATAAAATCGAAATCACATCGGCAGATGAAAAAAGTTTTGTTGCGCTGGCTACGGCGGTAGTGGATTTTAACAATAACGGAGTTTTTAACGTTTGGGCAGTGGATACTTCCGGTGTTATAAAAGAAAAAGTCCCGGATTAATCGCAATAAACAGGGGAAAAACAAATCGCTATGTTCATCGAAGCAATTCTTATACTAATAAGCCTGTCATTGGGAAGTTTTATCGGATTGCTTACGTATCGCCTGCCGCGTCATCAATCCATTGTCTCCGGTCGTTCTCATTGTGAGGCCTGCGGCCGGCAGCTATGCTGGTACGAACTTATTCCGTTTTTCAGTTATTTTATACTACAGGGACGATGTCGTTCGTGTAAGTCACACATTTCAAAAAAATATCCTGCAATTGAAATTATATCGATATTTATTGTTCTGGGTTCATTTTTCAAATGCTCTCTATCTTTGGAATTTATCGAGGAATGTGTTTTTCTTCTTTTGATGCTAACGATCTTTATCATCGATTGGGAACATCTCATTATTCCCAATATCTTGGTATTCTTGGGAATTGGACTGGGATTGCTGTTTCAACTAGTTCATGGATTTGGTTCAATAACGACAGGTTTATTCAATGGCCTGATAGCTTTTCTTTTTGTTTTTGCGATACGATTTCTTGCAAATAGAGTCTATAAAAAAGAAACCCTGGGTTTTGGTGATGTAAAGTTCGCCGGACTTCTTGGATTATGGCTTGGCATCATGAACTTTATAATAGTATTATGGTTGGCCGCAATTCTCGGAGCAATCTATGGGATATGGAAAACAGCATTTCAGCATAAGAAAGAACCGGTGGAGCATTTCATCGCGGACGGTGCGGTAAATAATCTGGGAGCCCTGAACGTAAAAATTCCGTTTGGATCATTCCTGGCTGCAGCGGCCTCGGGAATGTTCTGGTATCAACAACCTATTTCCGATTTTATTCGAGTATGGTGGAACTTCAATCAATAATAATCGATGCGGATGTGCTCAAGCTTATTCCGAAAGCAACGGCGGCAGAATTGTCGGTCCTGCCGCTGCGGATTGAGAATGATGTCGTTGTGGTAGCTGTTTCCGACCAGTACGATCGTCAGCTCATAAGCGATCTGGAGTTTTATCTTGGCAAAAAAATAAAACCTGAACCGGTTCCGGCCAAAGATCTTCAGGAAGCATTGCAGCGTTATTACGACATATCGACGATCGAGATGAAAAAAGCGACCGAAACTGCTCCTGAATTTCTTTCGGTGCGCGAAGAAGAACGGCAGGCGGACGCTTTTTCGGATGGTTCGGTTGTTACGATTGTCAATCGCTTGATCTCGGATGCGATCAAGATGGGCGCAAGCGACATTCACATCGAACCGTACGAACGGCTTATACGCGTCCGCTATCGTATCGACGGAGTGCTGCACGAAGTGATGCAGCCGCCGATGGAAAAAGTGAAGCCCCTGCTTTCCCGTTTGAAAATTATGGCTGACCTTGATATTGCGGAAAAACGGCGCCCGCAGGATGGCCGTATTCGCGTCAAAGAAGGCGCTCGAACCATCGATATCCGTGTTTCTACATTGCCGACAGACTTCGGTGAAAAAATTGTCCTTCGTATCCTGGATAAAGGGAAATTGGAATTAAATCTTGAAAAGCTCGGATTTGAAGGACGAGAATTGCAGACGTTTGAGCGGACAGTGCGATTGCCTTATGGAATGATACTTGTCACCGGTCCGACCGGCAGCGGCAAAACAACGACACTCTATGCAGCGCTGAATTCCATCAACCGGCCTGAAGTGAATATTACCACAATTGAAGATCCCATCGAGTATAATCTCACCGGCATCAATCAAACGCATGTCCGGTCGGACATCGGTTTGACATTTGCAGCGGCGCTTCGTTCTATTCTTCGTCAGGATCCGAATGTCATCATGGTAGGGGAAATTCGAGACGGCGAAACGGCGGAGATAGCAATCCGCGCAGCATTGACTGGTCATTTGGTTTTCTCAACGCTCCATACAAACGATGCACCTTCAGCCGTGACAAGATTGATCGATATGGGTATCGAACCTTTTCTCGTAGCATCATCGGTAAAAATGATTCTTGCTCAGCGGCTGCTTCGAAAACTCTGCCCTGCATGCAAGACGCCGATAGAACCGACGTATGAACAAATAATGGAAATCGGGAAAGAAAATATAAAAAAGGGAACAAAATACTATCAGAATGCAGGATGCCGGCAGTGCAACCAATTCGGATATTCAGGAAGAACGGCGGTATACGAAGTGCTTTCCATCCAAAACGGCATGAGCAGCAGGATTGCGAAAGGGATTACGGCAAGCGATCTGCGCGAAGCAGGTCAAAAAAACGGTATGAACACGCTGCGGCAGGCAGCGCTGCAAAAAGCAGAACAGGGCATTACGACGCTCGATGAAGTTATCAGAGAAACAGCAATGTAGACCGTATGCCCCTATCTTATTGCTGAAATATTTTTGCGATAGAAATTCTCAAAAGGAAAAACATTAATCGGGTGTAACTTATTGCATCCGGCCTAAAATATTTATACGATACAGACGAAGGCGGTAAGGTTTATCAATTAAAGTATACAAAGAATGAGTTCTCAAAAGAGGGCGGAAGGGGTTTGTTATGCAAAACCGAATAATGATAACGTTCTGCTTATTTATTTCATCGGCCGGATTTTTATACGGCCAGCAAAAGGATTCTTTAAATATTACGAATACCGATGTTTCGCCGAAACGGACAGAAATTGCATCGTCCGGCGGACAAAAAAGCGATTCCGCGAAATATTCTGTCATTAAATATAATGCAGATACCGTTCTAACAGAAAAATCGCCGCAGCAAAAAATCGACTCGGATATTATTAAAGAATCCGATATTCCCCTGACGGCAAAAGATACGACCTCTCTTAATTTTAAAGACACGGATGTGCGCGATGTGTTTCGCGCATTATCGTACCAGCATCATCTCAATCTATTTGTCGACAACTCAATCAGCAAACACCTGACGATTTCCCTCAGCAATATCCGTGTGTATGATGCGATTAAATTCATTTGCAGCCAGCAAGACCTTAGTCTGAAACTGGAGGGAGGGATATTTAAAATCATGCCCCCGCCGCCTCAGCCCAAACCGGAACCTCCCCCGCCCAAAATACCGTGGATATATTATGAAAATAATCTGCTTTCGGTACAGCTTAAGAACGACGATCTGGATGCGGTTATTCAAAGAATTCAAGAGAAGAGCAAAAAAAATATTTTATTGGCAAATGGTACTGCAGGCAGCGTAAGCGGAACGCTGAGCGATATCGATTTCGATCTGGGCTTTACGCAATTGATGAATAATAACGGTTTTGCTGTTCAGAAGAAAAACGGCGTTTATACGATCTGCCGGCTGGATTACTTTGTAGGATCGCAAGGCAGTCAGCAGAGCGGGCAAAAAGCCGGACCATACTGGATAAGCGTGCATGATTCTCTGGTAACAATCGATGTGACGAATGCACCGCTTGACCGTGTACTGTCGGATATAGGACGTCAATTAAATACCGATGTCATTTTTTATAGTCAGGTTACCGGAAGCGTGACAGCACGGGCAACGAATATTTCAGTCGAGCGCGCATTCAGCCTGCTGCTGCGCAATACGACATTTACCTATCGACAATCGGAAGACATGTATTTTATCGGTGAGAAGAGTAATAAGACGATGACGGCAACGAAAGTGCTCCGTCTTAAATATTTACGAGCGGATAAAACACTCGATTTAATACCGCAATTCATTTCTTCTCAGTCGGCTGTCAAAGTCATTAAAGAATTAAACGGTATTGTCATTGTCGCTTCCAACGACGTGATTGCACAGGCCGAAGAATTCATAAAGGAGATCGATAAACCCGTACCTCAAGTGCTGATTGAAGCGATCGTCGTCGATTACGATAGAACAAAAGCATTATCCCTCGGCGTGAGTGCGGGACTTCGCGGATCCGGCGATACAACTATAAGCACGGGGAAAAACGATTCGTTCATATCGAATGTGAGCATGTTGTTTACGGGCGTATCGCTTAAGAAGTCCTTATCGGGAGTGGCGAACATCGGCAAATTGCCCGATAATTTCTATGCGCAATTAAATGCTATGGAACAAAAAGGCGTGGCTAATGTCAAATCCCGCCCCGTACTTGCTACGCTAAGCGGAAATCCGGCAAGTCTCAGTATCGGCACGACGCAGTATTATCTTTTGACGACAACTACGACATTTCCGTCTGCCACAAGCAACTCCATTGCATCGAGTCAGGCATTTTCGCAAATCGATGCGGATGTAAAATTGGAAATTACACCGTTTGTAGGAGCAGACGGCCAGATTACTGTTGAAATTAAACCGGACTTTAGAACTCCCGTGGGAACATTTTCCTCTGCCGTACCGCCGACGATTAACAGGCGGTCTATGAGTTCGACGATTGTCGTACGGGAGGGTGAGACAATTGTACTGGGCGGCATGATACAGGATCAGGACACGGAAAATCGCACACAGGTGCCTCTGCTTGGTTCTATTCCGCTTCTGGGATATCTCTTTTCAACGACCTCAACGAGTCACGAAAAAAGCGAGTTGTTGATTTATGTAACAACGCATATTTCCCATGGCGAGGCGTTCCGCGCATTTGCCCCTCCGGGTGACGAGCAATGACTGCAGCGGACGTCCTGGACCGGCTTGATCTTCCTTTTCTTGCCGGGGTACATTCCGTGCTGGGATTCGATGACGACGGAACGACAGTCCGCATTGTTGAGCTTCAAAAACATGGCAATATTTTAAATCGCCATGCGCCCAAATATTCGGTCGAACATTATTTATCCCATACCTTCGCAGTTTCTTCATCAAAAACCGAGCGAGCAGAAATTGTCAAGAACCTTCTGTGCGAACATGCAATAACCGCGAAGTATGTCGTTTCCAGCATTCAAACAGCAGGCTTAAAAATAATTGAAGCACAACTGCCGCAGGGCACGGAAAATATCGATGCCTGGATAGAAGAGCACTACGAAAGATTGATCCGGCTGCCGATAGCGTTTAAGGATATCCGGTACAGTTATGAAGTCCGGAAGGAATCCATAGAAATTGCTTTTGTACGAAAATCGGATATCAACGATCATCTGGCATTCCTTCAGGAAGTTGGATTGGAAGTTATCGGGCTTGGCGTGGGAGTGTTTGATGCACCCAATGCTCAGTTGTTGTTGTATCCTTCTTATAAAACCATAACTGATATACAATATCATATCTCAAAAGACCTGATTCACTGCTTTCACATCGAAGCCGGCGTCATCCAAAAGCATACAATGGCGTCAATTTCCGATATTCGTGAAATTGGATCGGTGCATTCGAACGACATTGATCCGAATTCTCCTGAAAAGCAGTCCGTTTTCTTAAGCGGAGAAGTACAGGTGGATCATGTACCCTCCGGTGCCGGTCTTCTTATTCCGCTCTCGTTACCGTCTGAATATACATTGGCAATCGGATTGGCATTGAGAGGATTAGGCCTTTCCTTAACAAACTTCGATGTGCTTGATGAAGCATTAAAAGAAAAACATGAGACTTCGATTTACAAGTCCTTAATGCAGCGCATAGTGCTTGGAGGAGGCATATTCATATTGTTTCTTTTAATGCTCCCGATTGTCGTGAATATATTTCTCCAGAGTAAGATCGATGCATTGGAAGAACAGCGCCTATCGGATCCCCTTTATGCGCAGGTTGCGGCCCTGGAATCTCAAGTCAAGATACTGGAGCGTCAGAATACGGAGCGATTAGGCGTACAACAACGCGCGCAAATAAGCCGGCTGATGTATACAATCGGTAAAGTAATGCCGGCAAGAGTCTGGCTTTATAAATTGTCGATAGGAAAAAACGGGAAAAATATAATTTTAATGCTCCGCGGATATTCAAACGACCCGGAACAAATTATGGATTTCTTAAAAAAATTGGAAAACGAACATTGTTCTCCAAGCCTGATTCGGTCCGGAAGTGCGCTTCCGGCAGAAGCGGCATTGATTCCAAAAAACGGCTCATTTACAACCTTTGACATTAAAGCCATTGCGGAAGATTAATCGCATGACGCCGAAGAAAAAATATCAGTTCATAATCGCAGGAATGTTAGCCTTCTTCCTCTATATTTTTGCAGCAGAAATAATCGATCGGTGGCAGCAAACCTGGGGGTTCTATCAGGATTGGGAATCAAAGGTTGAAGTAACACCCGATACGAATACACTTCAGCAGCAAAAAATAAATTACCAAACCAGACTTGTGCTCTTAAAAGAGCAGTTAGGTCAAAACAGTTCCGAGAAAATCGATCAGTTCATGTTTTTAAAATCTTTGCACGCAACGGCAAAAGAGTCCGGCGTGCGTATCCAGGCATTGTCTCCATCTGTCATTCAATCGAAAGATACCGTTGCTTCGATGGCATTGAAAGTAGACGTTATCGCTCGTTTTCATGATCTTGGTCATTTTGTGAATATACTGGAAACCGGCCGGATTCCGCTTGCTGTAACAAAATTAGAAATGACAGCCGGGCAGGCTTCCAATTCGATGCTGGAAGCATCTCTGGAAGGCAACGTACTGCTGCCGGTCGAAAAAGCACGATGAAAAAGCAACAGAAAATATTAAATTGGGCTCTAGGCGTATTGCTGCTCTGTGTTTGGGGAGGAGTGGGTTATCAGATTATTCATTCCGCGCATTCCGGCGATGAATTTGATTCAAGCATGAACGGAGGATTGTCGAAGAAGAACGGACCTAAAATAAAAATATTTCAATACACTGCTGATATAAAAGATCCGTTTCAGTTTTTAGTTCCCGTTATTCATCATGGAACGAAAAAGGATAAGCCGGTGAAGCCGGTCCAGATTGCTCCTCCAAAATTTCCTCTGCGGCTCCTTGGTATTGTGAACAACAACCGGCGTCAGACAGCAATTCTGGAGTCCGTTGACGGGACAGTTTCGTTTCTCGGCAAGGGAGATACGCTGCAAGGCGTAAAAATTCTCGAAATCGGTCAGAATATTGTGCACTATAAATTTTATAGAGCAAACGGCATATTGGTAGTAAACGAATAAAGCAGTTCCCCAGTGTGTTCAAAATATTTAAGATTCATTGTAGCCGCGGGCGTTGACCGCGGAACCTTCCTCGAATGGATATGCCGATGTCAGTTTTATTATTTGAGGCTACTCGAACGATGGTATCAAAATATGCTACATAGTTATCGAACACAGATGAATACCGTTTACCGGCATACGATTTCTAAAAAGGAAGAAGCAGGCTTTGCGCTTCCATCCATTTTATTTCTTATCACGATCCTTTCACTTGCCGCACTCTCGGTTGTGATGCTGCATTATCTGCAGCGAAAAGCAGCGATGCTCGATCTGGCCCGAGTCCATGCGCTCTATGCGGCGCAAAGCGGCATCAGCGAATTTCTTGCACAGCAAACATCCCTTACCAATATTGCTGCCGGTATTTCTACGGAATATTCCTTTCCTTATAATTCAAAAGCAACGGTTGTTCTTTCCCGATGGGGATGTTTCTTTCTTATTCGATCGACGGGCATTTCCGGCGCTCTCAGAACCAATGCCGCTGCCGTTGTGGGAGACAACCCCTCAATCGATTTTAATAATGCGCTGGTGTTTGCAAATCCAAACCATCAACTTGTCTGTGCGGGAAACACTTCGATTACAGGTAATGTGACTACGGGTAAAGGCGGCGTTATTACGGGAACGCTGCAAGGCCTGCCGACACCTCGAACGATTCCCGTACAGGGCAAGGTAAGTCAGCAGGCAAATATCCAATTGCCGCAATATCGCACAGCAGAACTTTTAAATGAAATGAGCGAATGGGACAAAGTGATCGCTTCAGCAGGGATTAATGGATCCGGCGATTCCACAACACTTGTCCTTCGAGGCTTGCCGACAATTCTTCAGCCCCGGATGATTGCTCCGTCGGTTGCCGCCGTCTCTATCAATGGTGATGTCGTTATTCAGGGACAATATATACGAACAGAAAATCCGCTGACAATTGCCGTAACGGGCAGTGTGGCTTTTAGCGACAGCGCTCGGATACGAGGGCTCATAAAAATTCTTGCTGCCAAACAAATAACTATTGCGCCGAACGTGGAATTTGATTTTCCGGTTGTTTACAGCCAGAGCTCTATTGCGTTGTTGTCGGATCAGGTGCGCGCACAATTATTCGCACCCTCCATTACATTTAATTCAAATGCTGCGGCCCGATACCCGTCTGTTGCCGTATCAGCACAATCACAACTGCCGCATCCGCCAAAGAATCAAATTATCATGGAAAATGGTTCACGATTGGAGGGAACTATGCTGTTCCTTGCTCCTGCTGCCGACACGGGCGTTGTAATAATAAAAGAAGGTGCAAAGCTCATCGGCTCATTATACTCAACGGCATATATAACATTAGACGGTTCAATCGATGGAACGGTCATTACAAAAGAATTTTATTTTTATCAATCACCGACGACCTATCTCGGCTGGCTGAAAAGTGCAAGGATTAACAGAACAGCTCTTCCCAAAAGCTATTTGGTTCCGCCAGGTTTCTCGGATTCGCCGAAATTGGATATTTTGGATTGGCTCTAATGGAAAATATGGAAAAAGAACGGCGGCTGCATATCAAGCTGCATATTAATGAGAGCGGGTTTACGCTGGTAGAGACGGTTGTTTCAATGTCCCTCTTCCTGGCCGTCATTATTCCGTTGATTGTAAGTGTCGGAAACTTTATGATGGATAATAAATCGGACACACTGCGGCGTGCGACTGTTCTGGCCGAATCCGAAATGAATCAGGTCGTTGGTATGAAAGATTTTACAGAAAAAGAAACGAAAACTGATAATTTCCTCATTGAACGAAAAATAGAGAATGGATTTCGGATCGTGAGAGTGCATGTCACCATTGCTGCTTTTAAGGATCCGCAAAGGATTATTGCGGGATTGGATAAATCAATTTTGCTTTCACCATCAAATCTTGAAATACTGAAATAATGGAAATGCAAAGAGTCACAATAACTAAATTCCGCAGGGCTGTCGGAGATGAGCGGGGCTTTACCATACAGGAATTGTTGGTGGTTATGATTGTGGGCTCTCTTCTTATCTCTTTGAGTTTTTCCGTCTATGCATTTACTCATAAATTATTTCTTTCGTGGCAGACAAAAAGCGAAGGACGTGATGCGGTTGAGCGCGTGCTGCAACAGGTTGTGTACGATATTCAGAAATCGAAATCCATTGATGCAATTACCGATACCACCTTGATCTTGAAATCTGTATATGAAAAAGATGTTGCGTTCTTATTTAAAGATGGGAATATTTACCGTAATAATACGCCGCTGCTCTACCAGCCCGTCATGAAGATTGTTGTTAAAATATCCCGTGCAGCACAGGATTCCGGATCTGTTGTGCGATGCGTCAGTGTGGATGTTGAAGGCGTCCCAAAAAATAATTTATGGAAGGCAAATGCAATGGCTGCAATCCTTCAAAGCTCGCGCGGTGAATTCACAGACAGCCATTGAAAGATTATAGTAATTATGACATCGACACATTCACAAAATCGAACCCAAACAAAATCAAAATCATCTTCTCTCTTCCATTTCCGTTCTCGAATAGATGAAAAGACGGTCGCTGAGTTTTGTACACAGCTTTCAGTGTTGCTGCAATCCGGAGTATCTCTTTTACGATCATTGCAGGTATTACGGGATCAAACGACGAACGAAGCTATGAAGGATATGGTCGGCTCATTGGTAAAAGAAATTCAGAAGGGAAATTCCTTCTCCAAAGCATTGTCGCTGCATCCGAAAATATTTGATCGCCTGTTTGTGGTAACGGCGGAAATAGGGCAGGAATCCGGACAACTGCCAAAAGTGCTTGCGCAGCTGGCGGAATATCTTGAAAAAGTCGTAGCCCTGAAGCGGAAATTCAAGCAGGCAATGACGTATCCGGTATTTGTCATTGCCGTAGCTGCCGGTGCAATCGGATTTATGCTCATGTTCATTGTCCCTGCATTTGCGGAGATGTTCAGAAGCATGCAAATAGAATTGCCGGCATTGACGAAGATAGTGCTCTCACTAAGCGAAGGTCTGGAACGATACGGTCTGATTGCACTGCTTGCGATTATTGGTCTTGTCATGGGATTCAAATCGACACTGCAAAAGGAAAAATTTCGCGAAAAGCTTGAAGAAAAATTATTATCCGTTCCGCTTATCGGGGATATATTGATGAAGAACTACGTTGCCCGGTTTTGCAGGACGCTTGGAACATTGCTTCAGGCGGATGTATCGCTTATTGAAGCGCTCGGCGTAACGATGCGTATATTCCAGAGCGAGCAATTGCAGCAGGAAATTCAGGGAATTATAAACGGTGTAAAGCAGGGTCGAACGGTTGCAGAGCCGCTGGTAACCTCCAAATTCTTTCCCCCGATGGTTTCCCAGATGATAGCGGTGGGGGAAGAAACAAGCGAGTTGGATGTTATGCTGCTGAAAGTCGCGGCTTATTATGAAAAAGACATAGACGTAAAGGTCGAAACATTATCCTCGGTTATCGAACCGGTTATTATTCTATTTCTTGGAGTTGTTGTCGCAGGCATATTGATTTCCATGTACATGCCGATGTTCGAAGTGATGAGTTCCGTTGGAATGGGTGGATAAAATATCAAGCGTCAATAATGAATCATGATTCTTTCTCTATGTTAAATTAAAATAATTAGTATTGGCCGGCGTTACTCCGACTGTTATCAGAAATGGTTTCACTTACGATGCAGGCGATCGTTTACTGAATACATACCAAACGGTCAATGGTACAACGGATGTGTTTGCTGATGCAAATAGAGTACTCGTTTCAAAGTTGATTTATAACGAGTTGGGGTATTTGGTAAAATAATGATATTTTATACAAGTTAAATAAAAATCCTTTTATGAGGTTTAGGCATGTATTCGCTATTGCAAATAGAAAAAATGATCGAGAAAGTTAATATGAGTTTGGGTCTTGCGAAAAATAGGCTACCCGCATATGGATCAGATTATGGTAATAGACCATACTATGTAACAATAGATAATGATTACTATTCGCTCATTGGTTTTGGCTATTATAGGAACAAAGAAGATGACCATTTAATCGTAAGAACACAAGATATTGACGAGTTACTTTTTGCAATATTTATGGAAGTTACAAGAGATATTGCGATCAAATATGAACTTGATAAAGGTGTACCGAATCAAGATACTCGAATATTGTGGTTTAATAAGCATGTTGAAATATTGAATTCACTGCAATTAGAAAAGAAATTTATCAATAATCTAAAAGAATACTATGACTATCTACTCAAACTTGAAAAACCATTTCCACTTCAGGCACTTCATGAAATACAAGAAAGATTTTCAAAACTTATAGTCGGCCCTCACTAGGAATTTGCTGAAACACTTAGTTGTGAGTGAGTTGTACTCACGAACCGTAATAAAACTATGATTGTTCCGTTTGTTGTCGGGAGTCCTGCCATTAAGATTGGCGGGCAAGCTAACTCCTCGCTGTGCCGGAGTAGAACTCCGGCACAACTTAGAGTTGCACTCACGAACTAAAAATTTTAGCTACCGTACCTTGAGTCGCTGGAAAATCATACCGGGCGTCAATCTCTATTTTGCTACAACCACCATCGTTGAGTGTCAAAATGTTTTTGTCGATGCCCCATTGTTTGAGAAAATCATTGAAAGTCTGAAGTGCTGCTGTGCCAATAAGGGATTGCATCTGCATGGATATGTTGTCATGACTAATCATGCTCATTATGTTATCTCAACAAATGCTGGCCTACTTGCATGAGAATCCTGTGAGAAAAGGATTTGTTGAAAAACCGAAATATTGGCGTTATTCGAGCGCAAGGAATTATATTTTAGGCAATCATTCAATTATCGATGTTGAATGCCTTGAATGATTGGGATCGGGAGTAGAATATGGAAAAATATTGGAGCACGTACATGTGCAATCAATGGAAGGACTGACATTGTATGTGATTGAGCTGAATCGCCAGGTAAGCACATTGCAAAAACAAATCGTTATATTTACGGATACCAAATAGAATCGCTATAGACTATTAAGGAAATAGTTTCATTTTTTATCGTTCTATAATTCTTGCAAGCTATGTATAAATGTCAAATGTATTTAAGTGTAAAATCTGAACTAAAGTGTCGGGGGCCACATTATTCCCCACAGTCAGGGCCAGCACAATTCCCCACCTGACGTGAGTTATTTTGTATTGTAATTCAAGATGATTTCATAATCAAGATATATTTGATGATGGTTTCAAAGTTTTTCTAAAAGATTCTCCTTTAATAATAATCTGATGAGCATTGTGGGCTAAGCGATCCATCAAAGCATTAGCCATGATAGGATCGGGAAAGATGGCTCCCCAGTCGTTGATTGCACGGTTACTGGTGAGAATGATGGATTTGGATGCATAGCGAGCATCGACAATGGCGTAAAAGTATTCAGAGGATTGTTGGTCGAGTTTCTTGAAGGCAAAGTCATCGAGTATCAAGAGGTCGGCTTTGAGTAACGGTCTGATCCGTTTATCGAGTAAGTTGGCAAGATCGGCTTGTTTGAGCAGACGGAAGAGTTCCTGGAAATTGAAGAACTCAACACAGAGGTGCTGCCGACAGGCCATGTGAGCAAGAGCTTTTGCCAGATGTGTCTTTCCAGTGCCGGTGGGACCGATGAAGAAAATGTTCTCTCCTTTTTCGATAAAGCGACATGTGCCGAGTTCTCGCAT
>PMML01000104.1:10883-28280 GCA_003162695.1 Ignavibacteriota bacterium | reverse complement strand
GCCGCGACCGCTGGTCGCGGGATACTCCGACACCACCCTGCCCGCAATGGTTCATCTTGTGGCGGGCGGTGTCGGCTCGCCCCTATGGGGCTACAGAAGTTCGTCGCGGTAACTTAATTTTCAAATATAAAACTCACGCTGAATAGTCATATATTTTCATAAATACGCAACATGTAATTTAACGATAATAATTCCCTTGTAAAAGGGCTGTCCGACTGCGAGTCGTTCCGTAGGTCACATAGTGATGCCTATGGCAGACTCCTATGGAGGACTCTACAAGGGGAATTTAATGCGGATCGAAGTCCGACTGCGAGTCGGACTCTACACGGGGAATTTAAAGCGGAGTGAAGTGTTTATTCCAATATACAGTGATTATTTTTTCCTCTAAACCGGTTAAAACTAAGTTCCGCCTAAATCCGGCCTTTTACAATGCACGGTAATAATTTAATTTACCGGATGCAATAATATTTCCCTTTGAACGATTTTTGACTTTCCATCGTTATTTGGATAGATTATAAAAAACATAAAAAGGCTCTCATTTGATAATGCGCGACTGCATCTTTTGTAAAATCATCGATAAACAGATTCCGGCTGAAACCCTTTTTGAAGACGATCATGTCATTGCCGTTTTGGATATCAATCCGATTAATTACGGCCATACGCTTATCATTCCGAAGGTTCATTGCCGAGATTTTCTCGCCCTGCCGGAGGAATCCTACGGTTCCGTTTTGCATGCGGCAAAGATCATCGCAAACGCGCTTGTGATTCATTATAAGCTTGAAGGCTATAATCTTTTCTCCAACAACGGATCGATTGCCGGTCAATCGGTGTTTCATTTTCATCTGCACGTCACCCCCCGCTACCGGGACGATAATATTCGATTCGTTCTAAATCTCAAGCATTACGGGGACGGTGAGGTAAAGGTTTTTGGAGATGCAATCAGAAAAACCATTCAATCATCTCTCATCTCTTATAAGGAGATTTAAGCGATGCCGAAGTATGTAAAATTAACACCGCCTGCGCACGGCGAAAAAATCACCATCAGCTGCGGTAAGCTTCAGGTGCCGGACAGACCTGTCATCCCCTTTATCGAGGGAGACGGAACAGGACCCGATATCTGGCGTGCATCGCAGCGTGTCTTCGACGCAGCGGTAAAAAAGGCATACAGCGGAAAAAAAGAAATCGTCTGGTTCGAGGTGTTTGCCGGAGAAAAAGCCAATCTCGTTTATGGTCCCAATACATGGCTTCACGACGACACGATCGAAGCATTTAAAGAATATCTGATCGGCATCAAAGGCCCCCTTACCACACCCATCGGAGGCGGTATCCGCTCTCTCAATGTAGCCCTTCGGCAGATTTTGGATCTGTACGTATGCCTGCGCCCGGTTCAATGGTTTGGCGGCGTTCCTTCGCCTGTCAAACATCCGGAAAAAGTGAACATGATTATCTTCCGCGAAAACACGGAAGATATTTATGCCGGGATCGAATGGAAAGCCGGAACGCCGGAAGCAAAAAAGATCGTCGAGTTCCTCCAAAAGGAAATGGGCGTTAAAAAAATCCGTTTCCCGGACAGTTCAAGCATTGGCATCAAGCCGGTTTCAGAGGAAGGATCGAAGCGCCTCATCCGTGCAGCTATTCAATACGCCGTCGACAATAAACGGAAGTCCGTTACCATCGTGCACAAAGGCAACATTCAAAAATTTACGGAAGGCGGATTCCGGGACTGGGGATATGAACTGGCGAAAGAGGAATTCGGCGGAATGGAAATCGACGGCGGTCCATGGCAAAGACTTCCCGGCGGAATCGTTATCAAAGATGCTATTGCCGATATTGCACTGCAGCAGGTCCTGACGCGTCCGGAAGATTTCGATGTCATAGCCACGCTGAACTTAAACGGCGACTATCTCTCCGATGCCCTTGCAGCTCAAGTAGGAGGCATAGGCATTGCACCGGGTGGAAATATCAATTATATCACCGGCCATGCGATTTTTGAAGCAACGCACGGAACTGCACCGAAGTATGCCAATCTTGACAAAGTCAACCCGGGCTCTGTTATTCTTTCCGGAGAAATGATGCTCCGCTATATGGGTTGGCCGGAAGCGGCAGATTTGATTCTCAAAGGTCTGAACGGCGCCATCCAATCCAAAACGGTGACGTACGATTTCGCCCGTATGATGGAAGGCGCGAAAGAAGTAAAATGTTCCGAGTTCGCCGATGAAATCATAAAAGGCATGTAACAAACCAAGAACCGCAGCACCGCAGCACATTATTGGCTGGAACGTTGAACTTACAAATGAAATTGCGCATCAGACGTCTTCTTCGTATCTTTTTATATACACGTAAGTTTATCTAAAAATGGGTGACTATTCAGCGTGAGTTCTATATTTGCAAATTAAATTGCGACAACGAATTTCTGTAGCCGACACCGGCGTTGCCCCTACGGGGTGGTGTCGGAGTATCCCGCGACCAGCGGTCGCGGCTACANNTTGAACGTCGTCCGCGACGAACATCTACAATGGGATATCTAAAAACTAATTGTAAATCAGTTTTGATAATTCGCTGAGTAATTACAAAAAAGGAGATATATGCGACTGCCGAAAGAACAGGTTTTGGAAATTTTTCGAGAAACGAAGGCGCTCTTAGACGGCCATTTTCAACTGACTTCCGGACTGCACAGCGCTCATTATTTCCAGTGCGCCCGTGTTCTTCAGTTTCCAAAATATCTCCATCTCTTTGCAGGTGAAATTGCCCGTCACTTCGAATACAGCGACGTCGAAGTTGTCATCTCACCGGCTATCGGCGGCATTGTCGTCGGAACGGAGGTCGGCAGAATGCTCGGTGCACGGACGATTTTTGCCGAACGAAAAGACGGAAAGATGGAACTGCGCCGCGGTTTTGAGATTATACCGGGAGAACGGGTCCTCGTCGTCGAAGATGTCGTGACAACCGGCGGTTCGACCAACGAAGTCGCTGCTCTTGTCAACCAATCGAAAGGCACTCTCGTCGGTGTCAGCTGCATTGTAGACCGCAGCAGTGGTAAAGCGCACTTCGATACTAAAAGTTTTTCAGTCCTCCAAATGGATGCTGTAACACACCAGCCGGAAGAATGCCCGATGTGCGAAGAAGGCGGAACAGCCGTTAAACCGGGCAGCAGAGGAAATTCCTAAGTTATGGGCAAGTGGCTCTATCAAAATTTCGGGACTGAATTTGCCACGCATTGTATGAACGCTTCGTTTATGATTGCAGCTGCTGCAATCATAGGTTTTCTGCTCAGATATTTTCTTAATACAATCATCCGCAAACTTGTCACGAAAACCAACACACAACTCGATGATCATTTGTTCGATGTTGTGGTCCCCCGCATCAAATGGCTGACCATCATTGCCGCTCTCTTCCTCGCAACGGAAGAGCTTGCAAAAGGGATTAGTCCCGCGGACAGAACGGGCCATGAAATAGTCCGTTATTCGGAAGGCATCATTTACATCGCCTTCGTTATTTTCATCACCGGCTTTTTAATCCGTCTTATCGATACCGTGCTGAAACATACCATGGAACGGCACGCGCAAAATACTGCATCGACTTTAAATTCCGCCGTCCTCCCAATCCTCGACCGTGTGATCATGATAATCCTGATCATTATTGCCTCGGTAACGATGATGGGACACTTCGGTGTCGATGTCAGCAGCATGCTCGTCTTTCTCGGCGGCGGATCCGTCGCCATTGCTCTTGCTGCTCAGGAAACTCTGGCCAATATGATCGCCGGTTTCGTCATCATGTTCGACCAGCCGTTCCGCATCGGTAACCGGATCAAACTGCCGACCGGAGAGACGGGAGACGTATTCGGAATCGGTTTGCGGAGCACAAAGATTCTCGACGGCGACAACAATGTTATTGTAGTTCCGAATGCGGAGCTCACAAAGTCCCGCGTTATCAATCTCTCCTATCCGACGCCCCAGTTAAAAATTGTCGTCGATATTCCGGCCGCTTATGGAACGGACATAGGCCGTGCAAAGTCGATTATGCTTTCCGCAGCCGGAGAAAATCCGGATATTGTAAAAACCCCGGCGCCGGAAGCAGTTCTGCTGGAGCTGAGCGAATCTTCATGCCGTCTCCAGCTTATCGCGCATGTGTCGAGCTGGAGAAGCAAAACAACGGCGGAGAACAGCCTTCGGGAACGGATGTATGCACTTTTCCAGGCGGAAAAAATTCTACCGGGATTTTCGCAGCATGTTGTTCATATCGCTCCGGATAAAAACGATGCCCATTCCAAAAACTCTTAAATCCGAAATCCTCTATCACGGCAGGGTTTTCGATCTGGTTGTGGAAGATATCGAATATCCTTCCGGCCGGCTTTCTGTGCGCGAAATCGCCAAACATAACGGCGGCAGCGTCGTGGTCCCGCTTTTGGATGACGGAAAAATACTCCTTGTCCGGCAATACCGCCATCCGCTGAAACAGTACATACTTGAACTTCCTGCAGGAAAACTCGAACCGGATGAAAATCCTCTGGATTGTGCGGCCCGCGAACTCCGCGAGGAAACCGGATATGAAGCTGCATCGATTGAAAAGCTGACGGACATCTGCACAACCCCGGGCTTTTGTACCGAGATACTTCACATCTATCTCGCTTCGGGACTGCGGCGTTCTCCAAAGGGACAGGCGCTGGAAGAGGGTGAAGCGACTTTGACACTGGAGACATATTCTATGGCCGCGGCCGCCGCTATGATCGAACGCGGCGAAATTTTCGACGGCAAAACGATCTGCGGCATTCTGCTTGCAGAAAAGAAAATTCAAAAAACGCAGTGCGCTCAAACGTAAAGCCGATATGAATATTGCCGAATTGATTCGAAAGAAACGGGAAGGCGGCTCATTGGGCGAAGAGGAGATGCGCGAACTCGTCACCCGGTACGTGGAAGACGATCTTCCCGATTATCAGATGTCCGCTTTCCTCATGGCAGTATTCTTTAACGGGATGACCCCCGAAGAAACGCTCATCCTGACCCGCCTTATGCTTCATTCCGGCAAGGTTGTCGATCTCTCATCAATTCCCGGCTTCAAGGTAGACAAACATTCCACCGGCGGCGTCGGGGATAAAGTATCTCTGATCCTTGCACCTCTGGTCGCATCATGCGGTGTCCCGGTGCCGATGATTTCCGGCCGGGGACTCGGCCACACGGGCGGTACGCTCGACAAACTGGAATCCATTCCCGGCTTCCGGACCGATCTTTCGATTTCCGAATTTATAAACGTCATTCGTGAAATCGGATGCGTCATGACCGGTCAAACCAGGGAAATCGCTCCCGCCGATAAAAAAATGTACGCCCTGCGCGACGTCACGGCGACTGTCGAATCCATTCCGCTCATTGCAGGAAGCATTATGAGCAAAAAACTCGCAGAGGGAATCGACGCTCTTGTGCTGGACATAAAAACCGGGCGCGGCGCTTTTATGGAGAGCTACGACCGCTCGCTTGAACTTGCCCGGACATTAGTCGATATCGGCAATGGATTCGGCAAAGAAACAATCGGATTCATTACAGACATGAATCAGCCGCTCGGAACCGCTATCGGTAACTGGCTCGAAGTCGTAGAATCCGTCGAATGCTTGCGCGGCTCCGGCGCTGCCGGAAACATCGACGCAAGCGCAGACCTGATGGAGGTCACATACGTCCTTTCCGGCGCCATGGTATATCTCGGGAAAAAAGCGCGTTCCATAGAGGAAGGAATCGACAGGTGCCGCAAAGCGATCGAAGACGGTTCTGCGTATGCCAAATTTATCGATCTCGTCCGCGCACAGGGCGGTGATGTAGAGTCCATTGAAAATCTCGAACGCTATCCCCTGTCGAAATTTGTACTGGAAATTAAATCAAGCGAGCAGGGATTCATACAAGCAATAGACTCTTACGAATTGGGGATGGCCGGTATTGCACTTGGCGCAGGAAGAGAAAAAATGGGTGATTCAATCGATATGAAAGCAGGAATTTTGCTTAAAAAGAAGGCAGGTGATGCGGTTGAACCGGGAGAGCCGATAGCTTTGCTCTTTACAGACCGTGAAAATGCTGTTTCTCAAGCGCGCAAACGCATTTCAGACGCTTTTTCCATCTCCGCTGCCAGACATTCCAAACCGTCTCTTATTAAAGATATGGTTGATAAAAATGGTGTTAAAAAGTGGAAAAAAATCAATTAAATACGTATTTTGAAACACCTTATAGCGTAAGGGAACCTCATTATGACGTATTATAAAGTACTGGGAATAGATCCAGCCAGCAGCAAAGAAGCGGTCAGGATGGCATATTTTAACCGCGTCCTGACACTACAAAAAGTTCAAAAGGATCCAATTCTTTTCGAACAGCAGTTCATGCAGGTACGCCTCGGCTACGAACTTCTTATCGACGACAAAAAACGTAAAAAATACGACGATGATTTTGCGAGCGGACTTCNNTCCGGACTTCCCGGTACAGCTGTGGAAGATTCTACGGATACATTCAGTTTACTTCTTCGGTCGTATTTATTTTCCTGGGAGGACTTTTCGACATTCCCGCGGGAATTCAGAGTTAAGAAACTTACAGCGGAAATCTTTATGTGGCTATTGCTGTTTGTTGTCGGCGCGCTTGCGGGACTTTTATTCGTCCTCGGAGGCGAGTTCGATTATACGGCTCCCGGCGATATAGCGACAATTGTCATCTTCGGCGGCGTCTTTGCCGGGATCAAGGAAATCGCCGCTCTTTTTCGCAAGGCAATTTTAAAATTACGAAAATAGATCCGCTGTCCGGGCTTTCCTAACCGTTTCTTTTCAACACATCGATCATCGAGGCATGGATAAGTCCGTTCGTTGCAAGCAACTGCGGGTTGTAGACCGTCGCTTGACGGCCGGCGTAATCTGTCCAGCGTCCGCCTGCTTCGATCACCAGTAGAACTCCCGCCGCCATATCCCATGCATGAAGCGATCCCTCCCAGAATCCGTCGAACCTTCCGCATGCGACGTATGAGAGATCGAGCGCGGCAGAACCAAGACGGCGCACAGCTTGCGCTTCCGTTAGGAATTCTTTGAACGATTTAAGATGAAGAGACAGCTTGCCGGCAATGTCGTACGGAAAACCGGTTACAATCATGCTTTTGATCAATTCCGAAGTTTTTGAGACTGCAATCCGTGAGCCGTTCAAGAATGCTCCCTTCCCTTTTTCCGCCGTGAAGAGTTCATTCGCGCTCGGATCGTACACAACACCGGCAATAATTTCTCCCTTATATTCCAGTCCGATGGAAACACAGAAAATAGGAAGTGCATGAGTGTAATTGACCGTTCCATCGAGCGGATCGATGATCCACCGGTAGTCGGATTTCACTTCAGAACTTCCCGATTCTTCCCCAAGAAAATCGTGATCGGGAAAATGACGGCTGAGTTTTCCGATAATAAGTTTTTCGGAATTTTTATCGATCTCCGTAACAAGATTGGTCACCTGTCCTTCTTTGTGTTCGATATGACGTATCTTTCCGACGTTTTCTTTTAAATATGCGCCGGCTTCCAACGCGGCTTCGACAGCAATTTTAATCATGCAGGTTCTCCTTTGTTCTCAATAAGATACAAAATATATGCCGGCCATTCATCTCCGGATTTTCGGAAAACCGGCATATAATAACAGAGGAGGGAGAGTCCGAATAATACTCCATCCGGGAGGATACTGCCGCCGGATGAAAATCTGAAGGCGGATTTTCGCCGGTACTCCCGGATGGATTTAACATTTCACCGATTTACTTTTTGGAGACGACAGGTCTTTTAAACAATCACTCAGATTGTCAGCGATTTTTTATTCTGCATGCTGGATAAGTTCATTTGTCCTGCTTGCAGACTCCTGCCTGCAGCGTGACACAATCTCTAACCTGCTGCGCTGTGGCATCGCCACGCAGGGACATCGCCACGTAGTGGTATCACAGCATTGCGTCAAAGCGGGCAGGATTCAAAGAATGTCGTCCCGCTTCTTTGTTCTTTAGACATCGCCTTTTGCAAATGGTTTATCGTGCGGAATATTTTGTAAAATTCATTTCGATCATGCAACCGTATCTTTCTTGCTTTTCCTTTTGTTTTTTCATTTATATTTGATTAGGATTATACACTGATGGAATTGCTCGAAGAGACAGAACAAACATCAGTTTTGCAAGTACATCCGGCAGCCTCGGCTTTCGCCTGTCTGATTATGATTTATTGCGAGGATTTTATGATAAAACGAATTTTTCTTTTTTTCTTCCTCTTCTTCAATTTCCAGCATATAGGTTTCCCCCAGTCAAAAGAGGCCGACCTTTCATTTTTATTAAACGATCTTGGTTATTATGAAGCCCCCGGAATCAATGTAATGGTGTTCAGCGATTTTTATCCGGAAGGCCATCAAAGCGGCGTAACTATCGTTCAGTGCGGTACGCGTGTGGCCGCCAATGGCGACGTTCGTCTTGAACCGGCTCCAGGACAATGGTCTCCGATCCCCCGCATGGGACAGCGGCGGATCGATCAAAAACTGGGAACAGTGAGTGTCGATCTCTGGTACCCGGATTCGAGTAAAGATCGAAAAGGATTCAATCCGATCACATATCCGGATTTAAAATTCCGCTATACCGTCAAAACAGAAGCAATCGGCAGCAGTATACGTGTCATCGTCAGTTTTGAAAATCCCGTACCGGAGTCATGGGCAAAGAGCATAGGGTTTAACCTGGAATTATTTCCGGGCCGGCTCTTCGGCGAACATTATACGATGGACGGCACATCGGGAATTTTTCCAAGGCAGGCGAACGGACCGATGAAAGATTCCGGGGACGGAGGGCTTCAAATAGTGCCGATGGCTGCAGGAAAACATCTCGTTATAGCTCCCGGGCATGAGGATAAGGAAATTTCAATAACGAGCACTAAAAACGACATTCAACTCATCGATGGCCGCGGTTTGTATAACAATGGATGGTTTGTCCTCCGCTCGATTGTTCAGCCCGGAGCGGCCGGCAATGCCGTTGAATGGATTATCACTCCGAGGATAGTCCGGGGCTGGCGTTCCTCTCCGGTCGTTCAAGTTTCTCAGATCGGCTACCATCCGAAACAGGATAAAATGGCGGTCATTGAATTGGACAAACATACAAGCACGTTTGAACCGGTTCAGCTTGTAAGGATTACCGCCGATTCTGAAATCATCGTTCAGACGGATCAGGCTCCGGTACCCTGGGGCCGTTTTTTGCGATATCAATACCTGCGCTTCGACTTCAGTTCCGTTCAAGAAGAAGGCCTGTACAAAGTGAAGTACGGCAGGCAGGAATCGAACGAATTTGAAATCAAAAAGGATATATTCTCACGGCATGTCTGGCAGCCGACTCTTGAATATTTTTTACCCATTCAGATGTGTCACATGAAAGTGAGAGACAGATACAGAGTATGGCATGGACTTTGTCATATGGATGACGCAATGATGGCGCCCGTAAATTTCAATCATATCGACGGGTACTATCAGCATGAATCAACCTTAACGAAATTCAGTCCGGGGGAACATGTGCCGGGATTAAACATCGGAGGATGGCATGATGCAGGCGACGACGATTTACGGATAGAATCCCAGGCTGAAACCGTCTACAAACTTTCCCTTGCCTATGAACTTTTCAACGTAGAGTACGACGCCACATCCATCGATCAGAAAACCAGAACGGTGGAACTGCACAAACCTGATGGAAAGCCGGATATCCTTCAGCAAATCGAACACGGTCTCCTCTCCATAACCGGATCTTACGATTCGCTGGGAAGATTCTACAGAGGAATGATCAGTCCGACCATAAGGCAGTATGCCCAGGTGGGAGACCTCACGACGGTGACCGATAATCTTGTCTACAGGGAGAACGAAAAAGATCCGGTGCTTCATTTACCGCTGCCGAAAGACGACCGGCTGGTCTTCACGGAAGATAATCCGCGCCGGGAGTTATATATCGCCCGGACGCTGGCGGCCGCCTTTAGAGTTATGGAACATTACAACCCGGCACTGGCGCAAAAATGTCTGAAGATTTCAAAAGAGGTCTACGAAACAAACTCTTCGGCAAGACTGAGTGAACGCATCGACGCAGCGGCGGAACTCTTTCTTTCGACCTCTGAGAAAAAATACGGGGACATCCTGCTTGAAGGCAGAGATACGATTGCCGCTCATATTCTTAGACATTGCGAAACAGCAGGACGGATTACGGCAAAACTGAACGATCCGCGATTCACAGCAACGATAGAGCAGGCGGTAAAAGAAGCTGCGCGCGAAGTTGACGAACAGCAAAAAAAGACTCCTTACGGCGTTCCGTATGAACCGTATATCTGGGGCGCGGGATGGCAAATTCAATCCGCCGGAGTCGATTATCTTTTTCTTCATATCGGTTTCCCGGCGCTTTTTCCATCCGTCTACGCTTTCAATGCGCTGAATTTTATTCTCGGATGTCATCCCGGTGAGAATACGGCATCGTTCGTTTCAGGCGTCGGCGTTCGTTCCATTACCACGGCATACGGTTTCAATAGAGACGACTGGTCTTACATTCCGGGAGGTATCGCAAGCGGTACGGCATTGATATATCCCGACCTGCCCGAATTGAAAACATGGCCCTATTTATGGCAGCAGACAGAATACGTTCTCGGAGGCGGAACGACGGATTTTATGATACTTGCACTGGCGGCAGATCGGCTCCTGAATAAATAATATTTCTATAACTCAGTATATTTTGAAGTGTTGTTCTTTAGTCGATTGACGTCTGGATGCTTCCGCGGTCACCCTCCCAAGGCGGGCGAGCCGCCCGCTGCTACAGAGAAAAACTTGACTATCAAGAGCGTACTGATCAGTTGCAATATTCCTTTAATATTGAATCGAGCGCCGCATAGAAACGACAGATATCAAAGAACAAAAAATGAAAGACAACCATGAATAATCGACGGAATATTTTTTTCCTTCTTGCATTATTTTGCACCGGTTCGTGTATGCTCTTCGGTTTCGAAAAACAGCGAGACGGCGTTCTCTTTGAACTTAAAAAACCGAATGAGACGGACGCACGATGGCTGAAGATACAGATCTGCACTGAGAATATTATCCGCGTGATTGCAGCGCAGGATACTCCATTTTCGAAACGTCCGAGCCTTATGACGAACCTGACACAATGGGCGCCCGTGCCATGGTCGGTGAAAACGAATGCGGGCGAAGTTGAAATATCCACTGCAAAAGTGACAGTGCGCGTGAACTCTCTCAGCGGTGAGGTTGCCTTCTATTCCCCACATGACCGATTACTGCTGCACGAAAAAACCGGAGGAGGAAAAATAATAACCGCAGCAGAAGTCATGGGCGAACAGACTTTCCATATCCGGCAGCTTTTCGATTCGCCGGACGATGAAGCATTCTACGGCCTGGGCGGGCATCAGAATTCCATTATGAACTACAAAGGACACGATGTGGATCTCTGGCAGTATAACATCGTCAAATCGATTCCCTTCCTGGTCTCAAGCCGGAATTATGGAATTCTCTGGGACAACAATTCTCACACAAAATTCGGAGATATCCGGGAATATCAATCGCTGTCCGGACTCGCGCTCTACGGAAAGGACGGCCGTCCCGGAGGACTTACAGCGGAATATTTTAAAGATTCTGCTATGACTTCTCTCTTCACATCGAGACCGGAGCCGAGAATCGAGCACGAATTTATCGACGTCAACGATGCTTATCCGCCCGGATTTGAAAAAAATGCCGCCGCTATTCGATGGAGCGGAGAAATTGAAAGCCGGGAATCGGGACTGCATAAATTCAGGCTGTACTGCTGCGGCTACACAAAGATGTGGTTAGATGACAGCTTGGTTGTTGATTCGTGGCGGCAGAATTGGCTGCCATGGACACATTTCCCATGCCTCTCTATGCGGGCAGGCGAGCGGCATCGCATACGAATCGAATGGATACACACCGGCGGCTATATCGGACTGAAATACCTGCCGCCGGAACAAGATACAAACAGCGGAGGAATCTCGCTCTTTTCCGAAGTTGCCGATCAGATCGATTATTATTTCATAGCGGGAAACAACGCAGACGATGTCGTTCATGGTTACCGCGAAATTACCGGCAGGGCGCCGATGATGTCCAAATGGGCAATGGGTTTATGGCAATCGCGGGAGCATTACAATACACAAGATGAAATACTTTCCGTCGTCAAAGAATTTCGCAATCGCCGCATCCCGCTCGACAACATCGTTCAGGACTGGTTTTACTGGAAAGAGGATCGCTGGGGAGATCATGAATTCGATCCTGCCCGCTATGCCGATCCCGGAAGTATGATCCGGACGCTCCATGACAGTCTCCATACGAACATTATGATTTCCGTCTGGGCAAAATTTTATGCCGGCACGAAAAATTTCGAAGAGTTTAAGAATCACGGCTGGCTGTATATGCGGAACGTGGAGAAAGGTCAAAAGGACTGGGTCGGACGCGGGTATGTTTCCACATATTACGACCCGTACCAGCCGCAAGCAAGAGATTTGTTCTGGAAACAAATAGATGAAAAACTTTTCAGCAAAGGAATCGACGCATGGTGGCTGGATTGTTCCGAGCCGGATATTCAATCCAACCTTTCCCGGCAGGAAACAATTTTACGGCAGGGACCGACGGCGCTCGGCTCTTCGGCGCGTTACCAGAATTCTTTTTCCCTGATGCATTGCAAAGGGGTTTACGAGGGACAGCTCCGGTCGGACAGCTCCCGCCGCATTTTTATTCTCACGCGTTCCGCTTTTGCCGGGCTTCAGCGTTATTCCGCTGCAGTATGGAGCGGCGATGTCGCTGCGCGATGGTACGATTTGAAAACACAAATTTCGTCGGGATTGAATTTCTGCCTGTCCGGCGTTCCGTACTGGACGACGGATATCGGAGGTTTTGCGGTAGAGTCCCGCTACGAGCATCCTTCGGACAGCGACAGAGACGAATGGCGGGAACTTATAACACGCTGGTTCCAGTTCGGGACGTTTTGTCCCCTGCTCCGCGTGCACGGTCAATTTCCCTACCGGGAGATGTTCAATGTTGCGCCGGAAAATCATCCGGCTTATCAATCGATGTTGATGTACGACAAACTTCGTTACCGGCTTCTGCCTTACATGTATTCGCTAGCAGGCATGGTGACGCAGGACGATTATACGATCATGCGTCCCCTCGTTATGGACTTCGGCTCCGATGCGAAAGTTCTCAATATCGGAGACCAGTATATGTTCGGACCCGCACTGCTCGTCAATCCGGTAACGGAGTATAAAGCCAGAACAAGATCGGTTTATCTTCCTGCAGGAAACGGATGGTATGATTTTCGATCTGGTGAATATTTCGAGGGTGGACAAACGATCCATGCCGATGCTCCATACTCCGTCATTCCCCTCTTTGTAAAAGCCGGGTCTCTTATTCCCTGCGGACCGGAAATCCAATACACGACGGAAAAACAAGCCGACACACTCCGCCTGTTCGTCTATACCGGCGCCGATGGAAATTTCAATCTTTATGAAGATGAGAACATCAATAATAATTATGAAAAAGGTGCGTTTTCAATCATTCCGATTCAGTATCAGGAAAAAGAACGCACTCTTACAATCGGGAAACGGCAAGGAACATTCCCGGGAATGCTCAATGACAGAACAATTGAAATTGTCCGGATCGGCAGGGAAAAACCGGTTCCTTTAGAATTTGCATCAAAACCCGATATTATTTTTCACTATGACGGCAATCAACACACAATCGAACTTAAATGATTAAAATCAAACAACGGCATTATATTTGCCGTAACTTATTTAAAAAAGGAAAGCATCCCATCAAGGAGCATCAAAAATGAAATTGCTACATTCTCATTCCGATAAAAAACATATGCACCATGTCGTAACAAAATACAGCCGTTTCTATCTCCCGATCATGGGACTTATCGCTCTTGTCTGGATTGCATTGAGGGTCATACCGAAACCATCGCGAGCGAGTTATCCCTGTATGCGCGCAGCTTTTCCTGTTGCATCCGGATTTCTCGCCTACCTTGCAAGCATCGGTCTGTCTGCATTAATTTATATGAAAGCTAAAACATGGTACGGCCGAAAAAAATATGTGTTTGCTTTTTTGGGCCTGGCTATCGGCCTGGTTATCCCGCTCCTTATGCAGGGAAACCTCCAGTTTTTAAAAGCAAATACTGCTCCCGACGTACAAGCCGTCAACGCACCGATTGGAACTCCCAAAGGAATTTTTCCCGGCCGTGTCGTTTGGGTGCATAACGCAAACGCCGTTGTTCAGAGCTGCGTTTCGGATTCTGTAAACCATGCCTATTTTATGCCCGAGAACAACCATCAACTGGTCATCGACAGTATGCTTTCGTCGGCAATTCACAGCCTCACCGGCCAGACGAGCGACGCTGCTTCCTGGAATGCAATTTTCCAATATCACAATACGCTTCGAGGCAAAGGTGCGGTCAATTATGCTCCCGGAGAAAAAGTTTTCATCAAAATAAACGCCACAAGCAGCTGGGAGGGAAATTACAATTCCAACCTGACGCCAAAAACCAACCAATATTACGGCATTTCAGAAACATCCCCGGAAATCGTGCTTTCCGTCCTTCGTCAACTGGTCAATGTCGTCGGCGTTGCGGACAGTAATATTTATATCGGCGATCCGATGAAGCACATCTATCAGAACAGCTACACTATCTGGCATCCTGAATTTCCGCATGCGCATTATTTGGATTTCATCGGTTATACAAATATGGGCAGAGAGAAAGTGGTTAAAAGCACGACAGCTTTCGTGCATTATTCCGATAACGGAACGGTATTGAAGATTAATGGCACGAGCGGCGCTCCATACTACACCGATACGTTGTACAACATTTTTGAAAAAGCGGAATATGTCCTCAACATTCCCATGATGAAGGGACACGAGTATGCCGGCGTATCGATGTTTGCAAAAAATCATTTCGGCTCGAACACCCAGTCATCCGCCACGCACCTGCATAACGGACTGGTCGCAACCAACGGAAATGCCATTGCGGTGCGAACCGGATACCATCAGTATCGCGTTCAGGTGGATTTAATGGGAGATTCTTTATTAAGCGGAAAAAACCTTTTCTATCTCATGGACGCTTTATGGTCGACTAATTTTGAACTTAATAAGCCCGTCAAATGGAAAATGAGTCCATTCTGCAATCAATATACGGCTTCCATGTTCGCTTCATTCGATCCCGTAGCAATCGAATCCGTCGGTTTCGATTTTATTTCCGGCGAGTTTACAGATTCAAGCGAACCCGTTCAAATGAGCGGCGTGGACGATTACCTCCATCAGGCGGCTGATACAACGAACTGGCCGAGCGGGATCTCCTATGACCCAAATGGAACCGGCGTGCATCTGAAAAGTCTCGGCGTGCACGAACACTGGAACGATACGCTGAACAAAGAATATTCCAGGAATCTGAATTCAGGCGCTGGAATCGAACTCATTAAAGCCACGACTACTATTCCGACCGGCGTTCCGGCTTCAAAGAACTCGATTGCATCATCATTTAAGCTTTATGCAAATTATCCGAATCCATTCAATCCGAGCACACGAATAAGTTACGACATTCCGGCGCTTTCTCATGTAACATTGAATGTATTCGACATGCTGGGAAGAAACGTGATGACCGTTGTCGACCAGGTCCGGTCCCCCGGCACGTATACGGAAACGGTCAACTGCAGCAGACTGGCAAGCGGCGTATATTTTTACAAACTCCAGGCCCATCCGCTTAGCGGACAAACCGGAGATCTGAGTGCGGCAAGAAAATTCGTACTGACGAAATAGCGGCGCAGAACATCTTCATTTGGGTACCTGTCCCTGCTCAGCGTGTTATCGTATGATCAAGAATAAATCATATGAGAATATGCTGAGCAGCTTCGAATAGTATTAAATCCTTCAGAAGGAAGATGAACATTCGGAATATATTTTTGTGTGCTTTTTTGCTTTTTACTTTATCCGGCTGCGAAAGTTCTCTGTTTTTCAGAGAACATGAAGATTTCGTGAAGGTCAAGGGAACACATTTCACGATCGGCGGCAAACCGTATTACTATGCAGGCACGAACCTCTGGTACGGATGCTATCTGGGTTCTCCGGGCAGGACGGGAGACCGGAAAAGGCTCCTGCGCGAATTGGACACGCTGCAAGCACACGGTATAACGAATTTACGAATACTTGCAGCGTCGGAAGAATCGTATCTGAAGCGGGCAATTGTTCCCGCTCTACAGCGCGCACCCGGCATCGTGGACGACTCGCTTGTTGAAGGTCTCGATTTTCTTCTTGCGGAGATGGCAAAGCGCCGGATGCGAGCAGTTCTGTTTTTAACCAACTACTGGGAGTGGTCGGGCGGAATGGCGCAATACATGGCATGGGCTACGGATACTATCGGCGCAGATCCGGAGGATCCGCAAAAAGGATATCTGGCCTTCATGGATTATTCGGCAAGATTCTATTCAACGCCGAAAGCTGTCCGATATTATCTGGATTATGTGGACAAAATCGTCACCCGGAAAAATTCCGTCAATGGACGCATGTATGCCGAAGATCCGGTGATTATGGCATGGCAATTGTCCAATGAACCGCGTCCGGGGTCTCAATGGCCGGGGGATTTTGCAAAAGCAAATCTTCCGGCGTATTATGCCTGGATTGATCAATCGGCACGATACATTCATTCTCTCGACACAAATCATTTGGTTTCTACAGGCAATGAGGGGCTGGCAGGTTCGCTGCAGTTAGACGATTGTTATCTCGATGCGCATAAAACGCCTGCGATCGATTACCTGACCGTTCATATCTGGCCGTTCAACTGGCAATGGTTCAATCCGAATAAAATCGACGAGACGCTTCCATCATCGGAAGCAAAGACAATCGACTGCATTGCGCAGCATATTTCTTTTGCTCGTGCATTGCAGAAACCGATAGTATTGGAGGAGTTCGGTCTGGACCGGGACAGCGCAAGTTTTAAGCCGGCTTCGACGACAAAAGCCCGCGATCATTTCTTTCTGCATATTTTCGGAGCACTATACGACTCCGCAAAAGCCGGGGCTCCGATAGCCGGGTCGAATTTCTGGGCATGGAGCGGTGAAGGCAAAGCCGGGCATGCGGACGGAATTTGGAGAAAAGGCGATATGTTCATCGGCGATCCCCCGCAGGAATTGCAGGGACACAATTCGATTTTTTCGACCGACACTTCGACGCTCAGGATTATTACAGGGCATGCACTCAAAATGCAGAAACTCGGCTCCGCTGGTTCGGCGGCAGGACTCCAATAGAGTTGAAAAACTTTTCAAAGATTAGAGAGCAGGCCGGAGCTTGGAGATACCGGGTATTGTTCTTCAGCTGCTGTTCGAGAGGATAAACCGGCGCAGCCTCAGAAAAT
>PMML01000104.1:0-10803 GCA_003162695.1 Ignavibacteriota bacterium | reverse complement strand
TCAGATACTTCATGCTTTCCGGATTATCCGATAATGCTTCATAAAGATTATGAAAATTGACGGGAAGAATATCGACGCCGTCCTTTGAAAAATAGTCGATATTTTCCGAAGCGATGACGGCACGCCTCCGGTACGATCTGTACGGAGCGAAGGGATAGCCGAACCGTTCATCGACCACAGTCAAATGTGTCGAACTGAAAAAATCTATTTTTCCCTCGATGACGCGGCGTACAAATTCATAACTCCATGGTGTCGACCGGAGCTTTACAAAAAAGCCGTTATCGTCCTGATATGCCCGCACATTGCTGAAATCATGCCGCTCAGATCCATCCAGCAGTAAATACGCCTGTCCCGCATAAGGAACAACTTTTTCCACCTTGCCGTACAATTTATCGCCGTTCTCCAGCAAAATAAAACTGCCGTATTCATCTGCCGCGCTTGTATCCTCACCTACAACCGAACTGTCCTGCACCAATTGCATCCGGTCATCATTTGAAACAGCCGTATCCTGCTGGGCAAAAGCATGGAATGTCATGACAGCCGGAAGAACACTGCATGTAATGATTTTTATTATTCTCATAAACGAGCGCCTCACGAATGAAACAAACTTATTTTTTGTATTAGACAAGAAACGAATAATTTTGATTAATGTTTCGCATTCTTCAGGATGCGAATGTATATTGAATCAATTTTTTTCTGATTTTAGCAAGTTTCGCCGTTCCGCTGCAATTCCGGCTTTTTCCAAAGCCCCTGCAGGTGAACTAAAGACAAACTCCCTGCCGATCCTGCTATTCAATTTTACGCATCAGGAAACTGAGGCGCTGGATGCTGCGCATTCACAAAAATAGCCGTACGATATCTTATTTCCCTTTAAGCTTATCTTTTTCTCTTTGATCCGGCAATTCGAAAAGGACTTTTCGCCCCTCTTCCAGACGAACTCCGGCCCCTTTCATACGAAAGACGGTCTTTCCGTCCGTGTACCGATCACCATCTGCGGATACGATCCTTAAAAGCGGCATGACCCGTCCCTGGAAAAAAACGACCGCTTTTCTCTGGCCTGCGATCGCATGCAGTTCCGGTCCCCCCGGAGATGCATACTCCAAAGCTCTCAGCAAATTGCTGTCCGCTGCCTGCGGATAATTTTTCAACAGCTGCAGATCGTTCCAGGCAGCAAGATATCCGCCGTTATTCATCGACGCATGTGCGCGTTTTAAGCGGTACTGTGCCGCCTGAGGATACCGATCCAGGATAAAAGAATAATCTTTTATCGCATCCCGGTACTTTTGGCTTTCATAAAAAACATCGCCCCGAAGAACGTACGCTTCTAAAGAGGCCGGATCGAGTCTAATAATTTTTGAAAAATCCCCTGCTGCGCTATCCGGATGATGCAGTTTTGCAAAAAGCAATCCGCGGTTATAGAGATACTGCACGCTGAGCGAATCGAGTGCAAGAGCTTTATTGAGATGCTCCATCGCGGCATCCGGCTTATTCTCATCCGCTTCTGAAATTCCCAGATTGCTGTATCCCTCCGCATAGGAAGGATAGTCATGTACGACCTTGCTCCAGAGTGTCGAACTGTTTTGCCAGATATCGATCATCTGATGTGCTGCTCCGGAAAGTAAAAGCAGGATACTGCAAGCTGCAGCCGGAAGCAGCCATTTGAACAAACTCCGTTTTTTAAATGCATTCGAAAGCGATACATATCCGTAACCCGCCGCAATGGACAGGCCGATGGAGGGAAAATAACTGAACCGATCGGCTGTCATCATGCGTCCGACAGGGACGAATTGTAGTACGGGAAGAAGTGTGACCGCATACCAGATCGAGGAAAAAACCAGAATGCGGTCCTTTCGTGCAAAGAAATAAACGANNGATACCATTCCGTAACAAACGAGAAAGAACGATTTTACGATATGGAACGAAGGATCGGATTCGATCCTGCCTGTCGAGTACTGCGCTGCAGCCGCAATAATTCCAAAGAGAACAGAAAAAAGAAGTAACGGCGCTTTTTCATCGATGTCTCTGCGCGTCAGCCTGCCCCCTTCGTAATAATCGTATGCCGCAAACAACAAAGGCAATGTGACCGCCATAGCTTTTGAAAGCAACGCTGCGAGGAAAAAAATCAATGCCAGTATGAATATTTTCATATTCCTCGAACTGCGGTATCGAATATACGCAAGAAGCGAGAGAAGCGAAAAAAAAGAGCACATGACATCCTTCCGTTCAGCAATCCAAGCAACAGATTCGACGCGCATCGGATGAAGTGCAAAGAAGAGTCCCGCGATCAAAGCCGCAGCATCGTCTTTGATAAGAGACCGGACCAGCCAAACGACGAGCATTGCATTGATGACATGGAAAACGATATTCGTCAGGTGAAACAGGAACGGGTCGAGACCGGCGTACGCATATTCACATGCATAAGAAATCATGACCAGAGGATGATAATGATTGACATAAAAAGACGTGAACATTGCGATCAATGAAGAGAACGATAATCCGCGAATCACAGGATTTTGTGTGACCAGGAGATTGTCGTCCCAGTTGGTGAAAGAAAAATGAACGGCCGGATAGTAGAGAGCGGCGGCCGCCGTCCCGGCCGCTGCAAGTGTCAGCATTAAAATATACCGATGCTTCCGCTTATTGTTGGTCATGTGCTTTCCACCGTCTGTTTTTTCCCGAAGTCTTCCGGGATCTTCACCAGAGCCGTCACGATAAATCCGGGAATCGTAGAAAGAACGACCCAGAAAAAGAAATTCTGATATCCGAGAAGTTCCTGAATTTTTCCGCTGAACATGCCGGGGAGCATCATTCCAAGCGCCATAATGCCGGTACATACGGCATAATGAGCAGTGGCATATTCTCCGCGCGAGACATAGATCATATACATAGCGTATGCCGTAAAACCAAACCCGTAACCGAACTGTTCCGCGGCAACCGCAAGATTGATAAAGTACAAATTTGTCGGAAGTACATGCGAGAGATACACAAAAGCCAGGTCCGGCGCATGCATAATGACGGCCATCGGCCAGAGCCACCACCGCAGTCCCTGCCGGGAAATAACATACCCGCCGATCAGGCCCCCGGCAACAAGGGCCAGAATACCGACCGTTCCGTATACAACGCCGACCTCCCTTGTACTCAGCCCGAGTCCGCCGCGCGCACGCGCGTCCAGCAAAAAAGGCGGAACAAGCTTGACAAGCTGCGCTTCTGCAAATCTGTAGAGCAGAAGGAAGCTGAGCACGATACCGATATCTTTCCGCCGGAAAAAAAGTACAAATGCGCGAACGAATTCCTTTTTAAAATTTTCGGATTCTGCCCGATGCGAAGGCTTATCTGATTCCGGATACGGCAGGAACAACCGGTGGAAAAGGGAAAGACTGCCGAAGAGAACCGCAGCAGCGATAAACATGGCCGACCACGCTGCAGTTATTCCCCAGTGCGGTTCGAGACTTCCGGCCAGAAAAACCAATCCTCCCTGACCGGCAATCATCGCTATACGAAAACAAACGCTGCGTACGCCGACAAAGACGGATTGGTCTGCCTGGTTGAGCCCGAGAATATAAAATCCATCTGCGGCTATATCGTGCGTTGCGGAAGCAAACGCCATAAAGGCAAAGACAATGAGCGTAAAAATAAAGAATGACGGAAGATGCAGTGCAAATGCAATACAACCGAACAAAGCGGCAACGAGAGACTGCATCGTGAAGACCCATCGCCGTTTCGTTCCAAACATATCCACGATGGGACTCCAGAGCGGTTTGACGGTCCACGGAAGATAGAGCCAGCTTGTATATAATGCAATGTCCGCATTGGAAATGCCGAGCCGTTTATACAGGATGCCGGAGACGGTCATGACCATTACATACGGCAGCCCTTCGGCAAAATAGAGCGACGGTATCCAGTTCCACGGCTTCCTGTATATTTTGTTCTTCGTCAAATCTTTGATTTTCATTTTCTGATGTATGGAGTCATTCTCATATCGATCTTCACAATATGATCGACAAACCAGGAACTCAAGTACTCCAGCAGCTCCGCTCCTACAGCGGTTTCTTTCCGGTCTACCAAATCTTTCAGCCTGCCGATATTCTTCCTGAAATCCTCATGCCGGAATATGTGATATTCGCTCTCCGGATATTCGGACTGGAGAAACATATTTTCCTCCGCTCCGAAATGATAATTAGCATACGAACTTAATTCCTCCAGCATCTTTGGAAGGACCGAAGTATCGGTTCCTTTCAAAAGAGCATTCTGCAGGGAATTCATGAGCGAGATGATTTTTTTATGATGTTTGTCGATGGCCGGATGACCGACACTGAATTCTTTGTTCCATTTAATTGGCATTTTGTAAACTCCTAATGCTCTTTTGACATACCGATATAAGGTATATACTCCCTGTCGAACGTAGTGATGTGATTCGTGAACCAGTTGATAAGAAAGTCCAGAACATCCAGCGCAGGGTACCCTTCCCCGCTTACGAATTCTTCTTTCAATATTTCAAGCTTTTCCTGAAAGATTTTATGCTCGGCAATATGCTGCTCTGCCTGCGGAAAACCTGTTTTCCGAAAAAGTTTTTCTTCAGCTGCAAAATGAACTTTGACGTACTGCTGCAGCTCCAGAAGAATCATCCCTGTCATCGTGTTCTTCTGATTTTTCTCCAACGCCTGTTCCATGCGGCCGATGGCATCGACAATGGAACGGTGGTGCGCGTCCAGTTCGGGGTCTCCCACGTTCAGATCATCCGACCATGTAATATACATTACGATTCAGACCCGCCTTTCTTAATACAGCTTTTTAAGATGCGTGTTTTTAAAATAATGTTCAACAATTGCTTCTGCCGCCGTTCCCGCCTCCGCCATAGCTGCCGCTCCGATCTGGCAGAATCCGACGCCATGCCCCCATCCTGCTCCATAAAAAATAAATTGCTTCGGAATGTTCCGGGCATCCGGCAGAGTATCGACGATGAAAGCACCCGATAAAAGATGCGAGGGGGAAAACCATTTTCGTATTTCCAGTTCCTTGCCGACTATGATTGTGCGCTTTGTCCCGGCAATCTTCAGCCGGAAAATCCTGCCGGAAGGACCCCTCTGCAGCGGAACTATTTCCAGAATCTCTCCGAAATCGATTCCCGATTTTTTTTCCACAAGCGCAGACAGTTCCTGACCGGAATATTCCACCTTCCATCGGAAGAAATCGACGGTCTCTTGATCGAAATCAGGAAGAATCTTCTTCAGCAGTTTTCGATCCGCCGTCCTGTCGTTTGCCGGATTGCAATATGCCATATAACAAAGCGTTTCAGGCGCCATCATAATCCAGCGGCGGGCATCATCTTCGGTTCGCACCGGTAATAGGGGAACCGGCGAATCGGAAACGGACTGCAGGTATGGGACCGGCGTATCCTGCCAGTTGTTTTCGAATAATTCCGTCCTCCCGCCGCACGATTTATGAAAACGGGCATCGCAGATCTCCCCGTTATGAAGGAGAAAAACACCTCTCGTTTCTTCTGCCGCCCGTACGACGGAAGCGGAATGAATTTTCGTAATTCCCTGATACCTCTGACAATGATCGTCTGCACAAACATCGAACAAACCGTGATCGTCGCGGTCGTACCATCGCACGATTTCCTCTTCGTCATGCCTTCCATGCACCGCGGACGCTTTCGCATTTGTTTTTTTTTCTTTTCGTTCGAGCATGGCAGCAAGCCAGCTTCGTGAAACGACGGCGTGGGCTTTAAGAAATTCCATCGGAGCTTCCGCACTCATCTCTGAGGAAAGAACGCTCTCCAGGTACCGTTCCAATCCGATATCGTTCAGAGCAGTGAGCGATCCCCGGAGAGCGCAGAATCTAAGGTCTCCTTCGAATTCCTGATTTTCATTTCTCTGCCAGTGGAATTGAATTCCTATTGCCACATCGTTCAGGATAAACGTCGCACCCTGCTGCGCGCGCAGCACGATCTCCCGCCCCCGCGATATTTCCTTCTGTTTCCCGTCCCGCAGCACGGCGGTATCTCCGTCAGCCGCTGCTGTGAACGATCCGCTGAAATTCAGCCCTTCGCCGAGAATAAAATTCCCTTTACATGTTCCGAAAACTTTTTCCCTCTTCTGGATTATACCGACGGAGATATGCGGTTCTTGAGAAATCATATTTCCCTGCCCCGGATCAACCGTTCGGCAAATTTTTCGTCCTCCGCCACTTCGGCATAGATCGATTCGACAAGGACAGAATCCATGCGTTCATAATCCATCAGGCGCGGAGCGATAAACAATCCGGCCATATCGACCGCACCCGGGCTGATGAGAATTTGTTCCTTTTCGTTCTTCCCGTACAATGCGGGTCGATGTTTTTTCCGCGGAAAAATGATCAGCCTCCATATCCGTTCCTGATACGAACAAACGACATTCATCAACGGCTCATCGTGCAGACCGGCAATGGTCTTCCACGCGTCGACCAATCCGAAAAAATACGTTTTCAGTTGTTCGCAGTCGGTCGATTCCAGAATAATCACAGCGCGTCCGTAGTTTTTCAGCGTGGTCGCGGCAATGTGACTTTTATAGTAGAGCAAAATCCTTCGCCCGGCATCGACTGCATCTATCTCGGAAGGCATCGCGCGCCATGGACTGACTTGAAAATGAAGGTGATCGGGAGCCGAGGCTCCGCATTGAGGCCCGTTGTAAAAAATGGAATAGAACGGCGACAGATCGCGGGCAAGCTCCAGCATTTCATCCGTGTGTGAAACGATTTCCTGCGGGGCATGCATTTTGGAGACGATCGTAAAATGCGGACGGAAGATCGGAGCCGGATTGCACAAAACAAGAAAAGAATCGCGCCAGAGAATGCAGATCTGCTCCGGCGGAAGCCGGTCGAGGCAAAGGAAACAGGGACGCCGGCCGATTGAATCCGCATCGACCGGTGCGCTTACGCTGGCAAGCCGGGCCTGATTATACTGCACGGCAGCATTGAAACCGCGGCAGGGAATGGTCTTTATTTGAACTTCATCCAGAGATTGGACGGCTTCATCAAAATGTTTCCAGAGCAGCCGCTGCCGGGTAAAGAGGCCGCCGCATAAAGCCCCAAACGATTTTTCAGGATGCGGAGTGTATACGGAAAAAATTCTCTCCGCCGGGACATGCACCTCCGGATGGAATGGAAGCTCACGGCCGGCGCGCTTTATTTCTATGGAACCGATATAATGATCGACCGTCGTCCTCCCCATGGTAAACGGTTCCACCTTCTCAATGCGATATCCAAGCGATCTGTACCATCGCACCGAGGCGCCGTTCTGCACCATCACCCCGATCCGGAGCCGGTCGGATCCCGCACTTATCGCATCGTTCACCGCCGTTTGCATCAGCTTTTTACCGATTCCAAGTTTTTGATAGGAAGGCAGAACATAGAGCTGGCTTACAAAAACGTTCGATGCTTCAGCTTCGATTTTCAAACGCATATATCCTGCAGGTACGCCGTCTGCTTCCGCAATATATCCGTGCGTTTCAGGTTCCTGTATAATATTCTTGAGAATGCCCGGACTGTAATGCAATTCAAGATATTCTAAAAGTTCATCCTTCGGAATGAAAGAGGAATACGAGGCAAGCCATGTCTCATGCAATATCCGGTATACGACTCCGGCATCGTCCTGCGTCCAGCGCCGAATGGCTGCATTCACAAACGCCCCCGATTCATACGCTGACGTGCGCGAATTTCCAATGAACGGAGAGCATCTTTATATGCATCGTTCCTATTGATCCTCTCTGCCGGCAGCGCCGCATCGGTGTTGCCCTCCCAGCGGCGGCAAAGATATATCGATTCGTATATTCTGCCGATCCGATACCGCCGCGAGATATTCAGTTCCACGGCATAGTCCTCGCCGTAACTGACATTCGGGAAGCCGCCTATGCTCCGCAGGACTGCTGTGTTGAATGCGCGGGGTGCGCCGAGCCCGTTAATCCGTAATGCATTATTTCGGCCGTTGGCCGGAGTCCATTCTCTATGATCGATAACGCCGGGAGGAAGTTCCGCCAGGTTCATTTTTACGAGCGTATACGAACCTATCACCATTGCAAAGCTGTCCCGGCGAAATTCATTTATGATCATTTGCATCGAACGTTCGTTTGCATAGAGGTCGTCCGAATCGAGCTGAACGGCGTATCTTCCGCAATGCTCTGAAAAGACCGCCTCGTTCCAGCATCCGCCGATGCCGAGATCGCGACGTGCAGGAATGATATGGCGTATGCGCGCATCTTTTTCGGCGAGTTTGCGGAGTATCTCCGTCGTACCGTCGCCGGAGAAGTTGTCCACGACAATGCAATTTATCGGAAAGTCCGTTTTTTGCGAAACTGCGCTGTTCACCGCATCTGCAATGAATCGCGCACGGTTTCGGACAGGAATAATCACGCTCGCTTCTGCCGGAAATTTTTCGCGCGTTTTCGGCATCTTAGAAAATTTCGGCCTGAGATAAGCGCCAATACGCTTCAGGTGCTCTGTCGCTGTTTTTTCCATTTCTCTCTGCAGCTGACGATTCCGCAGGTCGACATAATCGAACTGCTTTTCTCCCGATGTGCGTGCATCGGATTCGGTTTTTATGCTCAACATTTCCGGAATATGAAACACAAGATGATCGATGGAAAGTTTGAGCCTAAGGTCGTACCATCCGGAACGAGCGCCGTCTCTTATATCACCGCAGCGTTTGAGAGTTTTTTTTATCGCTGCGGTTGAAAAAATGAGCACGGGACCGAAATCGAACGAATCGCGCATGCTTCCGATTTGATAATCGTTCACCGGATGATCGAGTCTCTCCCCATTTTTCATTTCGGCATAATCGGCATACGCCATGCCGGCTCCGCTTTGCTCTGCAACAGATAAAAATCTGTCGAATGCCCGATCAACGATTTCAACGTTTTGAGGCTCTGCAATAAAAACAATATACTCTGTCCTTACGAGCGAAAGGATTTTCCGCAGAATTTTACCTGCAGAGATTGAGGGACATTGAACCAAAGTGCATTTCGGAATGACGGTGCGGTTTTTTTCTATGCTTCCCGCAAGAATGATATGCCTTACGAGCGGCGATTCGACGCAGAACTGCAGAAGTGCATTTTTTGAACCAAAATTCGAATCCGACGGGAGTATGACTGTTATCATTTTTTGTTCCGCTGAGGCGCGCTTACAATAGCTGCATTTCCGTTCTCATTACTTACGACATTTTCTTACAGCATCTTCTTATATCATGTTTCGAATCGCCAGCAATGCCGCACCGAGCGCCGGACCTTGTTGAGGATCCTGAAATCGTATTTTCGGAAATCGTTTCTTGAGAATTGCCTGCAATTTTTTTGAATACGTCGAATTCATCGAAAGCAAACCGCCGGCAAATGCCAGAGGAACATTTTTGCTTCTTACATGCCGGAGAAGAACACCGACTCCATCGGCCAAGAGGAATGCCTCCTTACGGAGTATGTCGTCTGCCGCCGCATCCGACTTTCCGGCGGCCTGGATGACAAACGGCGCAATACCGGCAATATCGAAGCTGTTCTTATAGACTGCATTGATAATTGACTCCTGAGAATCGAGGTTAAAATTCACTGCAAGAAGTTTAGTCAGCGCAGTTTTCGGTCCCGTTCCATCGATTGCATGTGCGACCGCGCGCAGCGCCTCCCGTCCGATATCATAAGCGCTTCCATCATCCCCGATGATTCTTCCCCATCCTCCGGCACGATGCATCGCTCCTTTTGCATCTTTGGCAACAACAAGCGAACCTGTCCCTGCAATGATGACAATTCCCGGTTTACCTCCAAAAGCTCCTTCAAGCGTAATACGGGCATCCGATTCAACAGACACATCGGTCAGGTGCCATCCCCGTTCGACGGCTATTTTTTTTAACAGTGACTCCATGTCTAATCGATCGGCCTCGCGTCCCATCCCTGCCAGTCCGGCGACAATGGAACCAAAACGGGAGATCGTGCAGTCGAGCGTACGCCGGCATTCCTCGATAAGATCGAGGATCGTCTGCGCCGCTGTATCGAATCCGATATTCAATGCGTTAGACCCACCGGTATGTGCTTCTGCAAGAATCGATTTTTTGAGATCGCAGACAACAGCAGCGGTTTTTGTCGCGCCGCCGTCGATTCCTATGACATATTTTGATTGTTCCATACTATATAAATATTGTCGTAATTCGGAAGAAAAGCAAGAATCCGGCATTTCAAACCGAAACAATTTGATGAGAATAGAGTTTTTCCATATAAAGATGGAAACCATTCCTTTAAAGAATTGTTATAGAAGGATCGGCATCTTTCATCATTATCTATAAGGAAGGCGTTTATGCTCAATAAATTTTATTTTTTACCTGTTTTATTTTTATTCATGACCTCAGCATCCCTTGCGCAAAAAGTTCAGGCGCCGAATTTTTCACTAATAACATCCGATGGAAAGGCAATCGAACTCGTTAAATTCAAAGGAAAAGCAGTGGTTGTCAATTTCTGGGCTACATGGTGCCCGCCGTGTAAGCGGGAAATTCCCGACCTTATACAACTTTATAAGAAATATAAAAAGGAAGGACTCGTTGTAATCGGTATTTCCATCGATGAAGAAGGCTGGGAGGCTGTAAAGCCGTTCATTGAAAAAGCAAAAATCCCGTATCCGGTCGTCCTTGCCGACCAGAATGTCGTTAGAGATTACGGCAATTTCGATGGCATACCTGCGACTTTTTTTATAGATTCCAATGGAATCATCGTCGATCGTCAAATCGGTATGCTGACGAAAGAAATCTTTGAAACAGAAGTGAAAGCGATTCTCCCGAAAACAAATAAATAAACA
>PMML01000120.1:83964-85326 GCA_003162695.1 Ignavibacteriota bacterium | reverse complement strand
ACTCGTGATAT
The DNA here is from genome assembly GCA_003162695.1 of Ignavibacteriota bacterium. GTDB lineage: Bacteria > Bacteroidota > Ignavibacteria > UBA10030 > UBA10030 > Fen-1254. The sequence goes on along the minus strand of PMML01000120.1, from coordinate 85,315 downwards.
TTTTCTGAGTAGGGTCAGCTAACTTCAAATTGTTTAAGTCCCACTCCCAACCATAATTGACTAAAAAATTAACTTTAATTCCTCCTTTACCAAAGATCTGCCTCGTGGTATATTTATGTAATTCTTCTGGAAACATGGGAGACTCAAAATCGCCAACGACTAACAATTCTGCTTCTTCTTCAGATAATATGTTTACTGCATTTATACATGCGTTCGTGAAGGCTTTTCTTTGTTTCGTCGGTCTTTTCGTATTATCAGTAGTAAACCCGTAATATGTTAATTCCTTAATGCCGGCCTCTTTGCTTAATTTAAAAAGCCTTAAGCCCGGATCTATGCCACATTCATAACCTTTTTCTTTCGTCATTTTATTGGCTTCCGCCCATCTTCTGTTTCCATCAGGAATTATTCCAATATGTTTAGGTACTCTCATCACTATCACCTTACATATATCATAAACAAAATTTTAATCTAATACTTGTTTTTTGTAGATAGAATTACTGTTGAGAAAACTGTGGACACTAACGCTGTCCCAAAATGATGTGATGTTTCTCTGACTATTGTTTTTTTTGTGGTCCATTATGCTGAACCTTTTATTCTTCCATCGACTTACTTCGGCATCAGTTGCTGCACGCGTTGCGGCTCCTCTCCCAGCCACTCCGGGTTCTGGGCGGTACTGTCGAATATGGATGTAGTCTTAAATGGCTCGAAATCGCCGCGCACCGCCGCCTCGGCGGTTTTCGACAGCAAGGACCGTATCGCCTCATCGCTCATCGGGCGAAACGTACGCACTGCTTCGCATGCCTGATCCAGAATCTCCATGCTGTCGATACCCGTTATGACCACGGAAGTGGGTAGATTCAGCGCGTAATGCAGGCACTCGATCGGTGTCACTGTTTTCGACTTCAGCAGAATCCCGTTCGCCATGCTCTTCATCCCGAGTACCCCTGTTTTCTGCCTAACCAATTCCGGCAACACCTCTTTTTCAAAACTTCGATAATGCGCATCCATTACGTTGAGCGGCATCTGTACTGTATCGAAAGCGAAACCGTAATCCGACGCTACTTGCAGCATATGCAGATGGATACTTGGGTCTTTGTGCCCCGTGAAACCGATATAGCGAAGTTTTCCCGCCTTCCGGGCATCCACGAGCGCGGCATTGGCCCCTTCGTCATCAAAGATCCGATGCGGGTCTTCGTACCGAAGAACNNAAGTTGATGCCGCGGTCTACGCCGGTACGAATGATGCGGATGCTTAACTGCTCATCCACCTTTTTCAAGCCAATATGCCAGCCCCCGATCCCGATCACCGAGACTTTCTCTCCTGTGCTACCGAGCGTTCGGTAGAGCATCCC
>PMML01000120.1:83760-83932 GCA_003162695.1 Ignavibacteriota bacterium | reverse complement strand
TTCACTCCTGTTGGTCAGGCCGAATTACTTTTATTTCTCACTCATAAATTCACCTTGGAGTATTTTTTTAAACTCTGTTTCTCATTAAATTATTTCAGCACTCCTTATTAATTAAATTACTAAGAGATACAAGGGAAGACAATCACTCAAAGGGATGATATTAGGATTAATT
>PMML01000120.1:14226-83728 GCA_003162695.1 Ignavibacteriota bacterium | reverse complement strand
GTTCAAACAAAGGAAGAGTAAAAGGACACAGGCGTTACCCGTATCAATTACAGGCTTCCAACTGTGAAAAGAGAGGCATAGCGAGAGTTACAAATTTTCTTCCAAGGTCGTAGCGGGGTGTGCAGGATCCCGCTATACAACGGCGGGATGTCGCAAAGAGCACGCCACTTGAAGTAGTTGAAGTTTGCTGCCAACTACAAAAAAGAATGCCCCATAAAGAGGCATTCTTTTTTGTAGCGGGGGCAGGACTTGAANNGCTACCAATTGCTCCACCCCGCGGTGTCATATCAATATACGACGTAATTCCTTGCCAATCAAGATGCATTTGCCCGGAACATCTGAATTTATTTTATTGCAGATGATTCCAGATCTCATCCAGCAATCCCGCTATTCCTTCACCGCTGACAGCGGAAATACAATGAACCGGAACTCCCCGGCCGAATGTTAACTTTTTTATTTGCTTTGTTTCAGTTTCACCGACTGCATCCATCTTCGTTATCGCAACAATCTTTTTTTTCTTTCCAAGTGCAGTATTGTACGATTTCAGCTCATTGAGGAGAACTTTATAATCCTTTTTAAGATCGGCTCCCATCGCATCGATGAGGAAGACAAGCGTCTTCGTCCGCTCAATATGCCTGAGAAACTGTATGCCGAGCCCCTTGCCTTGATGCGCACCTTCAAGCAGACCCGGGATATCCGCAACGATGAAGCTTTTCCCTTCCGCATAACGCACAAGTCCAAGATTCGGTACAAGTGTGGTAAATGGATAATCAGCAATTTTGGGTTTGGCTGCCGAAATGACGGAGATGAGCGTGGATTTCCCTGCATTCGGAAAACCCACCAGCCCGACGTCGGCCAGTAATTTCAATTCCAGAGTCAATTCCTGCTCTTCTCCGGGCGTTCCCGGCTCAGCAAAGCGGGGCGCTTGATTAGTCGCGTTCGCGAACTCCGCATTGCCTTTCCCTCCTTTTCCGCCTTTTGCGATCATGATCACATCATCGTGGTTTACGATATCGCCGATGAGCGTTCCTTTCGCAGCTGTTCGAAGAACCGTGCCGCACGGAACTCTGATGATCTCATCCTTGCCCCTTTTGCCTTCTTGATCTTTGCCGCGGCCGTTTTCTCCTCTTTCCGCCCGGTAGGCACGCTTGTACTTAAAATCAAGCAACGTACTTAGCTGGCGATCAGCACGAACAATAATGCTCCCGCCGTTCCCCCCCTTACCGCCGTCCGGTCCGCCTTTCGGAATAAATTTTTCATGCCGGAAGCTGATGCATCCGTTTCCGCCGTCGCCGGCTTTTACAAATATTTTTGCTTCATCAATAAATTGCATATAAGTATTGCATCTTTTCTGCTCAGAGAGCGTTTATCGGATGGCCGCAAACCGTCCGCATAATCTATCCGTAAAGAAAACGGCATCTTCACTGAACGGATCGACATCGTTGTTCAAAAACAATGCATCCAAGGAGTGTGCCGCCTGTGCCCATTCTTTTGCAAGGCTGATCTCCATCATAAGGACGAGAAAAGCAGGCTTATCGTTCTTGAATATTTTCTTTATCAGCCGATCCTGTTCTTCCTCCGTAAAGACCGACACCAATTGATGCTGCTTTCTTCCCGGCGTCGCCTTTATGTACTGCTCGTCATTTTCACCGAACACCATAATTGCAGGTCTCGTTGTTTTCGGAAATTCTTTTTCAGGAATGTCCTGAAGTTTCGGCTCAGATATCTCCAGCGGTCGTGTCAATGCCGCCGACAATAAATTCTCCGGCGGAGACGATTCGAATATTTTTTCTTCCATAACGGGAGGAGTCGGAGGCGCTGCCGTTGCTTTTTCATCGCCGGTTCGTACGATTTCCACAAAATTCGCCAGTTGCGTGATTGTCAGCACATTCATTTCATGGTTATCCCGTTCAAACTCGAGCCGCGTTCGAATCTCATCAAGATGCTTATCTTCAAAGAATACGATGGCGGCATTAATCGGAAGCGTTTGCTGTGTCAGATCGTGCTGCGGCGTCATTTTTCCGGATTCCACAAAAGCGAACAGCGCCCGCGTCATTTGAGCCAGTTCGGAACTGGAATGGCATGCAATAACCTCGTTGTCGATTTTTTCCAGCAGATTTTTGAACTCCTCGTAACTTATACCGGCCAATCCATGTGCCACCATATAACGTTTGATAAGCTCCGGGAAATACGCGTAATCGATACAGTAGCGCAGTTTTTTTTCCACGATGGACGCCTGAACGCTCCGCACATCGCCGACGATAAAATTCAACAACGTCCATTGCGGTCGGCAGAGATAATTGAATTGAAAATACACCGACTCTTCCAGCAGCGTTTCGAACTCCTGACGCGTAAAATGATAATGATAGACCAGAACGAGATCTATCTGCTTTTGGAGGCTGGCGACTTCCGGCATTCCGTACGGAAAATTACCCGACCGGACTTCCGCCGCTCTCGCGCTTTCGAGCTTTCTCTCGACTTCCGCTTTGAAGTACGCCTTTAACGCCGGATGAATATCCGCAGCAAGCACGCGCTTCAATAACACTTGGTCCTCTTCTCCGATTGTATTTGCCCGAACGGCATTAATAATCGATTCTATTTCCTGTTCAAAAATATAGCCCATATTGTTTGTATGCCGATAAATCTTACATTGTGTTTCGGCGAAACGATTCGCTCATTTCTTATCGAGGATCGTTTTTACCCTTTCAATTTCTTTTTGTGCTGCGGTTTTAAATTGCATGTCCGTATCTTTTCGATCGAGAATCTGTTTATACATCGTCAGGGCCTGATCGTATTTGGACATTTTTTCATACGATTGACCGCACATATAATACGAAGTCGAGATCCAGTCCATTTTACCGCGCTGCGTTACAAGGTACGGCACTTTGAGAAACTCCAGAATCGCCTGCTGATAATCTCCTTTGTAAAAATTCGATTCGCCGATATAGTAACGCAATTCAGCTTCAAGATCGGAATTACCGCCTTCAATGAGGCTTTGCATCTGGAGGATCGCCCGGTCATAATATCCCAGCTTTTGATACAGGATGCCGATATCAATTTTTTTATCGACCAGATCGGTATCGTTTGGAAAACGCTCGATATATTTTCGCGTCAAATCGAGCGCTCCGTCGTATAATTCCATTTCCTTGTAGGTCATGATCAAATTATTCATGGCGTACGGAATGAGGCCGGGAGACTTTTGTTCATTGTCCAAAATCATTTTATACTGTTTGGATGCCGCATCCCATTGTTCCATCGCATAATAAGCATTGCCGAGACTGAGGTGCACCCGCGGGAGAATATCGCTGTTGGAATAATACTGCAGCAATGAATCGTAGACGATAACGGCAAGCTGCATTTTCTGATCCAGCTCATACACCCTTGCAATCCAGAACAAAGCCTCGGGAACAATTGGAGCCTTGGGATAACGGCTCAAAACCGCATCGAACCGCGCTTTCGCTTCGGTGTTTTTATCTTTACGCATCAAATATTTACCGCGTTCGAATTCAAATTCCGCAATACGACCATCTTCTTTCGGATACTTCTTTACGAATTCTGCCGCCCGCATATTGGCTTCTTCCGGATTGTCGAGTCTGAAATAACAAATGATCATCCGCGCCTGTATAAGGCGCACTGTACTATCGTTTTTACTTTGTCTCAATGCCTCGTTGTATTGAACGGCGGCATCGCCATACTTTTCCGAAACAAACAGCATATCGGCAGTTTCGAGCGCAAGAGATGACGACTGTTTTCCGAATTTGCTGTTGATGTGATCTGCTTCCGTCAGATACTCGGTTGCAAGCTTGATGTTATTATCCGCTTTTGCGAGCGATGCCAGCGCCAGATATGCCCTGCCCGACTGTTCGGTGGATTGGTCGCGTGTGATATATTCTCCATACCACAACAATTCACCCTGGTTGTCCCCGGCCATCTCCGCACAATAACCGAGTTTATATATGACATTTCGTTCCGTCTCCGGATTTCCGGCAACGTTTAAGAAGTCCGTCTGCATAGCATGCAGAGCCGATCCGAAATCAGAATATGCGCGGATATAATCTTTGGCGTTGAAGGAAGCGGCACCTTTAAGAAGATCGATATTCTTGTTATAGGAAGTGTAAAAATATCTCTTCTCAAGGAGATTGCAATATTCAAGAGCAGCGGCAACTTTACCGCTGTCGGCTGCGGCCTGTGCAAGCAGGAAAGCGGCTTGTGCGCTTTGCTGATGATTTGGATACGCAGCAAGAAAGCGCGAAAAGAACGAGACGGCGGAATCATTTTTCATCATGGACCGGTACGCCAATCCCGTTTGAAACTGCGCCGAGGCAGCCGATTCCGTTCCCGGATATTTTTCCAGCAGGAGTTTGTACGTCAGTACCGCATCGTCGTATTTTTTCGATGCCAGATATGAATTTCCCAAGGCGAGCAGGGCGATGTCCTTGCCGCGAATGGAGGACGATTGAGTAAAGAACTCCGAGCCGAGTGCGCGCAGATCTTCGATTTTGTCGGTCAGTTGAAGCCTGTACGAAAACGCCGCAACGGCGGCCTTTTCGCTCAATTCACCCGCCGGATATTTCAACTGCAATGAATCGTAACATTCTATTGCTTTCTTGATGTTTGTCTTTCCAGCATCCGTTTGTATTCCAGCCCGGAGCGCGGTATGTTCATACGACTGCGCCTGATAATACCATGCGGACGGCCTCATTGCTTCGTCAAGATCCTGCGACAATGAGTATCGGTATTGTTCTGCGGCAAGATCGTAATCTTTCATTTCATGGAAATAAATTTCCGCAAGCCGAAAAGCGAGAGTTCCTTTCGATTTTTGCGCGATGACATCTCCGACAAGCAGGGAAAGTTTTTGAAGGCTCTCATTACTCTGCCGCCGGTCGAATTCATTGATCAGCCATACAATTCGTTTCGCTTCCGGAAGAAATTCACTGCTCGGATAGCGGCGCTGAAGATTATCGAACGCGGCAAGAGCCGATTCATATTCCCCTGCCGCACGGCGTGCCATACCGAACTGGAAGAGAGCGGCATCTACATCACTGCTCGAAGTGAAATTGTCGATCACTGTAGAGCAGAAATCGTATGCCGTTTTCGGCTCATTTAAATTTGAAGTTGCCTGTTCTGCGCCCATAACCAGCAAATGAGGGAGCAAGGCATCTGCGGGAAATTCCTGGCGGTACAGGCGTACCAAACGGACCGCTTCCGAATAATTTTTTCCAAAAGACGCTGCTTTATATGCACCGATGAGAACCGCCCGCCGGTCTGCTTTGCCCAGGCTGTCTGTCAGCGCCCGTGAATAGAACGACGATGCTTTGGCCGTATCGCCAAGGCACTCTGCAGCAACGCCTGCACGATAATACGCTTCGCCGTTTCTCTCCCCGCGGAATCCTCCTGCGTAGCCGAATAATTCCAACGCCCTCGCAAATCCGCGAATGCGCATATTCAACTCCGCCATATCTAAAAAAGCATTCTGGCGCAATTGGGAAGAAGCGTTCGTATCATCGGCGAGAGAGCGCCATGACATCATTGCTCCGTCCGTATCGCCAAGAATATTCCGCAGCGCTCCGAATTCATACAAAGCGGAAAAATAACTCGGTGTGTTCTTAAATTTTGTCAGAATAGCCGAGAGGGCATCTTCTGATTCTTGATTTCTTCCCAGCGCTTTGAGCGCTTTACTCATCACAAGCAGGCCTTGTGCTTTCAACGGTGCATCCGCGGCAACATCGACGACCTGTTTACTTTCCTGACGTGCTTGTTCGGGCTGACCGTCCGCGATGAGCATCTCCGCAAGTGCAAGCCGGGCGGGCAGAACTTCAGCCGAAGAATATTCCTGCGTAAGCATACGAAGAACGCGGCGGACATTTTCACGATCTCCGATTTTCCCGTATAACTCAGAAGCTTTTAGGAGAGCTTGAGGTGCAAACTTGCTTCGCGGATGAAATGTTTTCACACGTTCATAAGCCAGGGCCGCTTCCCGTGTATTGCCGGAGACCACATATTCGGATGCGACGTTCATCCATGCTTCAGGCGCTCTTGCGTTGTCCGGATATGCGAGAGCAAAATTTTGAAATGTCAGGCGGGCATCGTCGTATTTGCCCAGCTTTTCCTGAGTAAGGCCGAGATAAAATCGCGCATCAACCCCCTGCTGGGAAACAGGATAAAGAGAAATGAATGCACGAAATTGTTCGATAGCAAGATCGTACATCTTATCGTTATAAAGATTAACGGCAAGCTTAAAATCGGCATTCTCCTTCGAATCCTGAGCGGAAGAAGGTCGGAAAAGAAAAAAGGAAAGAAAGATAAGAAACAATATTCGCTTCATTTGTAGAAATTTAGCCAATAATTGGCGCATACGCAAGGAAGCCCATAAAATCGAATAAAACGGTGATAATAAAATATGTTTATCCAGCATTCTGGAAGATACACGCATATAGTGTTGGTTGCGGACTCTTTTGGGACGAATGGTGCCCCAGAAGAATGAATTTTATGCAACAATTTTCATTCACGGAGGGTGAACAAAAATATTTTGTGAGTCCTGCAACACAATAGTACTTCGAGACGAGCATTCACGATTTTAATCCCGACACGCAACAGCGTGACGGGAGGCTTGCCCTTGACGAGGTCACTGATTTATGATTGAGTATATTTTCACTTTCAGCGGTCATAATTTGAGATTGAAGTTCTGAGGCGATTTGCGGTTATAGCAAAGATCCCGCCAAAAAACGGTGGGATGCGCATTCCGGTAATATCTTTAGTTTCATCCTTTTAGGATTCGCTAAAGCTGGTCGAAATGGCACTTGCACTTGCACACGAAGCAAATTCTATCAAAAGCTATAATATGCGCTGAGTGATGAGCAACCGGCACTTATGACCGTACAAACAGGAGTTGTGCCATTTAGCAACATATTAGAACATTGAATCCGGTAAGCTTTAAAAGCCTCTTCTGCTATTTTAAAGCGTCTTGCTTAACCTCCGGCATCGGCGCATCAAGAAGCATCCTGCATTTGTCTAAGTGATCCTTCCTTTTTCTAATGCAAAAAAAGCCGTAATGGCGAATTTTGCACAATTAATTCCGTTTTCTTTTTTTCCTTGAGTATTTGTTCTCAAGAGGTGGCATCTATTTAATAACGTTGATTTTATATTTGATGATTATGCCTAGTTTATAAGGACGACATTTTTTGTAAACGGATCAAAATGATAACTAATTTCTGTCGCTGAATAATACTGCCGAAGAAGTATCCGATAGCTGGAATCAACAACAATTGAGAAGCATGCTGTATGGCCAGGTTATCAATAAATTGCGCTCGGACCATTAAGAATAAAAAAGTAAATGTAAGAAAACCGTGCCAAGCTATATTCTTCCGAGCACGTTCTACGACATTTTGAATCGTACCTTTGTAGGCCCACTTTTCGGTCCTTTTTTTTGTGACCCAATGTCGGAGCTTTCTAACTTTTAATTTCTGCCAATACTTCAGTTCCGTTTTCGTAGCTGGTAGGTACATTAATGGAAAGGACGCGAGCACTAAAATTATGCAAATAAGCGACGATATTAAGAATAGGGATTGCATTATCATTTACACTTCGGACGATGCTTTTCTTGCGCTAATGTTAGGGATTTTATCCGTGATTGGGCCGAAATAACTTAAAGTTACAAAATTCCTTGTGCCCAAGTGCTGATAATATTCAGTTGAACTGAGCCATTGCACCATATTCTCTTCTATGTCTTCGTCCCGATATCCCCCACCTTGCGAAGGTCTACCACCTTCGCAAGGTGGTAACACAAATATTTTCTTGCCTTTGGCAAAGCTTCTTTCTACGTTTCACATAGAGAACCTCCTTGATCGCGTTCACCGGAACTTACCGGTTTTGGGCTTCAAGCCCGTTTAGTTATCTGGAACTTTGGTCCCTGAATATAACTTGCGACGATGAGGTTTTCCTTTTACTCCATCACTCTTTCCTTCTTGCTTTTCTCTTTCAATATAGGTTCTCAAGAGGAGGTTGCATTAAATGATTTATTGTACTCTTACCATATGACTACGCAGAGATAATGGAACTTGCCCAAGAAGCATAATTCCATGTGCATCAGGAATATCTAAATTTGCATGTTTTGCTGCTTCCATAGTCACATTGAGTTTATTTGTATCTAGTGTCCACATGGCACCTGTCAGAGGATCGACAACTATCCAACCGATTAGACCGCCAAAGATGATATTGCCGGCGATATACCAACCATTTACCTTTGTATTGATAGTGATATTTTTATCAGTATAACCAGCCAATGAAATGGTAACGGTGTACTTTTTATCACAAATTATAGAGATCTAAAAAAATATTTTTATATTGAATTTTCGGTGGGATTAAGCATGGAATAAAAGCTACTCGACTGTGCGCATAAAACCTTGCGTCTTAAACATTTCAGTTATCGCACAGAAGAATCATATACCCTGTAGACAAAGCGGTACATTTTGTTCCACAACAAAACCCATCCGCTAAATTTGGGCGAATCAGATGTGAGAAAGTTCCTTACCCATCTCGCCCGAGATAAATATGTTTCTTTTTCGGTTTAAAATCAATGGTTAAGAATTATCGGTGATGCGGTGCGGAAGTTCAAAGTTGGTTGGTTTGTCAGTTATTTGGTTCTTTGGTTATTTAGTTTATTGGTTGTTTACTTTGACGATTGATAAAATATTTATGGGTCTGTGCTTCCCCACGGTGATGTTGGTTTCCCTCCGCGACCACCGGTCGCGGCTACAGAGGAAGAATTGCGTGCAGATAATAGACATTTTCCGGATGTATAACAGCGTCGAAGATCTCTTCGTTGTGGGATATGATGAGTATTCCCTTTCCCTCTTTTTGTTTTTCTTGCAGGATGGAAAACACGCTGACTATGCTTTTGAAATCTAATCCATTGAACGGTTCATCTAAAATTAGAACATCCGTATCGAGTACAAGACTTCGCAATAGATTCAACTTTTGCTTCTGTCCGCCGCTTAAATATCTGACCTTCTTCTTCAAAAAACTGCTGCGCAAGTCTCCACCGAATAGTTTCAGCATCATTTTCCGAATCTCCGCCTCACTCATCTTTACCGGAAGTCCGGAGAGCGTTCCTTCCACGGTAGAGTTTTGATTCAGCGCTTCGTCCGCATGCTGGAAGGTCATAACCATGTGCTTGCCCCAGATATACTCCTCCTTGTAGCTCTTTAATGTCGTGTCTGTAAGAGGAATATTTTTCAGGATAATATGCAGGTTCCGCGCTGGAATAAGTCCCATGACCGCTTTTGCAAAGCTCGTTTTACCGACTCCGCTTGCGGCTTTAAGATACGCCATGGTATATGGAGCTATCTCCAACGGACAAATCTTTTTCCCTTCTTTATCCTTTGTTATTTCCAGCCGCCTGCCATTCACTTCCAAAGAACTTTCTACACGCAGCACCGGACGATACGACTTTATGGGCTTCCCTGATTGCTCCCGCAGCCTCTGCGCTTTGAGCCAATCCATATATCGATCGGGAACAAAATCGACACAGCAAAGTCCGCTGCTTTCAAGCGTTAATTCCTTATAAACAATATCATTCAGGATATCTTCGGCGTATTTTTCTACCGCACTGATGGTAGAATAATCATGTGTAATCAATAATACCGTGAATTTTTTCTCTCTGAATTTTTCAAAGAGGAACGAAAGAAACACATCCCGAAAATGATCGTCTAAACTTCCGCTCGGCTCGTCAAAAACAAAGAAGGTTTTTCCATATTCTTTCGATTTTTTGAGATAGAGTTCTATTCTTAGAAAAGCCATCGCCAGCAGAAGCCGCTGTTTTTCTCCTCCGCTCGGACGGTAAGGTTTCGGAAAAACGCCGAGAATATCGTCCAGAACCTTCCGATCATCCGTCTCCCACAGCCGTTTCAGTATTGGTTCGATAGGAATATTTCCTGCCTGGACTTCCTGAACCTGCGACCCGAGCGTAAGCAGAGGATTAAAATGCGTCGATGGCTCCTGAAAAACAAAGAAACTATTTTTCTGCAATTCATTGACTTCCGGGCGTGCCCGGTAAAGTTCATACGATTCGCCGTTGATCGTTACCATCAGTTCTTCAGGATTTAACAATCCGTACAGCGCTTTTGCAATGAGGGATTTTCCGATTCCGGACTCGCCGAATAATAACGTGATTCCGTTCTCTTCCAATCGGAAATCTTCTATGTGTACAAGCCGCCTGCCATGTTTAGATATTGATATGGTATAGGATTCGTTTTTCATTTTTAATTATTCAGCACGCAATGTTTTAATGACTTTTGTTCTTCAAACTCCCACTTAATCTCACCCATATAGGGGGAGAAGTTTGGTAATATACTTAAACAAATTGTTTCTTTTTTGCTCAGCTTTAACCCCCTGTCCTGCGGACACCCCCTTAGATAAATTAAGGGGGCAAGTTAAATTTGAAGCTCAACTAACTTAACTCACTGTCCGATTTTTGGTGTAAAGTTTATTACTACACTTGTCAATAAAATCAACAACCCCCTGTCCTGCAGACTTCCCCCATTTTCCAAAGGGGGGATATGGGGGGTTCTTAGAGCCCGGTCTTCAACGATAAACCCCCTGTCCTGCGGACACCCCCCTTAGATAAATAAGGGGGGAAGTTACTTATCCTGGACATACAACTCCCTCCCTGGGATAAAATATCAGGCCCGCGGTCACCCGCCTGCATTTCATTTCGGCAGGCAGGCCGCCCGCGGCTGCAATATATATCAACTGCTCAAAGATCATACGAATGAATAAGTCCGTCTGCAATGTGATAAACACATAGAAGCGTGAACACAATGAGAGCCGCCACACTGACTCCCTGCAAATGCTGAAAGAACAAATGGGATATGTACGACGGGTCCAGCAGCGCGGAACCGACTGCAAGAATATCCTGTTTGCTGTCCAACTTTGCAAGCAAACTGCCGAGCGTGACCGGGAAATTGGTCAGGCTGACCTCGTTGGAAAGTCCGATCGAAATTATAAATCCGATGCTGCATTGAAGAAAAATGGAGTCCCCGAAAAGAGAGACCGACTTATGCACCAGATGCGCAGAACTGCTTTTCCAGAGAATTTCCACATTGATAATCCTGCTCTCCTTCATACCGCAGCATTGCATGGCATGGAAATAGTCCGATTTTTTATAGTAAGCAATCCTCTCAGCGATAAGATCCATAATCTCAAGAGAACACAAAAGGCCGATCACACAAGCCATCCAGAGTGTCTGCCCGGCTGCAGACTGCAGTACGCCGTAATCCATCCAGAAACTCAGTATTATATATCCGATGAGCAGTCCTATGATCTGCGGAACCGAACGAATAAGATTGACCATGAAGAGGATCGGAAGATAGAAAAATCTCTTTTTACCATTCTCAAGAAAATAGAGCAGTAAAGCGCCTCCCCACCCAAGGCCAAGCGCCGCCGCTACTGCCGCCCCTGCTCCAAAAAACGTGTTGAATATCGCAGCCTGAACAAGCTCGTACGACAAAGGATCCAGGAACAAAGCATCCCATATCCACACGACAATCATTCCCAGAAACCAGAATGAAAGCCAGCGTATATCTTTCCGCTGTTGAAGAATCCTGCTTATGTCGGTCATGACCGCCGTCATATCATGTCCTGTTCTCATATTTAGCCGATTCGCGCGCAAACCAACAATCAACTATGATTTCCGTTCCTTTGACAACCAGAAAGATTCCGAACATAATGACCAGCGCCATTTCATACCGCTCAAAAAGAATGTCCTGAAGAAGTTCGTAGCAAAGGTGACCCTGAATATTCAGCGCCATCTCTATGATAACAAGTCCCGAAATAAGGAACGATGCATATTGCTTCATGGTCGGGATATACTGATACCGCGCATTGGAGTACACTTGCTGCAGGACATGAAGCGGAAAATATTTTTTCCAGTGCAGGAGCGACCGCAGGGCGATGCCCCCCTGAACATTCCATTCGTACGAATGATTCAATCCTTTCACTGCTGCCGTTTCTACATAACCTTTTCTGCTCTCCGCAAGAAGAAACGTATAAAATTTATGTGCGTAGTTTATAAGCAATCCGTTTGAAACGACAGCGAGGACGACCATAAACACCCATGGTTCCGTATCGGCCGTCGATTTGAGAGAATAGATAATAATGTATGCCGGAGCAAAGAGAACAAGTAAAACTCCCCCTCGACAACACGCCTGCAAAACGAGAACGGCGCAGCGTCCCGCCTCTTTTGCCGGGATGTCCCCCCTGCGAATTTTTTCGACAATCAGCCAAAACTGCCGGAACGCGCAAAGAAGATAGGACGATTTCTGCTGTTTGTATTGTATGAAGCTGAAGAGGGCGAACGTCTGTACTGCGTAGTAACTTACGATCAGAACAAGAACATAGACGAAAACAAAACTCAGGTACATCCCGGCAAGATCGGCAGTTCCCAGCCATGATAATCCCTCCGGAGCGCCGCCGGTCTTATAGACCTTATTCGTATACTGCTCGGTTCGATACGCATCGATCGACTGCATGATGGAATCGTTCCGCGCTTTTTCCGATGGATAAAAGACATCGAGCGTTTCCCGGAGCAGCGATTTCTGCATCGGGCTGCCGAGATTGACATTCTGCAGCTTTGTCATCATCTCGATCAGTTCGTGCCGCTTCTCTCTGTCGTTCTTCTCCCGGTTTACTCCTACAGCGAGCAGAACGATAAATACCGCCGACACAAAAAGAATCGATGCAAGATGATCGAATAGTTTTTTTCGAAGTAACGGAGAAAACATGGAAGACGATATTGTCCGGCGCATGTCGTTTTTCATTTTTGCCGGATCTCGATCATTCCGGAAGATCCGGCAGCTCTATAATTCGTTCCGATGAGCATATTGTCTATATCTCCTGCCAGATACCGCGTGCTTTCCGGATACTGTTCCGCATATCCTTCCGGTTCGAGTACACATGCATACTGCCGCTCCAGCACGATAAACTTCCAATGCGGAGCGTTCCTTCCGGCATTCGTTTCTGAATTGAAATATGCAAAGAGCTCTTTAAGAGCTGCATTTGCCTCAAACAGCCTGGATTGAATCCGCTTTTGCACTGCACTGGAGAGAGTGAGATCGGAGTCTGGTTCTTTTTTTGTGCCGGTAACAACATATCCATTTTTATCCGGGAAATCGACCCAGCCGTATTCCGGGTGTATGCCGAGGAGTCTTACGAACGTTTTTCCCCCTGCTCGAAAATACCGTTCAAGGAAATTTCCTTTTTGTACATCCGTGGTTCTTGTTTTATCCGGCGAAATCAACTTTGTTTTTCCGGCCGTAAGCCGAACCGTATCATTCTCGACAGCCGCATCTTTATACACTTGCATCAAACCGGGCATGTTATTTCCGGTAATTGCGAGGCCGCCGCTTTTTTCATCCTTCATGAGATAATATACGCTGCCCTGAATCTCGACCTTCGTGCATGGGGTAAAATCGTCGTTCAACTTTGCCGAGGCATCGAGAATTTTCATCGGGGAGAACGGAGCGATAAGCTTCCGTTCCTCCGGACTCATGCGCTGCTGGTACCGGTTGTAGAGGAGCAGTCTTTCGACATGCTCGATAAGAAGATAATCGGCGGAATCGTGCCGGGGACGCGCCCGTACAGGCACGGCGAATAAAAGCGAAGCAAGAGCCAGAACGGCAAGATTTTTCCGTCTTGCCGTATAATTCTTCATCGGCGGCAGGCTCAATTGCCGGCAGTTTCTTTCCATTTTTTTACGGTCGAAAGCTGCGAAGCCACTCCATAGAGCTGTACACTGGCGCTGTCTAACTGCGTACTGAAATAGGCAAGAGAAGGAACGGAAAAGAGCCACACACCCAGGCACATCTGATGCTCCATCTGATCGATCCGTTCCGCGTATGCCTGCTTGTCCCCGATCTCGCGTGTGGACATAAACCCATAGATATAATGCAGCAGCGTCGTCACATCGCTGCTGTCGGCACGCCGGCTCATCGCATCGAGACCGAAGAAATTGTTCCGTGCCTGCCACGAACTCGGGCTCACCGTTTCTCCTCCCTTGGGATCGAGAGTCGTTATAAGATTGATCTTGTAATTTTCAAAGTCCGGTTCGCGCAGGAAAATATTATAAAGGTCGAAGAGGAAATTGCTCCGGTAACCGCTCACGGCAATCAACAGCACATCATAGTCCCGCGCTTTTATTTCTTCGTTTGTTGCAGCCGTTACTTTGATCTTTTGTTTGGTCAATTGGGGATCGTTCAGAATATCGGATAACTCGCTGTATTCTTCCCGGAATCCGTAGTTGAGGCACATTTTAACATTTACGACATTCGGAAGAACCGAAAGATTGGCTGAAGTGTCGTCTTGTTCCGGCACAACGACCTTCTCTTCCACATAATATGACGACGATGGAAAGACGCTGTAATTTAAATAATCCGCATAATTATTTCTATTGCCTTTGTAATCGACAATTTGCCGCTGCTGGGGCGAATTGATTTTGAAAAACCGCTGCAGAACGGACGAATTCTTGATCAGGCGGCGGACTTCTTTGCGCTGTTCAAGGTTCAGTTTTTCCGTATTGAACAAAAGCGCAAAAAAGGTTGTGCTGATATTGGACTTGGTAAAATACTTTGTCGAGTCCGCAAGGATCGGAGAAAGACTTCCGAAAGGGGTCTCTAAAAGCGTATTGATCGTTCCGTTCTTCAGTTCCGTCGTGAATGTGCTGTTATCGATAAATGGCGCGAGTATAATATTGGAAATCACCGCACCTCCGTCGGGAGTTTTGTAAAAATTCGGAACGTTATTTTTTTGCGGCACGCTCAAATAAGGAGCCGTCCCGACGAGATAATTGAGAGCATTCATTTCCGAATTTGCCGGAAGGATCTTAAAAGAAAGCACTTCTTTGATATCCGCATCCTTCCAGATTCTATCGTCTTTGAAATGAAAACGTATCTCCCCTTGTTCATCGGGACCGTCATAGTCCATCGTTTTTAAAGCCTGCGAAACGAGTATGTAATCCGGCGAAAGACTGCCGAGATTCTGTATGCGCTTAAGTGTAAAATTCAGATCGCTCGCTGAAAAGAAATGGTCTTTAGTTTTCGTAATCCCTATCTTTTTCCCGTCGACCGAGACCTGATAGCTGTCGTGCCATCGTTTCCCCGTTTTCAGACGGATTGTAACCGTATTGGCAGCATCGATGCCGGTAAATTCTCCCAATCCGTCCTCATACACAACTCCTCCCGGCGATGCAACGGCATTAAAAAGACCGTCGAATTCCACCTCGTCGAGTTTATCGGACAATTGATTGGAGCTGGGAAGATGCGGATCGATCGTCGGCGGCTGGTGCGCAATATAGGGAATGACGATTTGATCTTTCAGACTCGGCAGCAGCAGAAAATAGGCAATCACGCCTGCCAGAACGAGGACGACCGCACCGATAATGATATATTTTTTATTCATAACTCTTTTCCTTGTCGGTTCGAAAAGTTTCTAATTCTTTCGGATAATCGGTTTTTGCGCCATAACGCTCACTTCAAAAACACGGAATCCGGCATATTTCAGTTTGATCTCGAAAATATTATTCCCTCCCTTTTCTATCTGGATGGGAGTGATTTGCGATTCATAATTATTGGACGATGTCGGGGCGGTAATATGGAACCGCCCTTCGTTCTTAATCGGTTTTTTATTTATCGATATTTCCTGAAACCACGGCCTCTCCGGATTTTGAGCGAACTCACGCGGCACGGTAACGTTGATATCGAAGATCGGGAATTCCGCATCCGATGGAATTTCCAATTCAAGGCGAAGGATGTAGTCGTTCGTGCCTTTTTTACTGCTGGTGACCGGAAGAACGAAGAATTTTCTGTATTCGCTCGGCTTCGTAAAAATTTTCGGCACGGAATAATCGCATTCACTGATAAGATTTCGCACCTGCTTATCGGAGCCTTTGTACAGCCTGCCGTGATCGGCAATTGCACGCGCTTTTTCCACTCCCTGATCGAGTATGTTTTTTGTCAATTCACGGTACAGCGCCTTAATGGCTGTCTCCGGGAAAACTACATTTTTCAACCCGGTCAAATATCCTTCGATATGTTTCTGCTTCTGCTGGAGGTCCTTCTGACCGGCTGTAGAAAACTGCAGTTTGTAGACGGGAATAAAAGCAGAATCTTTGTATAATCCCGCTACATTTATTACGGTCAATTCATTTGCCTTGATAAATGTTTCCGCAGCAGCGCGCGAGGCGCCGTCTACTTTTTGAAAGAGTTCCGCTTCAAAATGTTTGACGGACTGCGTCTTCTTCTCCGACACTGCATCCGGATTCACGAATTCTTTATCTTTGAACAAATCGCTTAATTTCGATTCCGCACTTCCCCATGCGGATGCCGAAAGGGCCGCCGCAATGGACCGGGTCTGCACTCCCATTGACAGAGTGTCGATATCCGGGTATTGTGCCAGAAGAAATCCGAGCGACCGGTTGGCGTTCAGCGTCCGAATAATGCCGTGATAATTCGCCTGTGCTTTAAATGCATTGATCTGACGCACAAGATCGTTTGCCTTTTGATAGCGCTGCCGGAAATCGTTCTCCTGTTTGACTGCTCCGCCCAGACGATCCGCCGCCCAGACGGCCGTTTTCCTCTCGCTGTAAAGATCGACAGGTTCCGCCGGCTCTTTCGGCAAGGCCTTTTTAATCTCATCGACATGGTTCATGAGTCCGCCGTAAAACGAATCTTCCGGCCAGCGCGGAACGCTTCCGAGCGAGATATTAATCTGACGCATCTGATCATCGAAAACCCGAAGGGCCTTGAACTGATCCGTAAGCGATGCGATATATTTGGCCGCGTATACGATTCTCTTGTCGAGCAGGATCGCGCATTTATATTTTCCGTACTTTTCCATGCTGCGGGCTTCCGATTCCGGCATGCTGCTGCGCGCCTCCTCCAGAAGTGAGAGCGCTTTTTCATAAAAGGCATCGGACGGCCGTTCGTTGAGTCCGGCCACCAGCGCATCGATATCCGAAAGATTCGCATCGACGGTACGCATGGCTTCCCATTCTTCCGAATATTTTTGGACGAACGGGATCAATTTTTTCAGATCGTCCGGGACCGTTTCACCGCACGCCGTGTACAGTTCTTCGCTTTTCGCAAGTTCCGCAAAGGATTGGTCCGATCCCTCATCGCTTTTCTTTAACGCATCTTCGTAGAACGGAAGCACTTCATCAAGCCGCCCCTTGAGCATACTCCGGACTTTTTCAACAATCCTTTCCGGCGCGTGTTTCGATTCTGCAAAGTACTTTATAAACTCCGGGGCTGCCCGGAGAAACGCGGAGATATCATCCCGTGTTTTCTTTTCTATTTGCAGGACTGTCAATACATCAAGAAAATTTTTCTGGAAAAGAAGTTCATCGTCTACCTGCGCGCTGTATTTCAGGTAGGCCGTATATGTCGAATCTCCCGGTTTCTTCACATCCGGAGGAAAAATCTGACCGAGCTTCCGGATATCTTTCTGTACTGTCCGGATGTTTTTATACGTCGGTGTGAACAACGCGATGAGACGGGCTGTATCGAGAGAATCCGTGTTCGAGTCCGGTGTGAGAGCATTATAGACGCTTCGATCCTGCACGCTCGCGGTCCAGATCGCATCGATTCTTGCAAATTCATTTTCGTACGCATACCGCCATTGGCGGACATAACGATAACGGAGGGCGAGATCGACATCTTCCCGCACTGTGTCGATAATCCAGGAATATAAAGCGGAGGAGGAATCGATAGGATAGAGCGTTATGCTGTCGCTTGGCACATTTTGATCCGAAATGACCTGATTCGTTCCTTCCTTAATGCCGAAGGAATGCGTCAATGTCGAATCGGCTTCCGCATCGAAAAAGCTTTTAAGGTATGAATGAATTTTTGGTTTGCTTTTTCCGACCAGAACGAGATAAAAGTCTTCCCTCGCAGGCTTCGGAAATTTTACAACATACTGGTCGTCTTTTGCAAGCTTAAAATTTTCATCTTTATTTTTTAAGTCTCGATATTGCCCTTCATCCGGCACAATTTCCGGATTCGGCTGCAGTTCCTTGAATGAAGCGCAGCCCGAAAGAGCAATTAATGTACAAGCAATCAATGAACGAACTGTCATAGAGTATTCCTCCTCATGCCTTCAAGATGTAATATCCGCAAGTTCGAGCGATTTTTCAAGTCTGAACGGGAAAAAGAATGGAAGAATGTGCATTGGAACACATGCCTGCGTCGTTTCAAGATTAAAAGGCACATTATTCCCCATAATTACCTAATGATCCTTTTCAAAGCGAACTTGATTAAAAATCTGCAAAGAACTGCTCAGACGGTGGAAGAGCGCCTCGATTCGAAAGTCTCTTTCACTTCATTAGATGAGGTTGTCCAAAAAGTTCATTTGTTGGTAGGATAGGCATTCTTGCCTGTCCAATATTGAAGAAAAACGACAAACAGGAATGTTTGTCCTACCGTAATTCTTTCTTTTTAGACAACCTCATCTAATCTGACTATTTTAAAAGAATGAGCTTTCTCATCGCACTAAAATTTCCGGCGGTCAATCGCACAAAATACACACCGCTCGGCTGAGCAGAGGCATTCCATTGAGTGCTGTGACTCCCGGCTTCCATGATCTGATTTTGAAAAAGGACGGCTACTTCCCTTCCAAGAAGATCGTAGAGTTTCAATGTCACCTGCGACTGAACCGGCAAGTCGAATGCGATTGTCGTGCTTGGGTTGAACGGGTTCGGATAATTTTGCATAAGCGCAAAATTCTTCGGCAAGCCTGCCGGTCCTTTCCCCACTCCTGTGGCATTCGAAAAAGCGAGGTTGTCAATCAGCATCGATGAACCGACATGATAAGCCGCTCCGTTCGGGACCAAGGTAAACTGAATTGTGCACAAATCCGGAACGTCCGATGTCGGATAGTTATACGGGATATTGAATGTTTGCCACCCTGATGTTGCATCGGCTATCGTTATCGTGCCGGCTGCAATAGTTGTTCCGCCTTTAGACATTAAAGAATATATAAGCAGCTCGTCGCCGCCAACCGGAGTAAATTGATAATTTCCGGTAAACGCCGCATACCGCTGTGAGACCGAAAAGCCCTGTCCTGTGGTGCCGGCTTTAATCACAGGCGGGAATATATAGGTTGCATAAGCTATGACAGTGCCGCAAAGCGAAGAACTGCCTGCAAACGCTGTGGATGATTGTATTACAGGAGCAACGATGCCGTTCACATTGGTCGTGAACCAATCGTCGGGCTGGCCGCTTGTCCATGATTCAAAGCCTGCATTCGGAATTTGGGCCAGTGCGAAAGAAAAAGGTACGAATAAAAACAAAACTGCGATAAAATGTTTCATTGTATGTCTCCAAAAAGTTGGTGGAAGTCTTTTTATTTAGGCATATCACAAGCAATACCGCTGACTGTCAATTTACAAGCGCAGTCCGTATGCATACGGACAAAAATAAAAATGTTAAAAATAGTTTAATGAATACCTCCTTTATAATGGTTTATAATGACTGAAAATGCTCATATTCCGTTTTTTTCAGCAGCTTTCTTTCTTGTTATTGTTGATCGAGTATCTTAAAAGTTCATATAATTTCTCTTAACATCAAGTACATCCTCAGGCGGATTTGAGGCTGTTCTCTTATATTCTTATATAATATACCGAATGCCCGGCACTTTAACTATGGCTCAAGACGAATAACGAACACTATTTCATTTATGCTAAATAAAGGTTATTACTCAGCGAGATATTGATATATCAAAATTCCCCTTTTTAATAAAGAGCATCGTTAAAAGATTATTCGTCCTGATGAAAAGGCAAAACGATTCATGAGCAATCAGCAAAGACTGCTTATTTTTTCTAACTCTCTCCGCTTTTTTCCAGTTCTTACCGGGCTGTTGAAAATTCACTGAGAATGGGGAAAACCAAATTATTTTAAGAGGCGGAACGTTACTGCTCTCATCTATGTTTTAAAAAAAGTACAGGGGAATACATTCATGATTGTTACCAGGAATATCTTTTTTCGGGAGATACGTATGAGTTCACAGGATAGTATAACCGCAACATCCCCCCAGTTCGAAGTTATCAAAAGCATGGAGGGTTTTCTTGATGAGCAGATCCCTTCTCTGCTCTGTCCGGTCAATGAAAGCTGGCAGCCGAGCGATTTCCTTCCCGACCTGAAAAGCGATCAATGGATAGAGAGCATTACGGAATTCCGGCAGCAGGCAAGCTGCCTGCCGGATGAAGCGCTTGTCGTTCTTGTCGGGGATATGGTCACGGAGGAGGCGCTGCCCACATATCAAACATGGCTGAACCGCCTGCGCGGCATAACGGATCAAACCGGAACAAGTTCCTCCCCCTGGGCGCGCTGGAGCCGGGGATGGACATCGGAAGAAAACCGGCATGGCGACCTGCTTAACAAATATCTTTATCTCTCAGGCCGCGTCGATATGCGTTCCGTCGAAACCACCATACACAATCTCCTGAATAATGGTTTCGATCCGCAGACCGAAAATGACCCGTATCTCGGATTTATTTACACATCCTTTCAGGAAAGGGCGACGAAAATTTCACACCGCAATGTCGGAATACTGGCAAAGCGGGCAGGTGAAGACCGGCTTCATAAAATCTGCGGCATGATTGCCGGCGACGAAGCCCGTCACGAGAAAGCGTACAAACTCTTCATGACGAAAATATTCGAACTCGACCCGGCTCGCGCCGTCATAGCTTTCGCAAAAATGATGAAATCTAAAATCGCGATGCCGGCAATGCTCATGGATGACGGAAAAGAAAAGAACCTCTTTGCAAAATTTTCACTCGTCGCTCAAAAGACCGGAGTGTACACATCTGCCGATTATGCGGAAATCATCGGAACACTCGTCAATGAATGGAAAATTGCGGGATTGACCGGCATATCGGATGCGGCTGCAAAAGCCCAGGAATATCTCTGCACTCTTTCCGAACGGTATCACAGACTTGCCGGACGGATTCAATTTACCGGAGTCGAAAAATTCAGCTGGATCTACGATCGTGAAATTGCTCTCGAATCCAAACCGCAGAATATTATTATTTAAAAGCAATTTTCCAAAACCGCTCAGCGGTTGTGTTTTTATTCAATCCTGCTGCGTCAAAAGACCCGAAAATTTCCAATGAAAAAAAAAGAAGCCGGATCATTGCTGAACCGGCTTCTCTCCAGGGAAAAAACTGCTGATTATTTCTTTTTCTGCTCTTTGAGTTCTTTGAGCTTTTTGATTGCAGCGTATTTTGCAGCGGCAAGCGTTTCCCGATTGACTTTTTCCGTAATTCTGCCGCGTGTTATATCTTCAATCGTCAGGTAGCCGCTCAGAATCAGAAGCTGGAGTACCATATTATTGATGATCGTCTCTGCGCTGTATCCTTCTGCAATATAGAGAAGGCCGGTGTCTTCATAGAAATCATCCGCAATCTCAGGATTGCTCGGCAGGTTCATCAGCTGCTCGTAGGTTTCGGTGAATGTATTCAATTCGATATTGATATTCGGCGTCACGAGCAGCGGGCTGAACGCTTTCTCCGGATCTACCTGCTGGAATCCTTTGATGCCCGATAAATCGACCGGAGTTTTCAGATTGTCGATCCGCACAAATGATGCTTTCTTCATTTGCTCGATCTGGAAGAGCACGAAGTTATACCTGCATACCTCGCTGTTATGCCTGTGACCGTTGAAAATATGCCGGTATTTTTCGTACACAAGCCGCTGGACTCCGTTCTTGCTTTCGTTGATATCGCTTCTGAATATCCGGACTTCCTGAATCATCGTCTTCATGTCTTCAGCGGCCGCCTGCGGGCCTGTAATTTCTTTTCCCTTCCGTCCGAGATCGGTCGATAGAATACCGAGCCTTATATTCTTTCCCTTCCCCTCTCCGTCGTTTCCGCCCTTGAGAATTTCGATCAGGTGCCTGCGCGATTCCATCTGTCCTTCTTCTGCAACGAACGGCTGGCCAGCCGGAGTACTGGCAAGAGCGTTGAAGATGCTCATAAAGATTCCTTTATCGAGCAGGAATTCATATTTTGTTTCTGCGGAGCTTTTCTCTGCATGCGCAGCGGATGAGACGGAACTTGCCGATGCAATGAATTTGTTTTTAATAATATCGAAATTCACTTTCGTGATTTTATACGCACCGGATTTATGCTTGAATATTTTGCCGACAAAAATTTTATTGACCACATCCTCAAGATCGATTTTATCGATCATTTTATACGAGGCGCAGAGATAATATTTTTTTGCAAAGTCGTCCCATTCCCAATTCAGCACATCGTCGATCGTATTGCCGTGCTTATCCATCACTTCGACGATGTTTTTATCGCTCGTATAACGCAGGAGTGTTCTCTGCAAATGAGGATTATCGGAACTCGTCGCTTTTTCCATGCGTTCGCCGTGCGAGTCCCGGTAGAGCAGGAAGTTTTCCGGATTCGCATAACGCGTAATACCGGCTTCCGCCCGCCCGAAATTACTGGCGGTCAGCATAACGTCGATTTTAAACGGCATGGTGATATCGCACATTCCGCTGATTGTGCTTCGGGAATTCAAATCTTCCACATTGCTGTCCGCAGCTTTTGCGAAGAGCGAATAATAGTATTTGATAAATTCGGGATCGTAATCCGTTACACGCGAAAAATCGCCTTCTTCCGTGCCGATACCGTACAGGTTGCCCTTATTGTCGGGGAAAATAAAGAACATATCCGCCGCAATTAATTTAATAGAGCGTATGCCCGGCAGGTCTTTTTTCAGCCATTTGAGAATCATGGCTGCAAGCATTTCGGACTTTCCGACTCCGCTGTCCCCGTCGATCTGAACGATAAACAGGCTCCCGTCCTCTTCTTCCACGGCAAAGAGCGATCCGTGAACAGGAACGCCTCCCATCTCTTTTACTTTTTCATTCACCATGGTCAGCCATGGTTTTTTGATATTGCCGAAATAGTCGACTCCTTTTTTCAAAGGGGTCACCAGCGTCTTGATATTTCCCTTCGGTCCTTTCAGATCGAAATACCCGATATGAGGGAAGGACAGCACTTTCTCCGGCGCTCCGTAGAAAAGAATGACATCCGGCAGGAATTTTTTTACGTCTTCCACGCTCACTTCGTCAGCCTGGATAAGCCTGTAATTGTCAGCCAGATATTTGCTGTAGCTCTTCTGGAAAACATAGAGAACTTTGACCAGACCGTGCTGAATAATTTTGCACCGGTAATCGTTCTCATCCATGTTTTCAATGAATTTTTCCATCCGCTTTCCGAAGAACGCAGAGACCGGCTTGATGTCCATGCTCTTCAAATATTCGTGCGGCTCGGAATAGTTGCGGGGCTCCTGTCCCTGCTCTTCCCTATCCGCTTTATGGAACGGATAGACACGCCTCTTGGCATCGGTCGCACTGCGAGTATGCGCCTGAACAGTTTGCTCCAGACCTATGACTCCGCATTTTGCCATGAGCTTTAGAATCCACGCAACGGACGAATCCTGCGGCACATCGAGCGAAAATCCCTTATGAATCGTAATACCGTGCTGAATCATCTCGTTGAAGCTGGAATTCTGTCTTCGGTAAACGGCTTCCACAAATTTAATCATCGTATGATTGTAGCAGCTGTAATATTCCGTCGATTTTGTTTTGTTCATAATTTCAATGAACAACAAAGCAACGGCGCGGGACTCCTTGTGCAGCATTCCCTGCGTGATCTTCGCGCTTTCCGCTTTCAGGATGGCGGCTGCAATTTGTTCCAGTTCATCCGTGAGGATGCCGTAAACGAAGTCCTCCGCATACAGTCGTACTTCGCCTTCTCCTGCAGCGTTTATTTTTCCGCTTAAGGAGAGAATTTTCGCTTTCACCTGATCTTCAAAGCTCCGGCCTCTTTTCAGGAGGTATAACCGGAGAAGTCTGTCCGTATCCGAACATCTGCGGTCGAGAATGCTCCCCTGCAATACCTGCGAGATATAACCTTTCAGCTTGGAGGAGAATCCTGCGGGTATGCCGGATGCCGTGATCTGCGCGGAATACTCATCGACATATGCCGCGAGGTTGAATTCACTGACCGGTTTACCGACGACTTCTTCGAACTTCTCGACCGTCGTCCGGACAATCTCGCGCACGGTCGGTTCAAAGCCGATTTGTCCGAATGGAAGATTGAAATGCAGCAGCAGTTCCTCTACGTATTTCCGCAGGATCCTGTTAACGCCTTCGAGCTTCGCTTTATCCCCCGCCGGATCTTTAGAAGCATTCAGTGCAAGAATTTTTACTTTCGAATCGGAGAAGAGAATTTTTTCCAGCTCGAGAAGAATTTCCTTCATAATGTTCTTTTCATCCGGATCATCGAGCACATAACTGTTGGGCTGAAAATCTATTTTATTCCCGATATATTTCAGTATAGCGGCTTTTCCGTATTTTGAAGCGATTGCGTTGAAATCGAGATTCTTGATAGACGGTATATTTTTATAGATTTGCGGAAGCAGGTTTTCATAAATTTTCGTAAATGCCTTGCTTGCAATGAAGCTTTTCAAATCCGTGCAGCTTCCGACATTCTCGTAAAATTCAAAAACGGAATTTTTCGAACCGCGGATCGTATTGATCGTGACGCCCGATTCTTTCGGAAAAGCATGATACAGCGTCTGTATATTGCTGATGGTCAGGCTGTTCTTGGACGTTATTTTGAGATTCTTGACAACGTCGAAGTCGGCAAGGACCGAATCCACGAACTCCATATCCGACGATGTCCGGAAGATATCGTCCAGGATATCCTCCGTTCTTTTTTCTTTCGTTTCCGGATTTGTTTTCGCTTCGTAGAACAGCTTCCAGTATTTGAGAACGATCCGGAGAGAATTTTCAAATTCCTTTGAAAAGATGTCGTAGCTCTCGTCCGAACCTTCGACATAATCACCCAGGGAGAACCGGAGAAATCCGGTCAGGTACGGAACTACGGAAATGCCGCGCTGCTCTGCAAGCTTCTTCGTAAATTTCTCAAGGTCCTGATACGAGAAAAATTCCTTCAGGAGAATATTGAAAAGGAACGATCCGTCGGAATCGAGCACTTCAAAATATTTTTCGGCCTGATTTTTTTCTATCACATCTCTGGCTATTTCTTTCGCCATGTGAAGCCTCTTGATGCATTCACGGCGGAAGAGTTTATTCACTCTGAAAGTGTTGATCTCTTTGACGATGTGATCCTGATAATATTTGTAGAACGGCTCGCCTTTGTACTTAAAATCGTCTGGCAAACCGAGTACGTCGAGTTTATCGAGCGACACCAGCTCTTCCAGGAGGAACACATGCAGCGGACTTCCTTCGAACGGCGAGAACCGTTTGATGGAATGGTTTTTCTTATCCGCGGATTTCCTCTCGTCGTAACTGTCTAATTCGTCGATAATATAATTTTCGATCAATGCTTTTATTTTATACCGCGAAGCGTCTTTCGGAAGTTCCGACTCCATATTGTCTTTGATCTTCTTCGAAAGCTGGGCGGCTTCGATGGTATTGACCAGCATGAAGAGGGAATTTGTGTTCCCTTTTTCAATGCTGTACTGTTTCCTTGCAAATTCGATAACGTCTTCCCGTGCCGGCGTTGCAATGAGCGAACCGAGCCGGTTCCCCGTGGCGCCGAGATTCTTGGTCGTTGACAGCGACGAAACGATGCTGATGTTCGGCAGCGATGTGATATTGTTCATCACGTACCGGGAGATCGTGCGCCATTTCGGCTCCTCCGGATCGTCGATCTTAATGGCATCGCTGTACGCCTCATCCAAAAGCAGCGTCACCTTATTATTGTTCATGAACTTAAGGAACTTGATAAGTGACGGGTTGTTGAAATCCGTATAACCCGACGGGTTGGACGGATCGTTAATAATGATCGTCAGGTTTTCACAGAACCGGTCCCACAGCGTTCCCGTATCGTCGAACAATTGGAACGTGTTTTTCATCCTGTTTAAGCGGTGGAACAACCGTTCAAAATCGATCCGTTTCTCGCCGTTCAGTCCGACCTCGAGATCGAACGGATTGATATCGAACCGGTCGACAGGGAACAGATCTTTGTATTCCCACGAAGCTTCCGTGTTGAAAACGATGTACGGCTTCAGAGCGGTGTTGAACAGTATATCCCGGATGATCATCTGTACATCGTCCGCGATGGATGTAATATCCAGGTTCACCAGGTTATTGATGAATTCCTTGATAATTTTTTGCTCTTCCGCCGATTTTTTCTGATACGAATCGTGAATACCGATATCGATCAGGAAATTCGTAAACCTTCCCTTGTTATTCGATTCATTCTCGACTTTCGTGATAAATTCCTTGTACTTCTCAAGAAAAAGATTGACCCCAAAATTTTTATGATAATGATTCCTCAGCGTCCGCTGGTACGTGTTCGGGATGATATCGATGATCGCCTTGCATTTTTCTACGATCTTTGGATCGATGGTTTTTAAAATCCGCTGAATCAGGTAGACGCCGTACATGCGCAGCTGGCCGCGCCCGCCTCCTTCGACGATCGTTGCGATATGCACTTGCTCGATGTTCGAATAGAAATATGCTTTCGTCCTGGCTTCAAATTCATGGATCAACTCTTTGTTCAATTTCTGCAGCCGCCCGGGTTCCTTGCAGTTTTGAATGAGCACGATATAATCGTGGAGCTTGGTCAGAGCATATTTGTCCTTGATGATTTGTTTAGCATAGTCGTTGAATTTGAAAAGAGTGATATCCTTCTTCCGGCTGTGCGTTTCTCCGAGCTGTTCCTGCTTGAACTCTTCCAGCTCTTTTTCATAATCCGCTATTTTCTGTTCTGCGCAGACTCTAAATTTATCCAGGCTCGAGTCGTTGACCTTCTCGAAGATGAGCCGCAGGTTCAATTGTGTATTCGCCAGCGCACCCAATTTTTTAGTGTGCACTTTATTGAGCGTGTTGATGATCTTGTTATGAAGTCCGAAAACGAGCGATGTATTCGTGCTGCACGATTCGGGCGAATCGTCGACGATAACGATGCGCGTCAGGTAGGTAAACCATTTAAGATCGTTGAATACGTTCCTGCGCATGCTCTTCGCCTTGACGACAAAGATGCTGGTCATATCGTTCTGAATCTGACTGAAGAGCGCATCGGCATCGGTAAACTCGATGACCCGCACATCCTTTACGTTGAACATCTCCGTCGCAAGGAGTTCGATAACGGTATTCGCGCCGCCGCCCACGACCGACCGGATGAATCCGTTCAACCCTTTGAAATTCACGGTCAGTTCGATCCGGGAAAGAAAATCTCTTTTTTCCGCATTGGTCGTATAATGTGTGCTTTGAATGACCATCTGTTCAAGCACATCCATAAAGTAATTCCACTGGGCTTCTTCGATATCGCCGCTGAGACCGATAACATCCCGGAACTTGCGCAGTTCTCCCGTATCGTCCCCGAGAATTAATTTGTACATCAAATCGATCTGGGCCTGTGTTACCGGCGGCGTGCCGATTGAATAATCGTGTGCCCTGAGAATATTCGATGTCTGCAGCTTTGTCGCCTCATCAACGAGCTCGGTATCGAGAAATGACTGCAGCTTGTTGGCAAAGAACTGCTTCTTAGCCGTATATTGAAAAGCCTTCGAATCTTCATGCGGGAAAAGCATGAGCGATACATCGGTGTATCCCGGGATCAGCTCTTTCAGCTCGAGAATGCTTTTATCGATCTCCGTATGCTGGCGCGCCGGATCGTCCGACTCCTCGCAGCAGAGCCGCACAAAATTTCTTAAACTGTCGACGATATGCTTCGGCAGAAAATTCTCCGCTCGTTCGCCGAGCAAAGTATAAAGATTGACGAAGTCTCTTGCATCCGACTGCAAGGTTGCGATTGGTTTTCCGGGCAATTGCATGCTGTTCTCTTTGATTTAATGCTTGATGGTATTGTAGATATTCCGCTTCGCGCTCAAACGTTGAAACGTGCCTTTATGTGCGAATCAGAAGACTCAAATCTTCTTGAATACCTTAAATATAACAAAAAAAGGTTGTTTTGCATAGCGTCATTCACATTGACGTTGTTTTTTACCAGAGAGTCCCGAAAGTATTCAAGAATCGATGGAAAAAACAATATTCTCCTCACTTCTTCGGAAGAGAAAAAGAGCGGGCTGTGATGACTTATAATTCGGGGAACATGAGAGCACAAAAATTGTTTTTCATTGTTTCAGATACAATTCGCTGCATGTCATTTAGGTTAGCAATCACAGGCGGCGATATTCTCTCAATAAATCACAGAGCTAATTGATAGCTGATATTTGTGGCTGGGTTAAAGGGATTCGGATAGCTGCCGAGAGTGACTGCCGCTGCCTGTGTTGGCTGCATCGTTACGGTATTAGCTTAACCCCTGGCGCTTACACCGGCGACTGCATATTGTTCCACCAGCGTTCATTGGAGATTGCTGAGATTCGTTCCAACAGTTACTTTCAATCTTCCTGTCGTGCCTCGTACTAAATGAAGTTTGAGCATCACCGGCGGTTTGTGTGAATAGTTTTAAGCATTAAAAATTATAGCCGATGATAAATTGCACTATCGTTACAGGGAACTCCTCTCTTATGTTTTCTGTGGAACCTGAAAAGGTCAGCGTCTGTCTATGATAAGGCTCACCTGCATAATACCTTAGTCCCATATTTATATTATTTATAATAACGCCTGCGCCTAACTCAGCGGCAAACGCTGTTCCTGCTGCAGTTGTCAGAGTTCCTGATGTATTGTAGTTTGAAAACGAAATATCCGAAAATGTCGAAATCAGAAGGCCTATTTGTTCGACACTATAAATTTTTACAGTAGATGAAACAGGCATTTCAAAGCCGAAACCTGTCATTATCCATGTTGTTGTATAATTACCGGCCCAAACATTTGACACAAACCCCATGTTATTTCCTATGAGTATTGCGAGAGAAGTTCCCAGGGAACTCTGCAAAGAGTTTTTATTAAGGCCATTGACTGCGAACGAAATCGACGATGCCCAGTACACANNACACATCTTTACTAATATATTTATCGGCTTCAATCATTACACAGTACCCTGTATTGGCAAAACCTGCATTATTTGCGGTAGTACTGCTGAAATCACCGAGTGGAAATGCTGCCCCGCCAAAAAAAGTAAAATTTAATAACCGGGAATATTCCTGCGCATAAGTACGGCTGCAAAAGAGAGAAATAGATAACAGGATAAGAAAAGAATAAAAGATAGAATATTTCATAGAGACCTTCCTGTATTAATCGTTTTAGATTTCTATAACATATGTGATATATGGTGAAAGCGTTGTTTAATTAAACGCAGGTATTATATTGTCCATAATCAAACTTAATGTTTCAAACATGTTGTTATCAGCAAAAGAACTGCTCAACCCGCTGTAATTGTTTGTTGCAGTAACAACAAGATTCAATCTAGGCACAACAATTATAAATTGTCCTCCAAATCCGAGAGCAAAAGCATAATGACCCTTAATGTTTTGGCCGCACCACCAGCAATAACCGTATCCGGGTCCAAACTCAAAGACATTTTTTGTTGTTATATGGAAGTTTATTGTTTCCTGGATCCATTCAGTGGATACAATTCTTTTGCCGTTATAAGTGCCGCCGTTTAACATCAATTGCCCTATCTTAATCATGTCATGCGGAGTAAGGTTTATTCCCGCTGCACCGTTATTGTAACCCTGGTGGTCAGTTTCCCAGGAACTGATTGCAGACCCAAGCGAATCAAATAAATATTTTTGGGCAAAGTCCTGGGTTTTCATATTTGTAGCTCTTGTAAGAATCACCGAAAGCAGGTGCACAGCTGCAGAGTTGTAGTCAAATACCTGTCCCGGTTTAGCAGCAAGAGATCTATTGAAAACATACTGAACCTGGTTCGGTGCAACATAAAACCAATTGTTATACTCGGTCGTATTACCAAGTTCATTCCATGTAAATCCGCCGCTCATCGTTAAAAGATCCTTTATTGTTATTGCAGCTTCATCGGCCGAAAGGCGGCTAACGAGCGGCCCCAAAAACTCACCTATTGTTTGATCGACTGATGTAAGAAACCCTTTGTCTATTGCAATTCCAATTAACAGCGACGTAATACTTTTAGTGACAGAACGGACATCGAACGGTACATCCGCACCTCCTGATCTAAAATATTGCTCCTTAATAATTACTCCATTCCTGGCAACAACAAGGCTTTTTAATTGTGAAAATGAAGCAGCTTGATTAAAGGCATTATCTAATTCCTGGTTATTGACTTCCGGCGAATTTACAGGATTATTTACACAAGCGCCAAATATTATTATAACAAACACTAATAATGAAAATTTCAGATATTTCATTGTTTTGTCCATGATGTATTTTACCTTAAGAAACTTTGTCCAATTTTGTTCATGATCACCTCATACAATTCCATGTAACTTTCATAAAATATATGGTATAAGAAATTTTACTGGAGCGCTCCCATGCTTTGTTCCAGAAAGACGCTTCAATGTCCATTCTTTTCCGTTCCATTGAGTTAAGCAATATGGAGCGGACCCACCACATATATAAGTGTATCATTTATAATCGCAGCATCATTCAATATACAACTGCATGAACCATCCCCGAAAGCGTAAGTGGTCCAAGTGAAATTATTGCTTGCAGCGTCAGATCCATCCGGCGGCGGAGGCGGTTCAACCGGATTTTTCCTGCAGTTTAAAGCGGGAAGCAAAAATATGAGAGCAAACAAATACACAAAATATTTTGTCATAGAAACTATTTTTTGGGCTGTTCTTCCTTTAAAAACGCATAGTTATAGAAATGAATCATAATAAGTGCAGTGGATTTATTAAAACGGATAATGAACAGATGATACGATAGATTTGAGATGAAGTCAATACCCACTTATGCGTATATCACGGAACACTTCTGCCAAAAACCTCTCATTAAATCCAGAACGGTCTTTTTTTCTTATACGATCCTAATTTTCTAAGGAAATTATATGAGAATATTCCGAATCAATATGTTTATA
Source organism: Ignavibacteriota bacterium (assembly GCA_003162695.1). Classification (GTDB taxonomy): domain Bacteria; phylum Bacteroidota; class Ignavibacteria; order UBA10030; family UBA10030; genus Fen-1254. The sequence goes on along the minus strand of PMML01000120.1, from coordinate 52,734 downwards.
AATAATTCACGTTTTTAGAATTATAAAAGGAATTCAGAAAGTGATAGACTGAAATCAAAGAAATCGCAATTATACGATGAATCCTGTCAACATCGCAGGATTTGCAAATTACGATTTCAGGTCTCAGAATAATTCGTAAATATCAAATAACCAGTCACAGCGAAAGCGCACCCAAGCGTGTTCGGAAAGAGAATAGGAGAAATATAAATGACTCATCCGGATATATGATACTTACTACTTTGCCGGCTACCTCCCTATTTCAGTCCGTACCTTTTCAAGGAGAGATACGCCAGATAAGCGGTTCCGGTCATTTCTATCGATGCAGCTATCGTCTTCAATGTCTTATACTCATCCTGCCTGGCAAGGTCGCTTTTCCATGCGGATAAAATATCCGCATTCGCCCGCAACGCCGCAGAAGGAACGGGAACCGAAAGCGTCATTGCTTGCTCGAGTGAAGAGGGAAGGTTCGGCGGAAACGTCTTGAGCGACAGCGGTACCATAAGATCGATTCTCCCTGCCGATAATTCGGATACATGCAATTCGGCGTGGGTGATAGACGTGTCCCCCGTCCGTCCTATCGGCTGCTTTTTTGCTTTTGCAGTAGTGGAGTCTTTCGGCTGCGGGGAGAGGAGTTCCTGCCCATTTGCAGCAAGCAAGGGCAAAAGAACAAGACAGAGAATAAAAGCAAGATTCACAGACCCGCCAAACGATCCGCACAAGAATTCAAATGGTTTTTTTAATATCATCTCTGTGTTCCTGAAATGCCTTTAGATCATAAACGAATTTAAGAAAAATTTGTTGCATAATAATCTGCCGTTTATGCCCCCTTTTTAGCACGGAAAAAAATGTAACATCGGGAATGTTGTCCTGCTGCGAGCAGTTCCGCAGGAACTCCTATGGAGGACTCTACATGCAGGACTCTACAGGCAGAATTCCCGCTCCAGTCGCCCGCCGCATTATAATGCATGCCGGGTACAAAAACAGCGGGCAAACAAATCGACCGCGCCTGCAGCTATGGTCCTCATAGCAAGCAAATTAATTGTGTTATATTTATTCTTAAACTCTTCTGCATTTTAATTCTCATTGAACTTAACACACTTCCTTTCCGCATTTCAGACAAAAATGAAAATTGAAACTCCAGTGTGCTTTCTTCCTCTTCAGGAATTGAAAAGAGCACCAACTTGATTTTTACATATAAATTATTTTCCTGAATTATAAAAACAAATATTCAGCATCGACACATTTCGATTAATAAAAATTATGATTCCGATTTTTCATTGCATCGAAACCAATATTGTCATATTTTTTAAACGCAACACTTCTCATGTCTACGAGAAACAGCAATCACGATGTTTTTTACNNCCCCCCCCCATCGAGATTTTCATGTATCACCTCAGTTGAGGACGGGATCGGCATAGTGGTTTTACGGCAGTGCAGCCCGTTCTTCTAACATCGATTTACAAAAATAATTCGGAGATTAATATGAACGAATCAGCAACAAAAGATGATGTTGTACTTATTGCCAAGCGGTGGAAGAACAAACGCGGCAGCCTGATTATGGCTTTGCACGGCCTGCAAAACCGATTCGGGTATGTGCCGCGGGATGCAGCCATGGAACTGGCAGAACAGATGGATGTGCCCCTCGCACGCATCTACGAAGTTATCACCTTCTATAATTACTTCAAACTGAAATCCCCCGGCAAGCATGTTGTTTCCGTTTGCATGGGCACCGCCTGTTATTTGAAAGGCGCACCGAAATTGCTCAAACACGCTTCAGAATCTTTAAATATTTCTCCCGGAGAGACCTCGGCAGATGGGGAATTTCATCTCCAGATGGTCCGCTGTGTCGGATGCTGCGGCCTGGCTCCTGTGGTTACTGAAAACGAAACACTGCTCGCAAAGGTGACCGTCGACTCGCTCGAAGCGCATCTTTGCAAATGCAAGAACAAAGAAAAAGAAAAGGCATAATATGGGACGATTAACTCTTCAAGATCTCGACGCCCGTCAGGGCGTTCAAATTCAAACATTCGACAAACCCTGGATCAAAGTAGGTATGAGCACATGCGGCCTTGCGGCCGGCGCGGACGCCGTATTCAACGCTCTGGTGGAAACGATACAGAGCCATTCGCTCGACTGGCGCGTTACACGCACCGGTTGTGCCGGCATGTGCAGCATGGAACCGCTCGTGGAATTCCGCGTACCGGGCGAATCTCCAGTGATGTACGGCGAGATGACGCCCGAACTCGCGCGGGAGCTTGTCACGCAGTATGCGGACAAACACAGCTTGCCGGATGACCACCGGGTACCGGGACTTGCCGAACTGGCGCAAGCAGCAGGAGATCCGCCTCGCACGGGCCCGCGTCAATACCGCATTGTCATGCGCAATTGCGGCGTCATCGATCCGGAAAATATCGATGAGTATATCGATCGCGGCGGTTATCAGGCGCTTAAAAAAGTTCTTTCATCAATGACTCCTGAACAAGTCATTGAAGAATTGAAAACCAGCGGACTCCGCGGACGCGGCGGCGCAGGTTTTCCCGTCTGGTCAAAATGGAAAATGACGCGCGCGTCTATCGGGGACGAGCACTTTATCATTTGTAACGGCGATGAAGGAGATCCGGGTGCATATATGGATCGCAGCGTTCTGGAAGGCGATCCGCATGCCGTCGTGGAAGGAATGATCATCGGCGGTTATGTCATCGGAGCACAAACCGGATTTTTCTACATCCGTGCGGAATATCCGCTCGCTATTGAACGCATAGAAAAAGCAATCAAGCAGGCCCGCGCAGCCGGTCTCCTGGGCAGCAATATTCTGGGAGCGAATTTCAGCTTCAACATAGAAGTCCGGCTCGGCGCCGGAGCGTTTGTGTGCGGCGAAGAAACCGCGCTGATCGCTTCCGTGGAAGGTAAACGCGGCACGCCTTCTCCGCGTCCCCCCTATCCCTCCGTGCGCGGTTTGTGGAAGCAGCCCACGATGATCAACAATGTGGAGACGCTGGCAAACATTACTCAGGTTCTGCTTCACGGCGGACGATGGTTTGCCGGTATCGGTTCCGGCAAATCCACCGGCACAAAAGTCTTTGCGGTCACCGGAAAAGTAAAATATTCCGGGTTGGTGGAAATTCCCATGGGTATGACTCTCCGTGAAGTAGTTGAGGAAATCTGCGGAGGAACCGCATCCGGCGGACCGATCAAAGCAGTTCAAACAGGCGGCCCCTCCGGCGGATTGATTCCTGCCGACAAGCTGGATACTCCGATTACGTACGAACATTTGCAGCAGCTCGGTTCCATTATGGGTTCCGGCGGCATGATCGTTATGGACGAAACGGACAGCGTTGTGGAGTTGTCCCGATTCTATCTCGGCTTCTGCGTAGATGAATCGTGCGGTAAATGCGCTCCATGCCGCATCGGCGGAACGCAAATCCTGCGGCTTCTGAACAACATTGCGGACGGTAAAGGCAAGGAAGAAGATCTTGTCACCATACGCCGGATGGCGCACGCTATGCAAAAGGCATCGCTGTGCGGACTGGGACAAACAGCTCCCAATCCGATTCTCTCAGCTTTGCGCTATTACGAACATGAATTCCGGGAACGATTAGTTCCCGCTCACAAATAATTGAAAAGAGACTTTACTTATGACTAAAAAGATTCATGCAATAATAAACGGACTTCCCGTTGAAGTTCAGGCGGGGGTCACGATTCTGGATGCTGCCAGGCAGGTCTCCGTCCATATCCCGACTCTGTGCAAACATCCCGATCTCGATGCCACCGCAGCCTGCGGCATCTGCATTGTCCGGGTCAAGGGCACTGCAAAAATGCTCCGCGCATGCTGCACTCCCCTGGAAGCGAACATGGAAATCACCACAGAGGATCCGGAAATCATTCAGGTTCGCCGCTCCGTGATCGAAATGATTCTATCCAAGCATCCCAACGAATGCCTCACCTGCGGACGCAGTCAGAATTGCGAGCTGCAGACTCTTGCCGCTCATTTCGGCTTGCGCCAGACGCATCTGGACAGTATCGTTCCCGATTTACCACTGGATGAAACGACGCATGCGGTCACGCTGGATCCGCGCAAATGTATCACCTGCGGGCGCTGCATCCAGGTCTGCCAGCAGATACAGGATGTGTGGGCGCTGAGTTTTCTGCAGCGCGGCATCGACACGCGCATTTCCGCTGCAGGCGATATCCATCTTGCGGACTCGCCCTGCGTACGCTGCGGCCAATGCTCTGCGCATTGTCCCACAGGCGCTATCGTGGAATACGATGATACGGAAGAAGTATGGGAAAAACTCCGCGATCCGGAGGCGTTTTGCGTGGCGCAAATCGCGCCGGCCGTCCGCGTCGCCATCGGAGAAGCATTCGATTTCCCCGTGGGAACCAACCTCACCGGCAAGACGTATGCCGCATTGCGGCGCATGGGATTCAAAGCTGTGTTCGACACCAACTTTGGAGCCGATCTTACCATTATGGAAGAAGCGCATGAATTCATAGAACGGTTCGCGCACGGAAAATCGGTACTGCCTCTCGTCACGAGCTGCTGTCCGGCCTGGGTCGATTTCATGGAAAAATTCCACAGCGATATTATTCCGAATTTTTCTTCCTGCAAATCGCCTCAAGCAATGGTCGGTTCGCTGGCAAAGACCTATTTTGCTGAAAAGAATAAAATCGACCCGGCAAAAATTTTCGTCGTCTCGATTATGCCGTGCACGGCCAAAAAATTTGAGATCCTGCGCAGCAAAGAAATGTCTTCTTCAGGTTATCAGGATGTCGATGTTTCGCTAACGACGCGCGAACTTGCACGTATGATCAAGCAATCCGGCATCGATTTCCACGCGGTACCGGAAGAACAGCCGGATCATTTGCTCGGAGCATACACGGGCGCCGGAACAATATTCGGAGCGACTGGCGGTGTGATGGAAGCGGCTCTGCGCACGGCACATTATCTCATTACCGGAGAGAATCCTTCCCGCATGGAATTCCACATGACCCGCGGTCTGCAGGGCATCAAGGAGGGAGAAATCACCGTAGCAGGAAAAACAGTCCGCATTGCGGTTGCGCATGGACTCGGAAACGTGGAGAAACTTCTTGCCAAAGCGCGGGAAGCGCGTGCGGCAGGCCAGGATCCTCCTTATCATTTTGTCGAGGTTATGGCATGTCCCGGCGGATGCGTCGGCGGCGGCGGCCAGCCGTATGGAGTCACCGATGAACTGCGGACAAAGCGAGCTGCCGGTCTCTATCAGGAAGATCAGGCAGGACTCTGGAGATGTTCGCACGATAATCCATACGTTCAAAAGCTCTACGAGGAATATCTCGGTCAGCCGCTCGGTGAAAAATCGGAGCAGCTGCTTCACACAACTTATCGACCCCGCCCGACATATCATCGGTAAAGGAGGAAAAGCTGGATATCGCCTGAGATATTTTTTTTCAGCAGTTAAAAAAACAGAAAGTCCCGGAATTAATTCCGGGACTTTTTTTAGAGCCGCAATCAAGCCGGGGGCTTGAGAATGTTATCATGCGTTAGCATGATACACTACAGAACAAATAGCCGACAAAGTATATAACTCAATAACTTTAAACCGCAGCCTGCCCGACTGCTAAAGCAGTCATTCAGGCGGGCACTTCAGACAATGGGCATTTAACTAAGAACTACGAACTAAGAACTCAGTTATGCGAACTTCTTGATTATTTCAAAGCAAACACTGCTTTTAATTCAAAATGCAGATCGTCGCTTACAGGCATTAAAAGCAGCGCCGGTCGTTCGATTTTAAATTCTGTAAGACTTAAAACAAACTTTCCATCCACAACAAGCTTATCCTGTGTCCAATTTGTCGTGCCATGCAGAACGATATCCTTTGTAACACCGTGAAAAGTCAACTTTCCGGCAACTTGAAGAGAGTCGCCGGTTTGTACGACCGATGTACTGAAAAAGGTTACATAGGGAAACGAAATTGCATCGATCACTTCCATCGAATGCGAATCCCGGTTTGAATTTCCGCTGTCGAATGTGGTCACATCAACCTGTGCGACTACCTTTTTGATTTCCCTTTTTACGGCATCAATCTCCGCCCTATAATAGACATCTTTACTTACCGCATCGAATGTATGAAGAGGATGAGTCATTGTATACGTCACCGTAGACTCATCCTTGACCGCTCCGATCGTTTGTGTTTGTGCAGAAGCAGCTATCCAAACGGCAGCAAGCATCGAACATATTATTCTGAACCGGGTCATCGTGTCCCTCCTTAAAATGTTATGACGATCAGTGATGCGGCTAATGCCGTTGTCGTGATATATGCCGAAGCTTGATGAAAATGAGCCAACTGCATATTTGTAAGGCGCTTGTGGATCATAGAACCAAGAATAGGGGTAATGACCATTCCCGTAAAATGAACCCACGCCAGAGCTTTGTGGAGAGTTATAGAGCTTGATTCATTGCGACGTATCATCGGCGGCGGCGAAAGTACGGCCAGCAGACCTGTTAGGCTGTAGGAAGTAATCGTAGCTGCAACGAATAAGTTATGGGACTTCATATCACTCCTGCTGCTCATGTTCTCATTGAGCATTTTTTGGCCGTAATAAACGGCGGTAACCATAAATCCCAGAGTTACAAATCCGCCGATCTGATGGGCAACGAGCATCGTGCGCCGAAGCGACAATTCGCTCCTTCGCGATTCAGGCGTAAGCGGTGCAGCAATACCGGTCGTACGCAAAATTCCATTTTCACCCCAGAGTCCTTTTTCCATAAAACTTATTTTTTCCGGCAGCAGTCTCGGTTTGACCATTTGCGGCAGCGAATCGTCCTGCATCACGGGTAACGGGGGAAGCATGCTGCTCTGCATATCGGGAAGAGCAGCGAGAGAAAGGCCGTGCATTTGGGAATCAAATGTATATTCCTGCGCCTTCATCGTTTGGATCCCCAGAAGTGTAAGAATCAGTGCAATTATATATTTCATAGATTAGCCTCGAGATTTGTTATAGTTTATGAAGGAGCTGTTTATTTCGCTGAATGACGCTTTATAGATCATCAATGATAGGATTGCAGGATTGATGATTCCTGCGGCAGTAAGAAATTCCGATTTGTCCATAACAGCCTTAAATAAGATGAAAGATTATCGAGAATATTTCTATTCTCAGACTGTGTGTTGCAATTAAATCAATACTGTATCAATCGATCATAAGCTCTTATGGACTTTATAATATAACGGAACGTAAATAATAATAGTTCCATCCCTTGTTCCTTTTTCTATCTTCCTTTAGCGTATTTCAAATTTCACCCAAAAACGGCAAACGAGCCATCATGAATCGACAAAGCCGTATTCCGGCTGCTATGTAGTCGCGATCGGCTCGCCCGCCTCGGGAGGGTGACCNNACTCGCTAAGTCCGGCCGGAATGGCACTTGAATGAATCGTAAAAGAATTCTATTTTTCAATTGTATGACCACAACCAATCAGCTTATAAAAAATCCGCTGCCGGCTTTTTTTTTAATCATTGTCGGCACAATCGGATCTATCTGGATATTACTCTCGAACGAATTCTACTATATCGACGAATGTGCACATTATCTTTACAGCAGGTTCGTCATTCAATCTCTGCCGATAACGGTACAGTTGTGGCACAGGCCGCTGCCTCAATGGCTCTTTGCCGTCCCGGCACAGTTCGGGCATACCGTCACGATGTTTTTTGCCCTGGCGCTCTTTCTGGTTCTGCTGTTGATTACATGGCGGATCGCAGTCCTGCATGGAATAAAACATGCAGAATGGGTCATCCTTCTCGCCGGCCTGCAGCCCATTCTTTTCGATCTATCCTATGCATGCATGACGGAAATGCCTGCCGCTTTTATGATAGCGCTCTCGTATTTCTATCACCTTAAAGGAAAACATGGATGGAGTTTGACACTTGCTTCGGTTGTATTTCTTTGCCGGACGGAAATGTACCTTTTTGCCGGCGTGATGTTTCTTTTTTATGCATGGAAACGCGAATGGAAAATATTGCCGTTGGTGCTGGTCGGCCCGCTGCTCTGGATCGGCTCATCCGCACTTATATCGGGAGATATCATGACCTTCTTCAGGGAATGGNNACTTTATGCATCTGCACAGCATTTTCGGATTGACACAGGCGCTGCTTTTTGCTGCAGGCGCCGGATTTATTGCAGCAAGGAAAAGAAGCGCTGAGTTCGGAATTATTTACAGCACCATAGCGCTTACGCTTATTATACATACGCTTGCCGGTGCGGAAATATTTCATTGGTCTGCAAGTATCGGCGAATTAAGATATATAGCCGTCGTAGGTCCGCTTTTTGGAATTATTTCTGTTTACGGTTTTTCAGAAATACTGGACAGGATGCGCCCCGCTGCCGTGCAGCTGATTTTTTCCCTCATTGTGCTCGGTGGTGTCGTATATCAATGTACAACAGTAACACATCCACGGCGATGGGCAAATTACGATAAAGTCGTCATTCGTTTAACGAAGGAAATAAAACAGGACTATCCCGGCCTTACGCTCTTGAGCAACCATCCCATTTCAGCTTATATACTGGATGTCCCCCCTGCCGGCTCAAAATACTTTGCACCGCTGACCATTAAAAATTTTAAGAAATATCCGGAATGCATCATCCTCTGGGATCCTTTTTTTGCAAATTCTATTTTTTCCCAATCGAGGCTGACGAAGGAAAAGATGCTTCAGGATACGACAATCGAAATTGTGGACAGATACAAATATTGGAATATCGAATATCTCGTCCTGCACAAAAAATCGTCCTCAGCAGAATTATCCGGCATCGTTGACTAAATCGCCGCTGCCGGAGTCATTTATTCCGGCTTCCGAACAAGCCGATTCTTTTTTCTCTGTTCCTGAAAATTGTCTATGCTGAACACCCCGGATCCCCTGGCGGAAATAAAGAGGAACAGGAAGCAGTAAAGTACCGCCAGCTCGCCATGGTTTACGATCGGCAGCAATGCACCGGTTCCATGAGCCATCCAATACGCAACCGCCATCTGCCCGCTGGTTATGAATGCCGCCCATCGAGTCCAAAGGCCGATCATAATCAAGAGACCTCCAAAAAATTCAATCGGACCCGCTGTACTCACGAGGAAGACGGGCATATTCATCCCTGCCGATGGGAAATCGAAAAGTTTTTGCGAACCGTGCCATAAAAAAAGAAATCCCACCGCTACCCGCAGCAGGGCATATATTTGTGTTTCGTATTTGGATAGGAACATTTTTTCTCCTCTCTGATTCGAAATGCCGTTCAATATATTCAGCGTATCATATAATAAAACACTCGCTCGTATAAATTAGTTTCAGAGCGAGGATGAGTTTACTTAATATTGTAATACTTTTGAATTTCTTCCTTCAATTCGACATCCGTCAGGACAAATTTAAGGATTTTTGGCTCTTTCTTTCCGTCGGTCAGAATTGTTCCGAAATCGACAGAGTCGCGGTAAACGATAAACGCTCTTATCGAATCGATCTGAAATTCGATTTTTCTTTCAGACAGGTAGCTCGTCTTTATATCGTGTCTTCTAAGGAATGGAACAATCCTGCCTGTGTAATCGGAAAAATCGTTTATAGCTTCCGCCGTATAGTCCTTTAAAGTGTCGACCTCCTCAATCGAAGGCCCGAAGAAATAGACTTCTTTTCCTGTAAGAATCCGTCTGTACTGGCCTTGTGCCGGCAGCGTAACGGCTAAGAGGAGCAAGAGACTCAAAAATAAACAATGTAATTTCATAGATTTTGGCCTCGCATGGCATTTTTGATTTTATAGAGCAATCGGATTGTCACAGGTGTTTAATTATATTTCAATTGCTTCAGGAGTAACTTCATTTTCTGATGTTTCTCTCTTTACCTGCGGCTTCCGCAAAAAGTGGAATCAGGATATCTGCAACATCTTCTGCGGCCCGGAAAACTATACTCGCCGCATTGAGGATAATACACAGGGGCATGTTAATCATAAATATCTATTCTGCCGAACGGTGATATCTGAGCATAAAGTTCTCCCGATAGACTATCTATGACCGTTGTAGACAGTTCATAATCATTGACCCTGTTATAGACGGACACTTCCGTTAACAAACTATGTTTAAAATATTCCGAACGGCACCGCCAGAGCCTGCCGATGACGGAGATGCATGTGCCCGATGTATTTCTCCGGTAATTCTGAATTAATCCCTTTTGCATGAGTCCGGGCAAAGTGTCTGTTGAAAAATGATTTGCTATTCTCTTTTCATCCGGGATGAATTCCTTCTTTGAGAAGAACTGCGGCACACGGACAAATTGCGTTTTACTTTTTTGAAGAGGAACCGGTTTTTCGCCCTGCCAGATCATGAATAGTGCAATCGCAATCAGAACGATGAACGGTGCGTTAAGACAGATCCTTTGCCACAATCCATTCATTATCTTTTCCTCTCTGATATTAATCAACAACTGATAGTACATACAGTATTGGCTGTACTGAAAAAAGTAAAGTTGTCATACCCCCATTACGGCAGCATGAAACACTTTATCCCTCAATACGATGATTAGCTCGTTCCCGCGGTAAAAATGGCAATAGAACTCATGGATCAGATAAAGGAAGCGCTTCGCCATATTCGCTTGAAGCTTCTGCATGAGTAATTCGAGTGCGCTTGAAGGAACTTCCAATTTGAATAAGACGATCATTCCCGGAAGAACGTTCCTCCTGCCGATGACTTTCAAACCGCTGAATGCCGACTTGTTCTGCCGGCTTATATTGAGAATAATACCGCGATAATTATCATCATTCATCTTCGAAGATGCCGGGGGCTATTCGATTTTAAGAATCCCTTTTTCTCTAAATATATTTTGAACCGATTCAGAATCCTCTGCAGTAAATCCGATTCGGATCCATTTCTGTCTCAATGTAACAATGAATATTCTGTCCCTTTTATATCTTGCGGAATCCAAGGGAAACCACGTCCGGAAATCGCCCGTTCCGTGGATTCTCCATTTTCCCGTCCATAGAGACGGCTGTTTGACTTTGATGTTCTCGACATCGCTGAATGCGATTTCCTTCGGCTTCTGAGAAGGATAATAATAATTTCTAAAAAGAATCGAATGATTTGAGATGATTACTAATTTGTCTTGATAAAGAATGTCGTTTTTCATATATGGCTATCTTCATTTATGCCGGAATAACGTCGGCCTCAGCGTTAACTTTTTTCCCTGCATTGGGATGCCAGCGCATATCGAATTCTTTTGCCTGGGGACCGATATGCCCCATGTTAAATTTAAACATGGACCGATCCGCATTATTGTTTTTTGAATCGTCGAGTATTAGACAAAAAGCTATGATCAAATCGGCATCACAATCGTCATCGGCAATTATTTTATAATTATCCCCTTCAAACCACGTAACAGCTTCTTGATCCCACCAGGCGACTTGACGGCCGTTTTTATAAACGGAATGCTTTCGTCCCTTGTGACTGTAGATGTCGAAAGTATCCTTGCCGTATATACATCGGTAATGAGCTTTCCATACCGACACCGTCCGAAATTCTACAACATATTCACCCGGGAATTGGATGTCGTAATTGGTCCGCAGAAAAGATAAACGTTTGACAAGAGTTAAGAGGCATTTTCCCGCTTCCGAATCGGACAGCTCAATATGAGTCAGAAATTGAAGAAGCTTCGAATGGGCGTATCGTATCTGTTTCCCCTGACAATAAATATCGTATTTATATCCGATTGCTATTTTTCTTTGATTTACATCTATTTCCATGTTTTCTCCTTACTGCAAATGCATACCGATTCTTAGTTTACACAAATATCATACTGCATATTGTTACTCTATGGACAAGCTTCTGATTTTGGTTTCGCCCTATTCCCTCCCGCTCCAGGAATCGCTATTTCTTGAATGCGTTTCCTGGGATGTGATATTTATTAGATCGATACTCCACTTGGCGCAGTGTATGTGTCATCGGAGATGTTGCCGGTATTGCGGGTCTCTGCCGGTTCGAAGAGGATGACCTCAACTTCTTCATCGGCTGCGGTTCGATGTTCGATTCCCCGCGGTACTACGAGCAGTTCGCCAGCATGCAATTCTACAGTGCGATCGCGAAACTCGACCCGGAACCGGCCGTTCCATACAAGAAACATCTCGTCTTGTTCATCATGATGATGCCAGACAAATTCTCCCTTGAACTTGACAAGCTTGACTTCCTGACCATTAAGCTGAGCCGCCACTTTTGGCCGCCAGTATTCGCTGAAGAGTGAAAATTTCTGATTCAGATTGACCGGAAGGATTGAGTCCATGTTCGATCTCCCAATGCGAATTTTGTTTAATACCTGGAAAACTTTTTAGGAGATGTGCCCCCGTTCAACGATATCACCTTACGAGGCCATTCACCGCTGCTGCAATAATTGAAATTTATACGGTCTGACTATAAAATGCAAGGGATTTCTATAATATCGATCAATCAACAATGAATCCCAGAGAAATGACATCGGATACTCATTCAGACATAAAATTTGGTTTCGTTGAGCTTACTCAATCCTTCCGGAATGGCACATTTAAGCTCCGGATACCTTGCGTAGGGGTCGCGGAGCATAAAAAAATACGCGCTGACGCATTCCATTCTTATACTCCGGTCCATTCGCAAACTCCAAATCTGCGTTTAATCGTTCAATCTGCAGCCGGAGGCCTGCCCGACTGCTGATGCAATCGCGCAGGCGGGCCTGAGAATGTCATTTTTTTAAAATCACATTCTGCGTCATCATTAAGCTGCTGCTTCCTTTTTTTTCACCGCCGGAAACACAAACGCGACAATCAACGCCAGTAATGCGTGGAAAAATACCAGCGTATAGCCGGTAGGCAAATCGAGGTTATAAGAAACTCCAATCGAGAGCAGGTTGACCGCCGTTCCGACGATCCATGCTACAAGAAGGAGTTTCCATTTGTTCAGCCGTATGGCAATAAATGCCGGTGCAACGAGGAGAGAAAAAACAATAAGCACACCTGCCAGCCGCACGGAGCTGGTGACCGTAGCCGCAAACGACACGAAGAAAAGCGTATCTTTCCAGAATCCTTTCATACGCGGATACACAAAGACGAGAATCAATCCGAGGAGCGCATACACGATTGCCGTTTCTATAATATCCGACCACGGAGTAAAGAGAATATCCGATGCCATGAGCTTGTCGAACATTTCCGTCCCGTGCGCAGACTTGGAAAGGACAATAAAGACACCCGATATGCCAAATGCATAGAGCAGTCCGATGAACGCTTCATGCGAAGCTGTCCGTTTGGCTGCAAGCGCGATGAGCAGTCCCGCAAGAAGGGCAAACGCAAGCGAAACCGGATACAGATAATGCCCATCCAGAAAAAGAATTGAAAAGGCCGCTCCCAGAGCGGACATCTGACCTATGGCAAGATCCGTAAAAATAATTCCCCGCCGGATGATTTCCAGTCCGAAGAAGGAATGAATTCCGAGCAGAACAACGGAAAGGACGAATGCGGACAGAAGAATATCAGCCATTGGTCAGTCTCCTTACGATCTCATCAAAAACGCTGAATACATTATCCGCTTCTTTTACCGCTCCGACATCGTGCGGCAGAATCAGAAGTTTTATATTAAGTTTTTTCGACAGGTAAAGCGCCGCATCCTGCGGATTGTAGACATCCTGCAATATGAATTGTACTTTTTCCCGGTCGATCAATTTTTCTACATCGGCGATATGCTTTGTCGTTGGAGGAATTCCGGGAAGCGGCTCGATTGTACCCGCAATGACAAATCCAAACCGGTCTAAGAAATAATCGAAGATCTTGTGATACTCGACGACCTTGACTCCCTTGAACGGTTTTAATTTCTCTTCCCACGTTTTCATTTTCTGCTGCCAGAGGGCATAGAATTCCTTATTGTTCTCTTCATAGAATGCCTGATTATCCGGGTCCAGTTCGCTCAATCGTTCGGTAATAGCTTTTGCAACGATCGGAATATTATCGGGATCCATGAAAAAGTGCGGGTTTCCTTCCGGATGCACATCGCCGAGTTCGCGGGAAACGCTTGTCGGGACGTCGATTAAATGCACATGCATGGAGAGGTCTAAAAATCCACGCTCCCCCGGCTGCACGGCGCCGTTGTTCGCCTGCTTGATAATCTGCGGCAGCCATCCGATTTCCAGCTGTCCTCCGTTGATAATAAGAAGATCCGCCTTCCGCATTTTGGCAATGTACGACGGTTTAGGAATGATGATATGCGGATTATAATCTCCGCGTGCAAGGGAGACAACTTCCACCTTATCTTTGCCGATACGCTGGGCAATATCGCCGATATAGCCGTAGGTCGCAACGACCTGCAGCTGTCCGGAAAAACCGAGCTGCCCGAAAAACAGCATGAAGAATAAAAGCTTAATCGATTTCATAAAAGACTCCATATTATTTAAAATTCACATCTGCTTTTTTTGTTTTCCATTTTCCATTTGCAATTTGAATTTTTCAATTCTTAGAATGCATGTGCGCCATGTGCGCCGATGGTCAGATTCGCCTGCAAAATAACCTGCATATAAGGCTGCTGCGACCATTCGCCGCCGGAAACCGGCAGACAGCGGCTCTGGTCCCGATCGAACTGAAGACGGAGCCGCGAAAATTCCGTAGGACTATATTCGATCATCGCAGAATATCGCGGAAGATTCGACGGCAGCGGCATATTCCTGCCGCCGAGCACGACATCGTTCTGCATCAGCAGATCGTACCGCACGCCGATTTCCCAGAGCTGATCGAGCTTGGCAACGAGTTGTGCATAAAAACCGGAATTATGTTTGTCCAGACTCTGCAGTGAATCGCCGCCGAATGATTCGTGCGTGTATTGCGTTCCTTTCATCACCCGAAACATAAATTCGCTCTGAAATCCGATAAACCGGATGGCGTCGAGAGAATACTTTACAGTCAGGTCCGCTCCGGCTATATCCGTATTTGCAGCGACTGCGTTCCCCGTTTCTCCTGCAGAAGAGAAACCCGGATCGGCGTTTCTTGCTGCTCCCATCGCATTGGAGACGCCGAACAAAATGGATGCTTCATCGATATCGAACGATGAGCGAATAAATCCGATATAAAGATTCGGCCCCTGAACGGGATTAATGGAAATAATGTTTTGCGGATCGCTGAATCCCCCGGTACCGAAGCTTTGCTGGTTTTTGCCGTTTAAGACTTCCCCGCCGAATACTAGAAAAAACGGGGTCGGTGCGACCCATGTGGCCTGAGCACCGATTTCATTCAATCCATCCTCACCGAATAATGCCATGGATATGAGCGGCTGGTTGGCAAAGTCCCAGTAATGTTCATGCTGTTCGTTCACCCTGCCGAAGCTGGCAAGAAATTTTCCCGCCTTTATCTTAAAGCCGTACGGTAATTTCCTTGTAGTAAAATATGCTTCCTCCAGCCCCGCCCCGTCGGGAGCAAGGTCGATAACGGCAAAGAGATCGAAATACGGATCGACAACGGAATAGAGAGACATCTCTCCGTAATTGAAATTCATTCCGCGCTGGGCGTTTAATCCTGAGGGACTCGGCTGGTTCAGGAACGGATAACTGAAGCCGGGGATTGTCAGAGAATAATATTTTTCATTCGCCATATCCCGGCCAACACCGGAGACATCGAGAATGAGTGCGATATCCGGAACATACCTGGACTGATCGAAAGCCGATCCTTCTCTCGATTGGGCCCGGAGAAAACCGCAGGACCAAACGAATAAAATCGGGAATGCCAGGATGCATTTTTTTTGCAGTTTCATAGAAACTCCTCAAATTTTAAAGATGAAACAATAGAGAACGATAACAGTATCGTTTTTACGGTACGATATCGCAGGATCCGGATTCCTCCGCTTTTAAAAACATCGGGCGGAAGCGGAAAATTCCGATTTTGAGATTAAGAAAATTGAGGAGGAGCGTGTGAAGCGAAAACACTCGTATGGAACGGATGGCATACTCTTTCCGGAAGCGAAACAAAGATAAGAATGACCGGTTCAGGGGAAAGAGAGGAACTTGCTGCCGTTTCGATTGAAGGAGTGTAGCTGGAAATCTGGAACGAGCAAATTGCGCAGTTGTCCGTGTTTCCGCAATCGTGATGATTATGGAAAGCACTGACGAAAATGCCCGTTAGAAGCAGCATGCACATCAGCGCTGGAACAACTTTGAACAGCAAACAGCGTTTTTTTATCGGCATTTGTTCCATTCTGTCTATATAATAGCGAATAGTGCGTTGATTATCAAACGATGTCGGAGAGGAATTGTTTCATCTGTGCAATCAATATCTGCGTCAAATCCGTGCAATCTGTTTAATCAATTTGAGCATGCATTTGATAATGTTCATTCATTTGGTTAAATTTATCCGGGCGATGGAGTTCGCCATTAAATATCTCAAAGTTCAATCGGGATTGATAACTCCTGCATCGAAGAGACTTGCAAACGACGCAGGAGTTTTTCGTTTTTATAGAAGGATGACAAGGTGCGGAATTATTTGTATGTATTTTTAGGGGGCGGTTTAGGTTCTTCATTGAGATATTGGCTTTCCGGTCTGATACCGCGTTACACGGGAAGCCAGTTCCCATACGGAATTCTTATCGTTAATGTTGTCGGATGTTTCTTTATCGGATTTCTTATGTCGGCGCTGGAAGAACGATTTCTTATAAACCCTGCACTGCGTGTTTTTCTTACAATCGGCATACTCGGCGGCTTTACGACATTCTCGACTTTCAGTTATGAAACCATTGCAATGATGCGTGACAGCGAATTTTTAAGAGCTTCCCTTTATGTCATACTCTCCCTTGTTTTTGGATTGGGCGGGACGCATATCGGTTCGCTCATTGGCAGGTATATTTAACAAGGAGAGGTGATCGATGAAACTTTCAGGCGATGGTAAACTCTTGCGCATCTTTATCGGTGAATCGGACAAAGTGCATCATCAAGCGCTCTTCGAATCGATTATATACGCTGCCAAAGAAAAGGGATTAGCCGGATGCACGGTATTACGAGGCATCGAAGGTTATGGCGCCGACAGTCATATCATTCATACTGCAAAGATACTGAGATTATCAGAAGATCTTCCCATCGTGATCGAGCTTGTCGACACGGAAGAAAAAATCAGGACATTCCTGCCCGACGTGGAACAAATGATTGAAATATCGGGCTGCGGTGCGATGATAACGCTTGAAAAAGCGGAGATTATCCGATACAGTCATGGAAAATAAAAAAGCATCTATGCATTTACATTATAATGCCGAAAATTAGCGCTCAGTTTCGGCGGCGAGAAGGGATTCCGTACGCTGTCGAACAATTCAGCGGGAAACAATTCCGCTGCCGGCATTGCAATAAAGTGTTTTGGGAAGAAAAAGATCTTGATCGCCATCTTGAATATGTCTTTAAAGAGAAGAGAACGGGTACTATAACCATTGACCCCGCTGCACCGCAATTGAATCATATTATGAAATTAAAAATCAGCTATGTCTACGATCTAAGCGACTGCTTAAAAAGGCGGTATCTTAAGTTGAAAAACAATGAACTCTACGACGGAATAACTTTAACAAAACAAATAAAGAACAAGGAGATGAAAGATGAATGTTAAATCCATAATCGCGCGTCAAGTCCTCGACTCAAGAGGCAATCCGACCGTTGAATCGGAAGTCAGTCTTGACAACGGAATAACCGGAAGAGCAATCGTCCCATCGGGCGCATCTACGGGCGAAAAAGAAGCGGTGGAACTCCGTGATGGAGATAAATCGCGATACCTTGGCAAAGGAGTGTTAAAAGCTGTTGCAAATGTCAATACGAAAATTGCTCCTGCTCTTATCGGGATGGATGTAACCGCTCAACGTGCGATTGATGCAGCGATGATCGCATTAGACGGAACCCCGAACAAGTCGAAGTTAGGAGCTAATGCTATCCTTGCTGTTTCGATGGCAACTGCGCACGCTGCGGCACATTCAGTCGGTCTGCCGCTCTATCGTTATCTTGGCGGATCGAATGCTTCGCTTCTGCCGGTTCCTTGCATGAATATTATCAATGGCGGCAAACACGCAGACAACAATGTAGATTTCCAGGAATTTATGATTGCCCCGCATAACGCGCCGAGCTTTGAAGAAGCTATTCGTATGGGAATTGAGACCTTCCACACATTGAAAGGCGTTCTTGCCAAGAAAAATTACAATACCGCTGTCGGTGATGAAGGCGGATTTGCACCAAGCCTGAAATCAAATGTGGAAGCTGTAGAGGTGATTCTCGAAGCCATCACGAAAGCGGGCTACAAACCCGGGAAAGACATTTCCATCTGTCTTGATCCCGCAGCAAGCGAAATGTGGGAAGACGGCAAATATCTCTTCTTCAAATCCGATAAATCGACAAAATCTTCCGAAGAAATGGTAAAGCAGTGGGCTGATTGGGTGCGGCAATATCCTATCGTACTTCTTGAAGACGGCATGGCAGAAAACGATTGGAAGGGTTGGAAGATGCTGACGGATGAAATCGGAAAAAAGATTGAGCTGGTAGGAGACGATGTTTTTTGTACGAACCCTGCTATCCTCGCGAAAGGCATTAAGGCAGGCATTGCAAATTCCGTTCTTATCAAACTCAATCAAATCGGAAGCGTCACAGAAACACTCGACACCATCGAGTTGGCAAAGAAAAATAATTACAATTGTTTTGTTTCTCACCGCTCCGGAGAAACTGAAGATACGACAATTGCCGATTTAACGGTTGCCGTCTCCGCAGGACATTTGAAAACAGGCTCCGGATGCCGCAGCGAACGCATAGCGAAGTTCAATCAATTGATTCGGATCGAGCAGGAACTCGGCAAGCAAGCACGCTTTGCCGGTAAATCCACATTTAAGTCAAGTGCGGCTTTATAGTGCTCGACGAGCGGATTGCATAGATTTGGTGCAGATAATAGATTACGCAGATAAAAGAACAATCTGAGCAGTTGCCTTACGCAGGTGCATTGTGTTTTATATTTCGATAACGATCGGAGCGGCCTTTGGATTCATCGCTTCGCTCATGGCATTCGTAATAACATGGAATGAATTGGAAAAACATCAATTTGAACACAAACGGCTTTGGCGTGAATCTCTTCAAGCGGCTGGTTTTACTTTTCTATTCTTTCTCTTGTTGTCGATGCTTATCGGCTGTTTCATTGCACGATATGGTGTAAAATAGCACACAACTAAAAGGATGCAGCAGTTGAGAAAATGATAGGCAGCCTTGATATCTCGCAACTCAAAATCGCTCGCCTAACGGGACATCGATAGACTTGTCGGAAAAAAGAAATCAGGATAGTGAAGGAAAAGCAGTAAGCGTTTATACTTACTGCTTTCCGACACCCCAAAATACTATCTGCGATTAATCCGTATATTCTGAATAATCACTCTGTGCAATCGGCTATCTGCGTAAAATCCGTGCAATCCGTGCAATCCGTGTAATCTACAATTTGCGGAATCTGTGCAATCAATCATCTGCGTCCAATCAGTGCAACAGCGAAATCAATCTATGTAATCAGCTCAGATATGCACAGCCACCTTAAATATCAAGTTCCTGCGCTCCTCATAGCTTGCCGCGCTGAAATACGCTCCTTTAATCAAATGCTCATGATCGAGTAAATTGGTAATATAAAGCGATGGCTGAAGTGTGGCACCTCCGTCTAATTGGAAAGTGTATCCACCGCCGACATTCATAATCCATGATGGAGTGGTATGCTGCGCTGTGTTAAAATCGAAAAGCCCGGTCTTGTACGGAACATCGTTCGGATTTCCGTTTGTCAGTCCCGATCCGTAAATAGCGACAAGATTTGCGAACCAATCATGGGGCTGGTAATTTATTCCAAACACGCTCGATAGTCTTTGATCGTGATCGAGATCGGTTGCGGCTCCATCATCATCATAGGGCAAAAAGCCGCCGCTGATAATTCCCGTCCCGTATGCATGAATAATAGAAGTGTTTACATATCCGGAAAACGGAATAACCGGATCGCTGTAGGAAAGTCCAAACTCAATGCCTGTGGTCCTGACTTTTTCGATATTGACGGGTGTCTTAATTGCAGACGATCCGATTGTCTGATCGTCGAGACCCGGAGAGGCATATTCGTAGTACGTTGCCATCTTACTCCGCACTCCGAACGGGAACAGATGTGTGTAAACAGCTTCATAGAAGTCGTCCCTTTCCGGAAGTGTCGGCGCCAGCGTTGTGCTGGCATCGGCGGCGATGGATCTCAGACCCTCGACATTTGTCGGCACGAACATTTTTCCAAAATAGAGGTACGCTGTATTGTCCTCATCGATAAGAAAATTCCATCGAATGCGCGGACTGACCTGATTTTTCAGAGAAACATCAGGCGCAATGTGCTGGTCATATCGAACGCCGAGTTCGAATGATGTCCATTCCATCGGATGCCATTCAGTCTGGGCAAAGACTCCGAAATCCGATCCCTTGAAATTTGTTACAATGGAAGGTCCCGGATTTCCTGCCGAATCCCGGGATGTGAAATTTTCCATTCCCGTCGTGCTGCTGAAATTAAAACCGATTTTATACATGAATTGATGCGAGAGCCTGTTGTCGTATGTCGACCGGATGCCGATGGTTGTAAAGTTACGATCCTCGGCAAGCGTATAACCGTGCACGGTATCGCCGGCGAAATGGAAAGAGGCCGGGTCACCGCTTCCCGGAGTATAGACTAATCCTCCTTCGCGTGCATATCCCCCTATAAAAAGATTCGACTCTTCATTCGGTTCCGAATTAATGGTGCGGTAATAGGAGACGGTCTGAAAAGCATTTGTCGTCATTTGCATATCGGAAGCGATTTGTTCTGCGGAATCGTACGGCACTTCCGTATTGGTCCTTCCATAATTGAGATTGACCGTCAGGTAATCGATGTCACTCAGAATATAATCGAACTTGCCGTACAGGAAATAATCCTGACCGTGGTCATGGAAGAGATCCTCTACAGGCTGATCGATACGGCGGTCGGTTTCCTGACGTGATCCCGAAACATAAAAACCGAGATTGCCGATATGATCACTCATCGAGAGAAACTGCCCATCGGAGTTGAGCGCGCGGAGAGGTCCCACACGGGAACCGAGAGTATCACCGCTGGACATACTGCCTGATGATCCGGGTGAGAACGGTTTTGTGCCGTTGAAAACGAGATAACTTCCGACGAATGTCGACGCATCGAGATGGAACGAACCGGTGGGGACTCTGTTATTGAGTTCGATGATGGCGGAGTTTTGACCTCCGTATTCAGCCGGAAACCCTCCGGTGATGAATGTCGCGCGATCGATAGCTTTCGGATCGACGACTTCATTCAGGCCGCCGAAAACTCCGAGAGGGACCGGAATTCCGTCGACATAATACGTGAATTCCCCATGATGACCGCGTATATGCACTTCGCCCGTAGGGGCACGCGCTGCACCCATCACATTTTCCTGGATCAAATTCGTCATCTGTGCAATGGGTGCAGGATGATAGGTCTCTGATTCGAAAGTCTGATTGCCTGTATTCAAATTGATGCTCGTAACGGCAAGTTCCCTCTGCCCGACCACGTCGACATCCTTCTCCGTATTTCCCGAAGCGTGGAGTAAAATCTCTATCGAACCATGATCTTTGTCGATGCGCGTCGAATCCGAGAATGTCCGATATCCGACGAACCAGGCCTGTACTATATAAATCCCTGGTTCGATATCGATAAACCGCGCCAGTCCGACTGGATTTGTTGCTGTTTGAGAGACGAATTTTCCATTTCGCGTAACGACAATACGTGCGAGCTCTATAGGCACTTTCCCGTCAGCATCGAATACACTTACTCTAAAGTGCACTCCCCGTTCGGTCCCGCCGGAAGCCGCTGCAGAAGATCCCGCCGATGGGGATTCCGGAACAGATTTATCCCCTCGTTCAATTGTTTCTGTCATGAGCTGGGCATCGGAATATATGCTAACCAGGCAGATCAATAATAAAACGATCATAGAACGATTCATTTCCTTCTCCTCGATAAATTAATATTGAAGAACGCATGAGAATTCTCCCGCGCATTCAATTACTTCCAATAATAAAAAGAAAGATTAACCGATAAGAGATGGGGGCCCGCGCCGGGAGAAAGAATAGAGGAGATGGTCTTGAATAAGATGCGAAAAGGTAATGGTCGGAACTGTCCCGACCACTTGAACCTTGCCAAAATCCAGCGAGATTTGATCGGGGGCGATTCTGCTGTGTGATGAGAGACAGATACCGCATTCGGAATGTTCCGACAACGGAATATGTTTGCAGTGATCGGCATCTTCGTGCGGAAAAAGCTGGCTGTTAAAGGAGCCGCTGATGAGAATCGGATGATCGTGGATAAGATCGTGCAATCCGAAACATGCAAGATGCGTTGCAAGAAGGAAAAGAACGATTATTCTATTTGTTTGCTTCAATGCCGCCTTTACACGTTGATGTTGTATAATATAACAAAAAACCGGAAGAGAAGTTCCGAAATCCTACACGTCATCAGCGTAATCTGCTGCCGGAGGCCTGCCCGACTGCTGATGCAATCGCGCAGGCGGGCCTCAGAATGTCATTTTAAAATCATAATCTGCCTCATCATTTGATAAACGTATTGTTCCGCAGGTCTTTCATCGCTTGCCGAATTTCTTCCTGTGTGTTCATAACAATCGGACCATACCAGGCAATCGGTTCTTTCAGCGGCTTTCCGGAAACAAGAAGAAAGCGTATTCCCTTCTCTCCCGCCTGGACGCACACTTCATCTCCCTTATCGAATAAAATCATGGAACGGTTGCCAAATTCTGCCTGGTGCGAATTTGCAGAACCTGCGAATTCCGTCTGCACTCCTTGAGGCGCCGATGCGCTGCGGAAATTTCCGCTTCCATCAAAAACATACGCAAACGTATGCCGGAATGTTTCTACCGGCAAAGTTTTCCTTTTTCCCGGCGGCATCCAAACATCCAGATATTGAGGATCCGCCGCTATGCCTTCGACAGGACCAGTCTTCCCCCAAAAATTTCCGCATACCACGCGGATACGCGTCCCGTCATCGTCCGTAATTTCCGGAATTTCCTTTGAGCTGATATCCTGATAACGCGGGTCGGTCATTTTTTGTGAAGAAGGAAGATTTGCCCATAGTTGAAAACCATGCATCCTGCCGTTCGGATCTCCTTTCGGCATCTCCTGGTGCATAATCCCGCTTCCTGCGGTCATCCATTGCACATCGCCGGCCGCAAGTGTGCCTTTGTTGCCCAGACTGTCGCCATGATTGACCGTTCCGGCAAGTACATACGTAATGGTTTCTATTCCACGGTGCGGGTGCCATGGGAACCCCGCAAGATAATCCTCCGGACGCTCGTTGCGGAAATCATCAAAAAGGAGGAACGGATCGAATTCGGCTGTTTCTCCGAAGCCGAACGCGCGCTGCAGCTTTACTCCCGCCCCTTCAAGAGTCGGCTTCGTATGAATAATCTGTTTTATCGGTCGTAGAGACATATACGTGTTCCTTTCAAATCTAAAACAACGGACTTTCCGCGCTCGTTCCTTCATTTGGCCGATACTCGGAATTATTTCATCCGTTTTCCGGCTCTGGTGCTTCCTATTGCAAAAGAGTGAAACCTTTGACAGGTATCGTTCGTTTTATATATACAAGGATTTAAGGGTTTCGAGTCAAATAAAATTTGCGATAGAAGCAAGGTTTGATTACATTAAAATAGTTCTCATTCGACAATGCGATAACGCGATAACGAAATCCTCTCGTGACGTTCTGAAAGTAATTTTCTCAAGAATCGTTATTTCTTTCCTTGCCCCATCGGCATACGATATGTAAAGGGAAAATTTCTCCACATCCGGAATTGTCGGGATTCAATGCGAATAAATGAAAGAAACAAATGGACAAAGAACAAAAAAACAATCCGCTGCACGGCAAGACGCTGGAAGCAATTCTCCAGCATCTTGTAGAGTATTACGGCTGGCAGGAACTTGGACTCCGCATCAGGATCAGATGTTTTACGGACAATCCGAGTATGCAGTCGAGCCTGAAGTTCCTGCGTAAGACTCCGTGGGCACGTGAAAAAGTGGAGACCCTGTATCTCGAGTGTGCCGATTAAAACCGGCCGCATAGCGCCCTGCTTTCTCCAAAACACGCACAACTCATAAAAACCGAAGCCTGCTGAACAGTCGGAAATACAATCTGAAGATTGACTTGAAACACGATCTGCTCTTCGAATTATTATTCTTCACGGCTGCGCTGCTGTAACCTTAACATGAATAAACACTTCATTCGAGAAATGACCGCCGCGATTACGATCGGATGATCGATCTCTGAAAACGTACTCCCGGCATGGGAATCGGAAAAGAACCGACAGCCCGATCCCTGGAGTAGAGCCATCTCTTCATATATAATGAAATTGCACTGGAGTTCTACGAAGGCACAGGCTGGAAAAAAACGAACGACTCTTGACGTTTTTTCTAAAGATATTCAAGCGAATATCAATTCCTGTAAAAAATAGGCTATAATCCGTATATGACCCACGCATGTCATCCCTCCCGAAACTAATCTTCTCTTGAACCGGTTGTACTGTAACAGACAGGTTCTTACTGCCGGTAGAATAATGCACAATTTCAATATTTTAATAGAGGAGATAGCATGAAGACAATTATTTTTACTCTCACCCTTGCTTGTGTTTTCCTGAGTATGCAGATAACTGCTCAGGACAATCATATGATGAGGCAAGTGCCGGCTGTCAAACGGGCAATTGCAGTGATCACTCCGACAAAAGGAAATACTGTGCGAGGAACCGTTACATTCGAACAGACTGAAAAAGGAGTCCGGGTTGTGGCCAGCCTGACCGGATTAAAACACGGGAAACACGGATTTCACATTCACGAATTCGGCGACATCAGTTCCGAGGACGGAAGCTCAGCGGGCGGACATTTTAACCCGATGGGAATGCCGCACAGTATGCCGACGAGCAAAAAACGCCACGCCGGCGATATGGGAAATATCGAAGCGGATGAAAACGGGAACGCACATCTCGACTATATCGATCCGATTATGAAACTCGATGGAGATCATTCTATTATCGGTCACGCAGTTATTGTACACGAGAAAGAAGACGATTTTAAAACTCAGCCGACAGGAAATGCCGGACCGAGAGCCGGATACGGAGTTATCGGAATTGCCAAATAAATAAAACTGATCCTAAAATTTGATTTAGAATAATCGGTTTTACATCCTCTGCAGCCGCGGGCGGCTCGCCCGCCTCTGGAGGATGATCGCGGAAAACGGAAAAACATTTTTGGGTTTTCGGCTCATCAAAATTCCATTGCAAACCCGAAGCCGTTCGGAAGCAGAAAGATGTGTGTTGAAATGTGATTTGACGCTTTGTCTTCATCATCGCGGACTACAGCCGTTCCGACGCTTGTACCAATAACAGCGCCGAGAAAAACATCCGAAAGCCAATGCTGGTCGTGGTATATACGGGCAGCGCCTGTCAAACCGGCAAGAGTATAGAGTCCTATCGATGCCGCCGTATTATTTATCCGCTTCGAAAGAACGGACGAAAGAGTAAAAGCCACTGCGGCATGCCCGGATGGAAAAGATAAAAAATCGTCGCTGAATTGTATTCCATGAAAGCGTACATTTCCTTTGTTCATATACGGACGGGCGCGGCCGAAGGTGTATTTTATTACCGTCGTTACAACTCCCGTCCACAGAAGCGACTCCATCAGCATTGTTCCTGTTTTACGAATTTCCGGTGTACCGAGCACGAGTCCTGCCCCGTATATTGAACCGGAAAGGATAATAGCATCTTCCGTAGCGCCGTATTGTTCGGTTATATTCAAAACGTCATCGCTCAGATGTGAATGGTTCCTCGCAGCAATTGTTCGGACGGACTGGTCTGCAAAAAACAGCGATGCCGCGGTTCCTGCCGCAAGCCCTGCCGTGAGAAGCGACGTCCCGTCCGGATGGGTCGCTTCATGAAAACGCAAACCGATGCAATCTATAAAGTCCCTGCTGTCGGAACAAAGAATCCCGGAAAGAGATTTTGCCGAAGCGGAGTCCCGCATTGCGACCTGACTCTGCGCGGTGCCGGTGGAGGTTATAAAAATGAAAATGACGAATAATATCCTGGTCATGTCGAACTCAGAAAAACTTACTATTGAATGATGATAAATTTCGTTCTTACGGCATACGCGCTGAAATAACCCAAAGCCCCGTTGCTGAGGTTCGAAGGTGGATTTGCGGGAGATGTGGAAGATGAGCTGCTGCTCACAACTTGAGAGAGCGACCTGAAGTAATTGTAGACATTCTTGTCGATGCTTCGGAGTTGAACAGAGACGGAATCTCCGGTCCGCAATGTATCCTCGTCTGCGAATAATGTGCTCGTGATTTCATTTCCGTCCTGCAGCTGATCGTTTATGAGAAACATAAATTGCTGCTGGACACCGTTCTTGATTTCCACAAATCTGTAATAATTGTCGATCCCGGCCGGATCACGGAAATGGACTTCGACGGTTTTTGAATTATCCATCCCGAAGGAGAAACTGTTCTGCAATAAATAATCGATCGCCACAGGAGAGGGCATCATCGAAGAAGCGGCATAGGTGACGCCATTCGACAGTACCGTAAGCGTATATGTCCTGCCCGGCACTCCTTGCATCAGGGAAGACATATAAAATCCCGGAATAAATTCCGTTAACAGTTCCGAATTGCCGATATTGTCGCTCAGTGTAACGGTCGCACCGGAGACCGGAGGGAAAGTGTTCGGTTGATTATAATTGACGGTTTGCGATATCCTGACCCAGTACGGACCCGGCTGGTCGGAGATGTATCCCTCGATGACGATATGAGGACTCGATGAATTGAGATCCACATCGATGACCTTCTGACATGAAAGAAAGATTCCGCTGCAAGCTGCAATCATCAAAAAAATTAATATGTGCCGCAACAATTTCATATTGTTAAAATCTGAAATTATATGTAATAGAAGGAACGAATTTGAATAACGCTGTCTGCACGGCCTGCGTTTTTGCGGGGTCGTTCGGATCCTTCTGAAACCTTATCGAATATGCATTTTCGCGGCCGTATGCATTGTACAATGAAAATGTCCAGCTCGATCTCTCTCCCTGCCAGGTCGCACCAAGATCCAGCCGGTGATATGCGGGCATGCGATAACCGTTTCGCTCGGTAAAATAATTGACCTCATTATATTCGAGAATACGATATTTCCCGCTCGGAAACGTCACCGCATTCCCGGTATAGTACACCCAGGTTGCAGAAAATGTCCATTTGTCCGATAGCTGATATATGCCGACGACGGAAATATCATGCGTCCGATCCTGATGTGCCGGGTAATAATTGCCGTTGTTGATTTCCGCAAATTTCAGCTCGGTGCGCGAAAGTGTATATCCGATCCAGCCGTTCAGCCGTCCATATTTTTTCTTCAGAAAAAGCTCCAGGCCGTATGCTCTCCCCGATCCGAAAAGCAGCTGCGATTCCACATTTTCATTAACACCGATTTGCGCCCCGTCCTTGTAATCGATCTGATTCCGGAGAAGCTTGTAATACGTCTCCGCTGAGAACTCATACGAGTTGTCTTCGAAGTTTCTGAAATATCCGAGCGAAACCTGATCCGCAATTTCCGGCTGGACATTGTTGCTGTTGGGAATCCACATATCGGTCGGATTGCTGGTTGTGGAAGTCGAAAGGAGATGAAGGTTTTGTGTCGTTCGTCCGTACGAAGCCTTGAGTGAGCTTTCATCGTCTAAGATATAGTTCAACGCAATCCGCGGCTCAAGATTGAAATATGTCTTGATGAACTTTCCCGAACCGTATGCAAGAGAATCGACCCTATCCCCCTTACTATCGTACGTATAGAAAACGCCCGGTCCAAGAACGCTGAAAAATGAAAAGCGGACGCCATACTGAACGCTTATAATCGGCGACAGTTTATAGTCATGACTAATATAAAAAGCATTCTCCCATGAATATTTATTTGTAAGTTCCAGGGTAGAGGTCTGGGCACTGTCTGCGAAAGTGGCGGTGCCCGGAACGATGGCATGGTAGATCGAATTCAGGCCGAACTTCACTCCGTTTTCCGAATCGAAAAAATACTGGAAGTCCTGTTTGACTCCCTCATCCTTGATCTTCGAGATGAGGTTCAGGTTATTACCGTTGATATTCGCAATGACCGTATAATCGTATGTGCTGTAGATGAGCGACGTGTTTGAGAACATTTTTTCATTGAACAGATGGTTCCAGCGAAACGTTGCGGTCGTATTTCCCCAATCGATGCCGAACGTGTTGCCGAAACCGAGCACATCTTTGCCGAAATAACCGGACAGATAAATCCTGTCGTTCTCACCGAGCTGATAATTTGCCTTCGCATTCAGGTCGTAGAAATAAAGCCGTACCCGATTGACACTACTGTCGCTGGAAAGCTTGAGGAACAAATCTAAGTACGTCCGTCTTCCGGAGATTGAAAACGAGCCTTTATCGCTGACGATCGGCCCTTCGACGCTCAGCCTGGACGCTATGAGACCTATACCGCCGTTGACGCCGAAGTCTTTCGCATTCCCGTCTTTCATTTTAATATCGAGAACGGAAGAGAGACGCCCCCCGTATTCCGAAGGCATTTCTCCTTTGAATAAGGTAACGTCTTTAATAGCATCCGAATTGAAAACGGAAAAAAAGCCGAGAAAATGCGATGCGCTGTACACATTCGCCTCATCGAGAAGAATAAGATTCTGATCTGCGGCTCCGCCGCGAACATAGAATCCGGTATTGCCGTCTCCTCCGGATTTTACGCCGGGCAGCAGCTGAACGGTTTTAATTACATCTTTTTCGCCGAACAAAACAGGAATGTCCTGTATGGATTTCACATCCAATTTTTCCATTCCCATTTGAATCTCTTTTATGTTTTCGTCTTTCTTTTCACCGGTAACAACTACTGCCTTCTGCTCCACCCCCTTTTCCAGAAGTTCAATATTCAGCTTTACGTTCTGTTTCATAACAACCTGTTGCGAAAACGGCGTATAGCCCATATACCGGGTTATAATCGTATACGTTCCCTCGGAAACCGTAAGCGAATAGAACCCGTATGCATTGGAGGCGGTTCCGATTTGCGGCAGCTCCTCCAGCATGATCGTTGCTCCGATCATCGCCTCACCCGTTTTGGAATCCTTGACATGACCGCTGATCGTATATTTTTTGCGAACTGGTTCCGTTTGCGCCGACAATGACGATGCAAGCGTCATGATCATAATCATGACGAGACCCGCTTTTGACATTCTCCTGCTCAAGAGTTATCGGGAGTATTCCCGCTTCGCTTCGTATCCATAGCCTGCCTGCGTTTCCCCACCCGCTTCCGAAATACGACCGGATGATGCCGCAAAAATGAAATATGGAAAAATTGATATATATCGGTCCCTGCGGATAGAACTGCCCCTCAAACCATCGAATATACCGAATAGTTTTCAATCCGTTCTATCCTTACATAAATGATACGACATTTTTTTAAGTTCCGCCACTTCGGAATCATTCATGCTTTTGCCGAGCTTCTTATGGAACGATTTTTCTGAGACATCCGCATAAAAAATTATTTTTTTTTGCAGTCATCCCGGCCAAAAAAACGGCTCGGGCTGTATCCCTGAGGAATAAAGCGATCATTCATCCGTATTCTGCAGAATACACTGTGCTTGCATCTGAAGCGGATAATATTTTAATTGATTCATCAATCAACTTTAAGTAAGAAGAAAGTGCATCGGGCATTTCTCATATTCTTGTTTTTTATCGGAATCACATCGGTTCTCGCCATCGGCTTGCGCGGCTGCGATTATTATCTTTCACCGGCAGCGAACCGTGCATTCATGAGCGATCATCAAATCTTGAAGCCATCCGGACTCCTGGGCCACGGACTGGGTATAGCCGGTGCAGCGATGATAACCGCAGGAGTTGCAATTTATTCCACGCGAAAACGGGTAAGGACATTTTGGAATATCGGCAAGCTCTCATCGTGGCTGGAATTTCATATCTTCCTCTGCCTGCTGGGTCCCGTACTTGTCGTCTATCATTCGACCTTTAAGGCGGGCGGTATCGCCGCCATCAGCCTCTGGGCGATGCTCTCAGTAGCCGGGAGCGGCATTGTGGGTCGATTTCTCTACGTGCTTATCCCCCGCAATATTAAAGGCGGGGAAATGACCGCCGGACAAATCGATGCGCAGTTCGATCTGCAGGAAAAAGCGCTTCGAGAGACGGAATTCGGGCTTGAGATTGTACATCAAATCGATAAAAGTTTTGCAGAGATGGAACGTCCGAAGAATTTCGTACAGACCGCTGGGGTTTTTTTTCGTCTTCGGAAGCTTAACCGGCAAGTGCGGCATCTCATCCATTCGAAAATAAATGCACATCACATCGATCATGCATCTGCTGCAAATTTGATTCGTATCACTTCTGCACGAACCGCTCTTATTCAAAAATCGATTTTACTTCTCCAGGTCGAAAAATTATTTTACTACTGGCATGCCATTCATCTGCCGTTCACAGCGATTATGTTTATCACGCTGGCGCTGCATATCGGCGTTGCCGTTTGGCTGGGTTATATCTGGATATTTTAAAGAGAGCAATACCGATGAGATCCCGGCTTCTCCTATTATACTGTCTACTCATGTCTTTCGGCGGTTCCGCCGCTGCTCAAATTTCACCCGGCAAATTATCCCGCAGCCATGCAAAGCTGGAAGGAATGACCAACTGCACGCAGTGCCACGAACGCGGAGATATCATCAGTTCCAATAAGTGCCTCGCATGCCATATCGAAATACGGCAATCGATGGATACCCGGCATGGATTCCATTTTTTAAACGAAGCGTCGCCGTGCATCGACTGTCATAAAGAACATCTCGGTTATGAAGCCGGAATTACGCGTTTCGATAAAAATAAATTTGATCATACCGGCACCGGCTTTACGCTTACAGACAGACATGCTTCGATACAATGCGGTTCATGCCATGCAGCGGATAAAATCACGAACGCCGCAGTCCTGAAGTCGCTTAAAGAATATCCGAGGCAGACGTATCTCGGAATCCAGGGTCAATGCCCGGTTTGCCATATGGACAGACATGCAGGAACGCTCGGTACGGATTGCCGGAATTGTCATGATGCGCGGGGGTGGAAACCTGCCGCCCTGTTTGCTCACTCGAAAACAAAATTTCCTTTGAGCGGCAAGCATAACGGCATTGCATGTGCACAATGCCATCCGTCAATGCAGGTGAACGACCGGACAAAGCCTCTTTTATTTGTCCTGAATAAATTCGACGATTGCATTGCATGCCATCCATCGCCGCACAGCCGGCGCCTTTCGAACGAATCCTGCAAATCGTGCCACACCGCCGACGGTTGGACGGTGGTTGCTGGCTTTGACCATTCCAGGACGGCATTTTCACTGATCGGGAAACATTCATCCGTGACATGTTCGAAGTGCCATCCGGACATGAAGCAGCGCGGCAGAATCGCAAAACAGGAATTTAAAACCAGTCCGTTTCAGGATTGTTCCCCATGCCATACATCCCCGCATACATCTGCGTTTTCACAAAAAACATGTTCATCATGCCATACTCCTCTGCAATGGACAGCAGTATCGGAAAAGACATTCGATCATTCGCTTACTTCATTTCCCCTGCGCGGAAAACATTCTCTCGTGGAATGCCGCAAATGTCACGGATCAAAGGGTAAGCAATCGTTCACACAATCATTTAGAATGTTAAAGAAAGCATGCCCCGATTGCCACGAGGATACACACAAGGGTGCGTTCAGAATCGAATATGCGAATGATTGTTCACGATGCCATAATGAAGAGGCATACGTTCCATCCACCTATACGGCGGATCAGCATCAACATTCGCGTTTTCCACTGACCGGCGGGCATGCGGCTATTCCCTGCAGGGGATGCCATTTGAAACAAAGAGAGCTTGTTTTTCTCTTCGATCGAGCGGCGTGTGAAAGCTGTCACAAAGATAAACACGAAGGACGTTTTGCGTCCTTGATGAAAGAACGAAGCTGTGATGTATGCCATACCACTGAAGTATGGAAGAAGGTTCTATTTGATCATGGTAAAACGGATTTTCCATTGACAGGAAAGCATGCATCCGCTGCCTGCGACAAATGTCATATGAAGAAAACCGATTCTGCAAGCCCTCTGTACAAGGGAACGAGTACCGCATGCAGCGGCTGCCACGCAGACCCGCACAAGGGACAATTTTCCGATGCGGGGGGAGAAGCCTGCTCCGGCTGTCATGCAGCGACCGGCTGGAAAGACCTGATCTTCGATCATAATGTCCGGAGTTCTTTTCCTCTTACAGGTGCGCACGCGAAAGTCCGATGCTCTTCCTGCCATCCGCCGGAACAGCAGGATGGAAAGCTTTTCATTCGTTATAAACCGCTCGCCTCGAAGTGCGAGTCGTGCCATCAAGGAAAAATATGACAATGAAAACGATATTGATATTCGGAATGCTGTGCATCGGCATTCATTCAGTATATGCTCAAACTTCTCCGCATGGAGATGTCAAGATTGCATGTGATAAGTGCCATACGACGGATTCATGGAAAATGCGAAAGGACGCAGAGTTCAGCCATGCATCGACCGGGTTTGAACTGACCGGAGCGCATCAAAATCTTCAATGCAAAAGCTGCCATGAAAAATTGTTTTTTGCAGGCGCCGGGAAATTATGCAATTCATGTCATACGGATGTTCATAAAGGTAATCTCGGCGCCGCATGTCTCCGATGTCATTCCACCCAATCGTGGCACATACAGGATATGGTACAGCGTCATCAACAGACGCGTTTTCCGCTTCTCGGCAGGCACGCGACAACGGAATGTCAAGCGTGTCATGTTCAATACGCCGGTCAAATGTACAAGGGGACACCGACGACCTGCTTCGGATGCCATAACCTGGATTTCCAGAATACCCAGAGTCCCAATCATATCGCAGCCGGTTTCCCGAAAGACTGTATACTCTGCCATCAGTTCAATGCATCGACATGGGGAGGAAATTTTAACCACCAGATGACGGTGTTTCCGTTAACCGGCGCACATCAGGCAGTCCCCTGTTTGCAGTGTCATCTGAATAATATTTTTATAGGCACGCCGCAGGATTGTTATGCATGCCATGCAGCAGTCTATCAATCGGTGCAAAGCCCAAATCATGCAGCCGGCGGATTTTCGCATCTCTGCCTGAACTGTCACACGACAAATGTTTGGAAGCCGTCGACGTTTTCGCATGACAATACTGCGTTTCCCTTAATCGGCGCGCACCGGGCGGTCATCTGCGAGCAATGCCATATTAATAATCAATATGCCGGTCTGCATCAGAATTGTATCGATTGCCATCAAACGGACTTCAATGGAGCAACAAATCCGAATCATTCCGCGGGCGTTTTTTCAAAAAATTGTTTAACCTGCCACGGAATGAATGGCTGGCAGCCGGCAACCTTCAATCATAATAATACGAATTTTCCCCTCACCGGAACGCACACGACGCTGCAATGTCAGCTTTGCCATACCGGCGGAAATTATCAATTGAGCTACACCGGATGCTACACCTGTCATTCTGTGGATTACAACGGCACGGCAAATCCGAACCATATATCGTCGGGGTTCTCAAAAACATGCGAGACCTGTCACTCGACAACAAACTGGAACGGCGCGTCTTTCGATCATACGACTACAAGATTCCCGCTCACGGGAGCGCATACGACGCTGCAGTGCGCGCTCTGTCATACGAATGGAAATTATCAATTGAGCTATACCGGATGCTATACCTGTCATTCTGCCGATTACAACGGCACGACAAATCCGAATCATGCGACAGGAGGGTTCTCAAAAACATGCGAGACCTGTCACTCGACGACAAACTGGACCGGCGCGTTTTTCGATCATACGAATACAAGATTCCCGCTCACGGGAGCGCATACGACGCTGCAGTGCGCACTCTGTCATACGAATGGAAATTATCAATTGAGCTACACCGGATGCTACACCTGTCATTCTGTCGATTACAACGGCACGACAAATCCGAACCATGCGACAGGAGGGTTCTCAAAAACATGCGAGACCTGTCATTCGACGACAAACTGGACCGGCGCGTCATTCGATCATACGACTACAAGATTCCCGCTCACGGGAGCACATACGACGCTGCAGTGCGCACTCTGTCATACGAATGGAAATTATCAATTGAGCTACACCGGATGCTACGCCTGCCATTCAACGAATTATAACGGCACGACAAATCCGAATCATGCGGCATCCGGGTATCCGACGACTTGCGAGACCTGCCATTCGACAACTGCATGGACTGGCGCCGTATTCAACCATACGTGGTTCCCGACGGGTCACGGCAACGCCAATGGTGTATGCTCTACATGTCACACGAATCCGGCGAATTATGCCGTCTTCCAATGCACAGGGTGCCATACAAAAACTCAGACGGATTCGCAGCACAGCGGCGTATCGGGCTACGTATGGAACAGCACGAATTGTTATCAATGTCATCCTACGGGCGGTGGAGGAGGATAAATAATTATTTTGACCAAATTATTTTCAATGTCATTTTCCATAAAACCTGCTGCAATTATGAAGGTACTTCGTTGAGAAAAGCAGTATTGATCCCGTTGCTGTTCCTTGCTCTTGCTGTTTCGGCAAAAGACAGAACCATTTCAGGCAAGGTCATATACATTGCAGCAGGATCCGTCTATACTTCCATAGGAAGAGAAGCCGGAGTTTCCGATTCTTTGAGGATGGCAGTTTTGCGGGGAAAAGATACTCTTGCAGTACTGCAGGAATTCGCGCTGAGTTCAAAGACATCCGCCTGCCGGATCATCGACATGAGGAAGCAAGTCAGTGTCGGCGATTCAGTCGAAGCAGTTCTTCAAACACCGCCGACACAGGAGATTCTTCCTCCGGTCAGGCACGATACATCGGCTTCCGCCGCAAAGGAGGTCAAGCCGCCGAATTCTTCGCCTGTGCAATCGCCGGAAAAACCTCCGGTTATGAAAATAAATGGCCGGATCAGCATTCAATACAATGCGCTCTATTCCGATTATTCACCGCAGGATTTCCAACAAAGCGGAGTTACGCTCAACCTGCACAGCGAGGCGTCCGATGCGCCGGTAAAATTTGAGATGTACGGAAACCTACGGAACAGCGCACGCGGCAGCAACGGACTCTTCAGCGGCGGTTCGAGCAACGATTCGCGTATCTACCGTATGTCGCTGGAATACGACGACCGGACGAACATTCTTTCCATTGGAAGAATACTTTCACCTTTTTCTTCCTACCTCGGGTATATTGACGGTGTGAGTATTGCACGGCGCTGGGGCAATATGACAGGCGGCGCTTCCATCGGATATCAACCGGACTCTTATCTCCAAATGCCTTCGACAGAGAATAAAAAATTGACACTTTTCGCCCAATACCAGGGAACCGATTCCTGGAAACCACGGGCGGACATCGTGTATGCGCGGGTATGGTCGGGAATCGGAATAGAACAGGAGGCTGTCTCTGCTTTATTCAATATGTATTCCCCGGGCGGTCTTTCCCTCTATGCCAATACCGAAGTAGAGATGCACACATCCTCTCAGGGAAATTACAGCGGGCCTCCCGCGCTTTCATTGTTTTACTGTTCCCTCAACTATATGTTCTCGGATTTCATCACCGCAGGAATCGGGATAGATGCTTCCCGGCCTGTCTTTACCCGCGCTCTCACCCGGCTCATTCCAGATTCGTTGCTGGATAATCAGCTGCAGTCGGGTATTTCTCTCAACCTCAATGTTTCGCTCTGGAGAGGAGCCGGATTCTTCGATACCTACACAGCACGATCTTCAAACGAAGAGTTCGGCAGGGATTATTCCAATTCGTCCGGTTTTTTTGCCGCCGATATCGAAGGAACCGGCGTGATGATGCGCTTGAATTATTTTCTCAACAAGTCCGAATTAACCCGCACACAAGGATACGGAGCTGCAGTTCAGCGCACCATCATCGGGATCGATTGCGGAATTCGATTCCAGAAGTACCGTTCGATTTACGATCAAATCGATATGGCTAATGAATCGACGACAATCGGATTCGACCTTATGGCGATGCTCGCGCCTCAATTGACACTGTTCGGAAGTTTTGATAGACTTCAAGGTCCAGGTTCCTCATCGACGTCCATATTTCTTGAACTGAGCGAGAGATTTTAATGGAGACCCTTTATACACTGACGATTTTTTTGATTCTCCTCGGAGTGCTTGCCGTGCCGTATTGGATCCGCGCGGCAAAGCATAGACGCGAATCCGAAGAAAAACTTAACAAGAGTTTACATGCCGGCATACTGACGCCGGTCACGCTGCATCCCCACATCGATATCATCAAATGCATCGGATGCGGGAGCTGCGTCAAGGTTTGTCCGGAGTCGGTGCTCGGCATCGTGGGCGGACGCGCGGCAATCGTAAGCGGGATTAAATGCGTTGGACATGCCCTCTGCGAAGATGTCTGCCCGGTAGGAGCAATCACCATGGGGTTCGGTACGCCGAAAGAAGGAGAGGAAATTCCGTGGTATGACGATCACTATCAAACGAATGTGCCGGGACTCTATATCGTAGGCGAACTTGGCGGCATCGGTTTGATTAAAAATGCCGTTGCCCATTCCATGCATGCTCTGCAGCACATCGTTCAGGGAAATGCCGGAAATACGCAGTGCGAGTTCGATGTCGTTATCGTCGGCGCCGGACCGGCCGGGATCGCGGCATCGCTCGCCGCAAAAGAGAGCGGCCTGCGATATGTCGTCCTCGAGCAAGGGTCTATCGGCGGCACGATTCTGCATTACCCGCGGCAAAAACTCATCCTGACATCGCCCGTGGAATTGCCGCTGTACGGCAAACTGAACATTTCGGAAATTGCCAAAGAAGAGCTTTTAAAAATATGGATGCAAATCGTAAAGAATTACTCGTTGAACATCAAGGAAAATGCAAAAGTAGATTTGATCGAAAAAATACCTCAGGGATTTCGCGTGAAGTACGGCGAAGCCGGGTGCACAGCAAAGAATGTCGTGCTGGCATTGGGCCGGCGCGGCAGCCCGAGGAAACTCGGAATTATTGGAGAAGAACTCCCGAAAACCGCATACCAGCTTATCGAAGCGGAATCGTATGAAGGAAAGAATATACTGGTGGTCGGCGGCGGAGACAGCGCCGTGGAAGAGGCCACGCACCTGGCGCAGTTCGGCTCCAAGGTATATCTGGTCCATCGCCGTGGCGAGCTGCGCGCAAGCAAAATTCTGCGCGAGCGGGCCCATAAGAACCCGAAAATTGAAATTATATGGAACAAGGTCGTGGAGGAATTCCTGGGGGACAAAACGCTTACCGCGGTCAAAATGAAAGACACCGTGACCGGCGACCTCTCGACCCTGGAAGTGGCGGGCGCTTTCGAGGCCATCGGCCATAAGCCGAACACCGCGTTTCTTAAAGGTCAAGTATCCACCGACGAGGCAGGTTACATTATCACAAAACCGGGGACTACCGAGACCTCAAAAGCAGGGGTTTTTGCAGCGGGTGATGTTCAGGACCCTCGGTTCCGCCAGGCCATAACCTCAGCGGCAAGCGGCTGCATGGCGGCATTGGAAACCGAATGGTGGCTCCAGGACCAATCAAAGTAGGCTGATAAACACCCAATGGACAAGCAAACAGACTCCGGCGTAAATGTCCTTGAAAAACCCGTAATCCTGCTTNNCACTTCATTTACCACGCTGCCTTTGACGGAAATGTAACCTGTTTGCGCCTGGCCGCTTACAACATACAGGAGCACGGACGCGCAAAAAACGGTCATGAGGGTACAACACATTTCGCGGGGATTCATAGGGCCTTCCTTCGGACGGATAAATCATTCTCCAAAAAAAGCCAACGACGGGAATCACCTTATCTTATTTTTGTTATAGTATTTTATCAATAGTATGTGATAGTATTTATTATACACCCGAAGCGGGATTAATTCAAGGCAAGGAGAAGAAAACAGACATGCCGGAAAAAGTAATTATCATCGGCTCAGGCCCGAGCGGTCTCACCGCGGCGATTTATGCATCACGGGCCAATCTTTCCCCTTTACTTTTCGAAGGATTTCAAACAGGCGGCATCCCCGGCGGCCAGCTTATGACAACGGGGCTGGTTGAAAACTTTCCCGGATTCAAGGAAGGGATAGACGGTCAAAAACTCATGGCCGAAATACGTGAGCAGGCTGTCAGGTTCGGGACGCGCATGGTCATGGAAGACATCGAGGAGGTGACGCTTGGTTCTTATCCGTTCAAGCTCATTTCCTCAAATGGCGATTCCTATGAAGCGCTTTCCATCATCATTTCAACCGGCGCGACCGCCCGCAGGCTTCCGCTTGCTTCCGAACGCCTGTTCTGGGGAAAAGGCATATCGGCCTGCGCGGTGTGCGACGGGGCGCTACCGCTATTCCGCAACAAGCCACTGGCGGTAATCGGCGGCGGAGACAGCGCCGTG
>PMML01000120.1:0-14169 GCA_003162695.1 Ignavibacteriota bacterium | reverse complement strand
CCGCGTTTCTTAAAGGTCAAGTAACGACCGACGAGGCGGGTTACATTATCACAAAACCGGGGACTACCGAGACCTCGAAAGAAGGGGTTTTCGCCGCGGGCGATGTTCAGGACCCGTTGTTCCGCCAGGCCATAACGTCCGCGGCAAGCGGCTGCATGGCGGCNNAAACCCGTAATCCTGCTTTTTTCGACCAGGGAGCGCATCGGCAATATCCTCAATGTTGCGCTCATGCAATGCAACTATCAGATACTTCAGGCAAACACTTCGTACCTTGCCATGATCAAGGCCAACCAGTTTCTTCCGGACCTGGTGATCATCGACATTACCCCGAATAATTCGAAGGACGTGCTCCTCGTCAATCGGCTGCAAAAATCTTCGCGCACGAAAAAGATCCCCATCCTTGTCATCATCCCAAAAACAATCCGGCATTTAATCCAAGACGCCTTGAAGGAGGCCGCGCAAAACAAAACAGACCCCGCGGAAGAGACCGCCATAGACGTCCTTGAATACCCCTTCAATTTTGCCGACCTCCTGAAAAAAGTCGAATCCATCCTTGCGCACAATAAACAGCTGGCCATTTCTCTTGTCAAGCAGGAAATCGACCTGCACACGGCCGAAACTGTCGTTGTGCCGCAACTCTTTGACCTCCTGGTCCCGGTTGAAACAAAGCTGCGCGCAATCGAAAGCGTTATCCATAAACAGTGGGCGTTTCCCTTTACGGTCATCAAAGCGCTCGACATCATCGGCTCCGACGCGAGCTGCTCAACCGAACTGGCACAATGCATCGAAACGGACCTCGGGGCGTCAACGGCGCTTTTAAAAGTCGCCAATGCCGTTTACTATGCCAAGCGCGGGAGCAGGGTCACCGAGGTCCGTGAAGCGGTCGTGAGGCTCGGGTACAGGGAAACAAACAATCTTCTGGCGTGTCTTGCGCTGATCGATTTGTCTCCTGAATCGCACAGAAACTACGGGTTCCGCCGTGAAGAATTCTGGCTCCATTCCCTGGCAACCGGCCTCATTGCCGAAAAACTCTGTTCCCACGGCGGTCATCATAAACCCGAGCTTGCCTTCATCGCGGGGCTCATCCACGACCTCGGCAAGATACCGGTCGACAATAATTTCAAGACCGTGTTCCCCCGATTGCTCGAAGAGACCACCAGCAACGTGTGCTCCTTTTTCAAAACGGAAGAACGCCTCATGGGCTTTTCCCACGCAATGCTGGGGCATTACCTTACGACGAAATGGAATTTCCCTTCGTCAATATCCCTGGCGATACTCTATCACCATGATCCCGACATGATTTCCACCACGCCGACCCCCTTCGACCGGATCATCCAGGAATCCGTGTACGTGGCGAACATTCTGGGAAAGGCCCTGTACCTCGGACACAGTTGCGACGAAATATGCGAAGAAATACCGGCGCCGATCCTAAAAGACCTTAAAATCCCCGCGGGCCCCGGCGAAAACTTCTTCGGTTCCGTGTTCCACGACCTGTGGATATTCTGCAAATACCTGAACCTTTCCCCGAAGAACATCGCAATCGGCAAAGTCCGCAGCGGTTCACCGAATGCGGACATCATAGTCGTTTACAACCAAAAAATAGCGTTCCATCCCCTGGTGGTCGCGCTGCGCAACAACGGGTTTACGGTAAAAACAACCACCCAATTCGTCCCCGATCTATACCGGCAGGCGCGCGTGGTCATATTTATCCCCGAAAAAGGGTTACCGATGGACATCATGTTCTACGAAGACGGGAAAGAAAAATCGGACGGTCCTTCTATACTTAAGATTTTTCTCCTTAATTCGCTGCCGCCTAAAAAAGCCTTGCAGGAACTTGAAGAAAACGATATGCTGTTTCTTGAACGAAGGAACCTCGATCTCCGTTTCGTTCTCCATACGCTCGACCGGTTCCTTGACAAAGTAATTACCCCGGAAAAGGAAAACATCGCCGTCCCTGAAAGTGACTTATAAAACAATGACGCCGGAATATTTATGATCGTATGCCCTACATGCCACAGCCCGGTGATGTCGCCGGAAAATGCGCGGTTCTGCGCGGTATGCAACCACCCGTTCCTCAATGAGGAAGGGCCCGTGCTTATCCCGGACATGATACCTTGGGAAAATCTGGAAGGAATTGGCATTTCCCGCGCCCTCGTTTCGACCCTGAGAACGTGTCTTTTAAACCCTGGGGGTTTTTTTAATAAACTATCAATCTCGCACAATACATCCAAAGCCATACTGTATGCACTTATTCTGGGTTCGATAGGCTCCGTTTTCAATTTCGTATGGACCTACCTTCTTATCGGTCCTCTGCTCGATTTTCTTCCGTGGATTGACGACTACCCGGTCAAAAGCGCCATTTCGGTGGCCGGTCTGATATTCACGCCGCTGATCGTAGCAGTCAAGGTGTTCTTTTCCGCCCTCTATTTTCACGGCCTTCTTTACCTTACCCGCGGCAATAAACAGAATACTGCCGCAACAATAAGGATCGTCTGTTATTCACAAAGCACGGCGATTTTCGACCTTATTCCCGTATTCGGCGGCGTCATCTCTTCGCTCTGGTCTTTATATCTTCTTGCCGTGGGTTTCAATAAGGTCCACAAAATAAGCATGTTCAAGGCATTCATGATAATCCTGCTGCCGCTCATTTTTCTCATGGTAATGATCGTCATTCTGGCATTACTTTTCGGCGCAGGCATGCTCATGCACGATGTATTTAAAGATTCTCTGTCATATTTCCGATAATAAAGAAGAGGACTTCACATTTAAAGGGTGTACCGACATGGCAAACACAATATCTATGCTGCTCGATATAAACGTCCCGATCTCCGTACAGCTCGGTCAGACCCGCATGACAATCCGTGAATTGCTGGCATTAAAAAAAGGGGGCCTTGTGCAGCTTAACCGCATGGCGGGAGAGCCGGTTGATATCTTCATCGG
Organism: Ignavibacteriota bacterium; assembly: GCA_003162695.1. Classification (GTDB taxonomy): domain Bacteria; phylum Bacteroidota; class Ignavibacteria; order UBA10030; family UBA10030; genus Fen-1254. The sequence goes on along the minus strand of PMML01000120.1, from coordinate 11,229 downwards.
AAAAAAGATGCTTGCGAAGGGCGAAATAACGGTTGTCAACGACAATCTCTCGGTGCGTATCGGCCAACTCTACGACGAGAAGGAAAAGTTCAAGCACCTCTGACCGGGATTTCCAGAATTTGCGTGGGTTGGTTGGATTGCCGCGAGCAGGGGCCTCAGCGGTAAATCGAAATGGCGCAAGCGCTCAGGGTGTCGAACCCTTCGTATTTCATGTACCATTCCCAGTCTTTGAGGTACGAGACGCACGATTTCGCTTCGGCCGTGGAGGCGGAATAGGTGACGAAGTCCTTGTCGAACTTGTAAAGTTTCATGCCGCTGAACGTCATTTCAATGTAGTCCTGGGCCGTGGTGTCCACGTTATTGTGTATGGAATGGGACTGGATAGTCCCGCTTAATGTTGCGCCTGCTCCGCCGACGTTCAGCGCAATGGTCCAATCCGTATATATTTCGGCGCCAGGCGTTGAATCGAAATAATCCCTTCTGGTCAATTGCAGCGACGAGCCGCTCCATGTGATCGGTTTTGTGCGGTCAAATGTCCCAAAATCAACTTGAATATACCGGGTCAAAGTGTCGTTAGGCGGAATTTGCTTGAGGTTGCCCACGACCGTGACAGACAGCATGGTGGCCCTTTTGATGGTAACGAATATATCCGGATACACGTTGTATTGGACGCTTTTGGTGGTATGAGTCCACGAATCGCCGGGTTGTTTTCTATTGACGGCAATGAAAATGTTTCCCGATTCCTTGAGAGGAATTGTTGCAATAATCTGGCTGTCGGACCAGGAAACGATCGGCATGGAATCGAGATAGCCGGCGCTCACCCAGCCGCTGGCCTGCGCGGGACCGAAATTATTGCCGTGAATGGTGATTGTCGCTTCGGCGATGGCGCTGTCCGGCGTGATGGATGTTATTGCGGGATCGCCCGTTGGGGGGGTCGCGGATGCGATGGCGGCGGACGCGGCGGCTTGGCCCAGTTTTTGGTTCGAGGAATTATACACTGTCAACGAAATCGCGTATGTTCCACTTTTTGTAAACGTGTGGGTGGCGCCGGTGTCGTTGGTTTTGGTGACGTCCGCGGTCCCGTCTCCGAAATTCCATACGTATGTCGCCGTTTTCTGGACAGGACTTACCGTCGCCGTATAAGCGTATTCAGCGTTAGGCTCTCCTTTCGTAGCCGGCGGGTTGATGGAAACCCGTACGGACTGGTACGAAACCCTGAGCCATTTAAAATCGAGCCACCGGAACAGGTCGGTCCCGAGTATGTCGGGATCGACCGCCTCACCCGCGCAATCCATGAGAGGCAGGGTATAGGTATAGACCCCGATTTCGTTGTCGCCGGGCGACAGCACGAAATAATGTTTACTGTTAATAATTGTGTCTATTTTGACGCCGCTTCTATTGTATACCTTGAAGTACACGTCGGCGGGATCGTCGCACGTCGGGCACGTCACGGACATCGCCAGCGTGTCCGATTTTGAAACGTACCCGTCCGTCAAATCCGTTGCCGCGGCGCCGGTAACGTCCTGTATTTTTACCGGAGGGAACTGCGCGTTTCCGATGGTCCCGTTTTGCACTTCGTTCCACCGGCTCGCCAGTGTCGCGTAATCGACGATCGCGGTTTTCGCGCAATAATAAATTTCGGTGTAGGTTTGCGTGGGCGCGCTCGCGGTCACCCCTGCCAGGTACGGCTTGAACGAGACCGTGGTCGGGTCGAAAAGGATGGCGCGGGAGCTCTGGCCGGGATAATTGGGGTCGCAGGGGAATAAAATGTGGTTGGCGCCGACATTCATCACCCGGTAGGCGATCATCGCATGGGAGGTCTTGCCGTTGCGCACGGCGATATACTGCGGCTGTCCCGTCAGTTTCATGCTGTAGGCAAAGGCGCGGAAGATGTTGTCCCATCGTTGCGCCAGAGCGTTAAAATAAGTCAGAAAAACTTTTTGCCCCTTTTGCGGATCGTTGAACTGCTTTTGGTAGTCGCATTGAGTGACCGCGGTGAACCGGTATCCTATCGGATTGTCCATCCACATGTCGGTGGCATGGACTGAATCGTATTTGTTGAAAAGCTGGTCGCCGGCCGTTTTATGGAACTGGAAATACCACATGGCGGTCAGGCTCTGCCCAGCGCAGCTTCCGCCGGGCGTGATATAGGTCCCGTAATTCGGGAATTCCCAGTCATCATGCCCGATAGTAAAATCGGTTGGTATGGTGGTTTCGAGAAGTTTGGCGTCTATCGAGGAAATAACGATCTTTGCAATATCGTCCGTCAACCCGGCGGATTTTGCCTGTTTGGATAATCCGCCGGCATCCGCTACTATGGAATTGGAAAGATGGCGCGTGACCAGGGTTACGGAGGCGCTGTCTTCATTCACTACGGGTATCCCTTCGAGTTCGCCGCTCGTTTCGTTGTAAAAGAAGCCCATGGCAAAATACCCGTTCGGGATTTTACAGGGAATTTTAAGGGTCAAAAGGTCCCCGGCATAGCCGCCGCCGTTGCCGATAAGTATCAGGGGGGAAACCGGGTTGAAATCGGACCCGAACGTATGGCTTTGAATGGGCTGATACGAGACGGTGAATGTCTTCGGGGCCGCGTAGGCGCTGTCCGGAATGGCGATTATCATTCCATCAAGCGGGTCGCCCGGTTTGGAAACCGTAATATTCCCGCCCGCCGCGTCGGNNCGGGTCGTTACCGCGACAACATCGCCCGTGGATATTTTCAGAGACGTGTTCCCGGTTTTCGGCGTAGTGATTGACTGGCTGCAATCGTTAAAAAACAATACGGGCAGAGCCGCGGCGAGCATCGATACTGAGCGGAAACCGGATTTTCCCATCACCATTGACGCCATTGTCGGTCTTTCTTTTTTCTACGCTTAACCGTCTCCGGAAAGTGATTAAACTTCAGTCAAAGTACGTCTGATACATTGCTAAAAACATACATGGACCTAATCACAGGCAACTACCATATCTATTCTATACTATTTATACATGTTTTGCAAAATATTTTTCTTCGTGATTTAGCAATCGAAGCAACTGAAAATAAAAATCGTTTTTAATTGATTAACTGAGCACCGTCCCTTTATATTTCCATGCCATCGTAGTAGCTCATCATCGCTAGTACTTAGTCATGGCTCCTGGTTCTTTTATGAATAAAAATGGGGCGATTTTTTTTATGCCAGCCGGCGGGTCGTCTTCGGTATCCGCATCGGTATAATCATGATTGTCGTGATTGTAGGCATCATAAAATAGGAATCCAAAAACACGTGAAGAGTCCCTTATTTTCATTTTTGATTTAAAATAGAATCAATTACGCTATTGAGCCTTCCTGTTAATTTAGTGGCTCCGGCCCCGCTTAGGTGATTTTCATCATAAAATTCAGCCTGCGTATAATCATGATTTCCGTTTAAATTGGCATCATAGAAATGAAAGTTTGAATATTGGGACTCAAGAGCGCGAACCTGATCAAGAATTGCGGCGGCCGTTATCCAGGAAGGTCCCCAGGTAGAGTAACTGGACGTACCCCTGTAATTTGGGCTGACGGGAAAATTGACAAAAAGTACATAAATGCCCCTCAGCGCCAATTCATTTATAAATTCGGAAATGTGGCTCATGTTCTTGACAAAATTGCTATCCTGGCAGTCCCAATCCGTTCGTCCGAGAACAGTGGGAGGATTGTCGCCCCAGCCGTTTGATTGAGCTGCATTATAGCCGGATTTATTGAATGTACCATCACTTTCTCCGACGAAATCGACAAATCCGTTTGGCAACCCACTTTGCCAGAATTGATGATTCGAATCATAGTTGTAACCAACACTTTGCGATGGGCATTCTTTCCATGAAAAATCAGCATCGGGATTTGCCAACCAACCCATATCCAAGCTAACTGCTATAAGCTTTATCTTTTTGCAATTGGTTAATATATAATTTTCAATAAGGCTCCTTGCGCATAGGAAATCTCCTCCGCCAACCCCCATATTTAAAGATATGTAATTCTTGATTTCAACGGGATCAATACCATAGCGAACCATGGAACTCCCGGTAAAAGCGATTTCAATTGAATCGTAGGAGTGCCAGAACAAATAAAACTTTTGAGCCAATTCAGCCTGCCCGAACGTAGTAGGCGGATCGTTGTATCGCCCTATACTGTCAAGGCAAATTCCACCGGGTGGAAGGGAAAAATCACCTTTATCCATCCACAAACATGGTTGTTGCATATTTTGGCCTGAAAGGATCTCATTGCTTGCATTCTTTAAAAGATCGACTACATATATCGAATGATGGCTTCCATCAGCACCCACTCCGATGGCAATGGCGAATCTATAATTGTTCGACCATTTTGGGTGGTCCCAACTGCTTTCTGAAGTGGGACACCAAAACCAGTTGAGCACTTTTCCAGAATAATCACTCATAAATAATATCTGGTGAACTCCATACGTGGCTCCGACAACCGTGCTTCCCTTATTACATCCGAAATCAAGGAATATCACCCTGCTTTCATTGGCGGAATCCGGAGTAATGGATACATTACAAACCTGTGAAGTATCTCCAGGCCCCTTCCCATTTTGCGGCCCCAGGAAAAGTTGTTGAACCGTTCCAAGTTGAAGGTCTTGAACAAGCAATCGGGGATACCCCGTGGCAAGGTATTTGCCGGAATAAGACAATCCTCCATAATAGCTGCCATTATTTGCTATTGAACTAGGGTCTCCAATGGGTTTTCCTCCGGAGATTTTCTGAATAAAAGTTTTAGTGGAATTCCAGAGGAGGCTGGTATTAAAAATTGCCGATGATGCGTAGACAATAAACGTGTCCTTTAATATTGGATCTACCCACCATCGCGGAAAGAACGCGTTTTTGTCCGATAGCTGAGTGAAACCTGAACCGAGTGAATCGAGTCTTTGAATGGAAACGGATGATCCCCCTTGGCCTCCCATATCTCCTGTACAAAATGCGACCCACTCTCCATTAGGAGATATCATCGGTGCATGGACATCCGTATTGCCGGAATACCGGTACACATGAAAATTATTGCTAATAAAGTCGATATACGTTAAAATCCTTTGGGCCCCCTCTATGTCTACAAAGGCTACTTTAACATGTGAAGATCCGACCAGATTTTGAAAATTAGACTTGGTGACATAGAAAGTCGGATTAGAAATAGCGCCGCCATCTCGATCATAATAACTGCCATTATTGATTTCTCCGACAACACACCTGAATCCCAAATACTGAAGCGCCGCGCTTGGCAATACAGGATATGCATCCGACCTATTTATAGGCAATAGGTTAAGAATACTTTGCGAATATGCCCCTCCTTTTACCACTCTTTCGCAATCTTCAAGAGCAAATGCCCCAAGTGGATCATTTACCGGAACATTGGGATAAGGCCCTTTCGCGTCATTCGTCCATTCCAGAATATTGCCGGCCAAATCATATATTCCGCATCGGTTCGGCTGAAGCTGCGCTCCTGGATGCGGGCTGCCGCCGGAGTTGGCATTATACCAGGCATATTTAACCGCCGTGGAATCCGATAGCGAATTCCCTGAGAATTCCGGCAACGCGCCGACTTTCGCGCAGTATTCCCATTCCGATTCGGTTGGCAGGCGATACCCTAGCTTATTGTAATTAATTCTTAGATTTTCAAGGCTGTATACTCTCCCGCTTTGAGTACTATCGATGCTTGAAAAAGAATATACGGTGTCCAGACCGCGCAATTTGCTTCTTTTATTGCAAAAGAGCAGTGCATCAAACCATGTGACCGAATACACGGGACAGTTAGGACAGAAATTAGCCGCGGAATCTGAGATTATTTTGGCGGTGACCTTTTGGTAAAGTTCCTGTGTTACCTCTATGGTATCCATATAAAAATCATATGTAAAGGTTACTTTAAATGCCGGTTTTTCATCGCTTTTTGCCAGAGTATCGTTGGATCCTTGCAAAAATGATTGGCCGGAGGCATGTATCAAAACCATTTCTTCAAGATGAGGAGGATGATTCGTTGGGGCTACGACCCTATGCGCACATGAAATTGCCAGAATCACGACTAAGGCCAATAATAATGAATAGTTCCTGATTATCTGGTTAGGGAAAGGTATCACAGAAATCTGTCCCTTGAAAAATTAAAAGCATTACAGCAATGTTGCAATGCTGTATCAGATGTTTCACAAAAGTTTTCTAACTTTAATATTTGCTGCTATTTCAGTCGATATTCGGTTCCTTTTGTGTTTCCAATTTTAACCAGCAAATCTTTTTTAACAATTTGGCTCAAAACCTTTCTTGCTGCACGATCGGTAATTTTAAACATGATGGCTATTGATTCAGAAGATATTGATCCTTTTGCAGCGACTTCCTGAACAATTGCCATTTCCCGATCAGAAAGATTTTTCGGCCAACGCCAAGGCGAGGTCACTTGTATAAAAAAGCCTTTTTGTTCTATCCTTGCATTAGGAAGATTGTATTTGGCAAGTTCATATTGCCAGAACTTCAGATTCTTGTACTCCAACCAGACGATGTGTCTCATCTTCAATCCCAATTATCAAGTCGCCGCCGAGGCTGTTTGCAAATGAGCATATCAAGGCGGCAAGCTTATCATTGGAGGGCAATTGTTCCTTGAACTCAAGACGTGGAGATTCGGGAGACAACAAGTATTCTTTGATATTCATGAATGACCTTTGATTATAATTTGACCGAATAGTTCCTAATAATATAATTCGGAACAAAAAGAAGATTCAAAGAGGTGTCGCAGAAGATTATTTAGCTTTGGGTTATTCCCGGACAACCGGAACCCGCTTTTGGAGGCCCAAAACAAGAACAAGGGGATTTGCCGATTGCGAATGCAGGCCCACTACTCGACTGCAACTTTTTTGAATAGACCTGTGCATAAAGGCTTCTATATAAACGCTCGCCATCCGTCATTTGAACTCGGCTGAGGCTATTTCATGCGCAGAAACGGCGCTGACGATATGATCGAAGCACCGCGCGTTATCCGGAGAAAATAGATGCCTTTCGCGACGTCGGGAATAAAGACGGCGTCATCCGCGGCGGAGGTGATTCGATGCGAAGCCGCCTTGCGGCCGTCCGGTGTCCATAGCGTGACGACAACCGGCCGCCCACGGCCGAGCCCCTCGATCATTACGGCGTTTCCGCTCCGCTGTCGTATCAGAGGCGCCGAAGGGCCTTGCGACGAAGGACGTGGCAGGGTTGCGGCGGAGAATTCACGGGACATGATGCGACATCCCGCTCCGCCTATAACCAACCGCGTATCCGATGCAGCCATGCATAAATAGGTGTCTGAACTTCCCCTTCCCAGGGAAGTCCATGAAATTCCGTCCGTGGAAGCAATTACATCAGAGCCGACGGCATAAAACGTGCCGTTGCTTTGAAACAGTCCCGAAAAGCTTTCACTTCTTGTTAAATTGACAACGCAGGGATTCCACGATACGCAATCGGACGATGAAAGAACGGTGCCTGCATTGCCCACAACCACCGTCTGGTCGCCTCTCCCGCATGCATTGTTCAAAACTGCAGTGGTCCCTGAGTTTTGTTGTGTCCAAATGGCGCCGTCGAGGGATGTTTGCAGCGTTCCTCCGAATCCGTACGCGAGAAATTGCCTGCCCGTCCATGCAATGCCTTTGAAGTAACCTACAAGTTCGGATTTCGGCGTCCATTCCTCGCCCTCCGGGGAAGAGAGCACTTTTATTCCGCCCTGCAGCGCGTAAAATTCTTTGCCGGTCCAAACTACTCTGGAAATGCTGTTGGAACCCATGGGAATTTTTTTCCATGCAATACCGTCATTCGATGTTAAAACACAGCTTTGAGCGCCCGCAACGAGATTCTTTCCGGACCATGCGACGGAATAAATTCCTTCCGTTGTTATTGAATCGCAGAGCGCCCAAGAACCGCCGTCCTCCGACTGCATAATCGTGCCGTATTCCCCGACTGCCACGAAACGTTTTCCGGTAAAAACCATGTCATTAAGGGTCCGCAGCGTGCTGCCATGGGACGAAATCTCACTGAAACTCTTAAAGTCCGTTGTGGCACAAATATATCCGTCCTCTCCGAGTAGAACAAACTGGGAATCGATATATCCAATCGCATTGAATTGAAACAAACCGGCTTGATGAGTCTCCCATATTTCTCCGTCGCTTGAGGTCGCCGTGAATCCATTGTCGCCGATTATCACCAGGCGGCCGCCAGCCGCAATGACGTTCGTCCAGTTTGCGAGAACCGGCAATTTTTTAGCGACCCAGGAATCCAGATCCGAGGACATTACGATGCCTCCGCTATAGCCGACCGCAATGAGCTTGTTTCCAGTCCATGCGGCATTCAGGAGCCCTGTCGTTGCCCCTGAATGCTTTGCAACCCATGCCGCCCCGTCCTGCGACGAGAATATCAATCCGCTGTCTCCGACCGCGATGAATCGCTCACCTGTCCATACGAGACCCCGCAGATTTTGGGGAAAGCCGGAATATTTTGCGACCCACGTTATTCCGTCAACGGAGGAAACAACCGTTCCCCCTTCACCAACGGCCCAAAAGCCCCTTCCGTTCCAAACGATGCTATAAAGGTGGCGCGTCGTTCCCGACTGCTGTTTTGTCCACGTAACTCCGTCGGGAGATGACACGATCGTCCCCTGCTCGCCAACTGCGATGCGAACCGCTCCGTTTGAAGCCGCAGCCAGCAGATTTTCGGTCGTGCCCGAATTGCGGAGCGTCCATGTTTTGCCGTCCGGGGTTGTGATCATGGCGCCGCTGCCTCCAACCGCAAAATAATCACCCAGGGAACCGGCAAGAGCATGCCATGGATAATCGGGCAATGGAAAACGGAGGGTCCAGCCGTCGTTCGGTGCCGTTAGCGCGGTACCAATGAAAAGGAGCAGCGCTGCTGCCCCGTATGACCTTTGACGCAAACGATTATTCGACAGCATTGAAACCGAACGTGGTAAAAGTGTTTTTCCGACCATTTTTCTACCCGCTTTCCCTTCACGCCGTCAATGGATCACTTGCACGTGGTAATTGCATCATCATGGAACCAGGTATCGTTGATCAATTGACTGTAGTTATTTCTGCCCCCGAATACCCAAATCCTGTCGCCAAATACTTCCACGGCCGCATTTCTTCTTTCGCTGTAATTCGCTTTTCCCTCGAATCGCCATTGGCCTCCATCGAGTGTGGACCATACTTCATTGCCACTCGACTCATTCGTCGATTCCCCGCCGAAAAGCCAGAGTCGGCCGTGGTAGCACACCAGAGGTGCATTGCTGCGCGCTGAAAATGCGGCATGAGCGGCAATATTCTGCCATTGCGCCCCGTCTTCGCTGCACCAAACGTCATTGATGGTATTAGTCGTGATGTATCCTCCGACGACCCATACCTTGCCATCGAAGGAGGCAACGCCGAAGTCGGTGCGGGGAGCGAACGGTGCGGATGCGCAGATGCGCTCCCAGTGGCTGCCGTCGCCGGAGGACCAAACGTCGTTTTGTGCCCCTCTACTGATGTTACTGCTGTCTATAAGAGAACCCCCGATGAGTAATAGTTTTTCCCCATGAACCACAAAACCCGCGCCGATGCGGGTTCCGAACGGAACGCTGCGTCCGTTCCAGTTCCTGCCGTCCATCGAGGCGTACAACATGGCGCCGCCGTGATTGAGAATCCATAGGGAATCCTTGAATGTAAGGACGTTTTCCGGATCGATATCGCCATAGGAGTAAATAGTATCCCAGGAAATTGCGTCTCCGGAAGAACAGAAATAATTATGGTTGAAGCAAAAGAGTTTATCGCCGTAAACCGTCGTGATATAGGTGCTCATGGAAAACTCTCCGGAGGGTTGGGGAAGCGCGTGATCGGGAACCGCACAGCAGAACAAGATGCTCTTGGCCTGCTCCTCGCTAGGGAATTTACACGTTACTATCAATACCGCAAGAACGGCTGCATTGAAAAAGCGGATGATTGGGCGACGGAGGTTCGGAGATCGTTTTGCCGTATCCATATTTTAGGTCCTCAGAGACCGTTTCAAAAGAACAGGTTTATTTATCGTTTCGTTAGGGTAGGGTATCATATCGCAAGCATAAATATCATCGATTGTTAACCAGATTGTCGCCTCTTAAAACAGAATTGTCAACGATAAAATTCACCCGAAACGCGCTTCGCGTTTTCGGCGTGCAATTTTCTGGTTGTAAGGGCGTTGCTGTTTATCTAATCGCATGATGTCGGATGTCTTGCCTTTATTAAAATGCTACGAAAAAGCATTGTTCGGCAATCATATTGTCAGAGGACAGAAAATAATCATTAATTGACAAAAAAAATAAATCGGAAGCTTTATATCGAATCGGGGAATTCGTGTGACGATCTCGTTGTCGAAAAATCAAAAATATCATGCAGTCTTCTTTAATTGTAGTTTTGGTTGTCGAGATACGACTTTAATTCCCGACCGAATTTCTCGTTGCTTTAAATCCATATAGATTTTATTTAAATCGAAGTCGAATTTTGCAGCGTGGTCTTGTCTGACTTTTCTGACTTCCTCAACAATTGGGTCTTTCATATGATTTACCCCATTAATTCTTCTGGTGTACAAATAACCGGTAAAATATAGCCATTCTTTCGAATGGCTTTTTCCAATTTGTTCCGAATATGTGCGTTTGCAATGTGTTTACAATTCCAAGTGACTAGATAATCCATTCCGTGTATTGTTGCCAATGCAATGTGCAGGGCATCTTCCGCATATTGGTTTGGAACAATTTTACTGGATACTAATGATTTTGCCAAAGAGAGAGCTGCATCATTTAATTCAAGTAGATTAAAGGTTTTTAATAACTCAAGCCTCAAAATCGCAGCTTCTTTATCTCCACTCTTGCATTCTTCAATTACTAATTCTGAAACGAATATATCATATCGAAGTGCTGATTTGTCGACAAAATCCTTTGTAATTTGTTGATGACCAGCTATTACAATATCCCGATTAGGTCGGGAAGAATAGTAACTGATAATCGTTGTCTCGAGATATATCGATTCTTTCATACTTTTAAATTACGATATGGGGGGCGTCGGTTTCAATTCCTTTGCTTGATGTTTCTTCATTTGCGAAAAACACGCTTTTTCGCTTCAACTTTATGAATTCTTTCACGTTCTTTTTCAAGCCACACGAGTCGTTTAAAGAACGCCTTCTGTCCCGCTGTTGTTCCACCAAATTCGTACCCATCTATACACCTTGTGATTTCAGTGTTTAGTTCTTTAAGTA
>PMML01000023.1 GCA_003162695.1 Ignavibacteriota bacterium | reverse complement strand
TGCCCGACTGCTGACGCAGTCACGCAGGCGGGCCTGAAAATGTTATCCCGCGACAGCGGGATTCAAGTTGGGAAGAGACCAGTAACTAATAAACAGATTAGCAGACTAACCTAATAACTTTTTAACGGCAATACCGCAGCACCGCAACACCTCCGCACAGCAGCACCTCCGCACAGCAGCACTTCAGCACAGCAGCACTTCAGCACCATATTCAACCAAAAACTACGAACTACGAATTAAATCCCTTTTCTATGCACCAGCGTCGCCGATGCCTGCATGGCCGGCATGATGATTATTTCCGCAATTTGGACATGCGGCGGACGCGTTGCCGCAAACAGAACAGCGTCCGCGACATCATCCGGTGAGAGCGGCGTCATACCCTGATAAACTATTTTTGCCCTCGCATCATCTCCATGGAAGCGAACTTTGCTGAATTCCGTCTCCACTAATCCAGGATCCACCGTACAGACGCGCACAGGTGTGTCCACAAGATCCATGCGCATACCCCTGGTCAAAGCATCGACTGCATGTTTGGTGGCACAATAGACGTTTCCGTTCGGATAGACCTCATGTCCTGCAATCGAACCGATATTGACGACCATTCCTTTTTTGCGTTCCACCATGCCGGGAATTACCGACCTGCTCATGTAGAGCAATCCTTTAATGTTCGTGTCGATCATTTCTTCCCAGTCCCGCAGGTTTCCTTGATACAATTTATCTAAGCCGCGGCTGAGTCCGGCATTATTGATTAAAATATCTATATCGCGCCACTCGACAGGAAGATTCTCGAAGAACTGCGCTATGGAAGCCTGATAGCGAACATCCAGCTTATCCGCAAGTGTGAGAATTCCATATTTTTTCGTGAGTTCCGACACCAGCGTTGTCAGCCGGTCATTCCTTCGTGCAAGCAGAATGAGATTCGCTCCCGCTTCGGCAAACACTTCCGCGCAAGACCGGCCGATCCCGCTGCTTGCGCCCGTGATAAGAACAATTTTCTTTTCAAGTGATGTCATAATATTCTTTCTGCAGCCGCGGGCGTCGACCGCGGAAAATTCCCCGAAGGGGCGGAAATAACAATCATCTAATATGAAAAATAATACGAAGAGGCGGGAAGAATAGCAAGGAGAGAACTATTTTGGATTACAATAATTTTCTCTCCAGCTCAATCGCTTTTGGAAAGAGGATATTGTTTTCCAGATGGATATGCTTATGCAGATCGGACTCGAAACGCTGGAGTTCCTGGTACGTAACGCCGAACGTCGCACATGCGTCGGGCGGCAGCATAAAATTGCCGGAAACCAACCTCATAGCCTGCAGACTATTCCCGGCATTTTCATGTTCGCTTTCCATCATACGAATCGGATTCTGTATGGTTCCAAACGGAGGTATTGGTACCGGTTTTCCTTCGCGGTGAGATTGTGCCAGTACTTTAATATAGGGGAAAAGAACCGTCTCTTCCTTTGTCATATGGCGTGTCAGATCCTCGCTTAATTCCTGAAACAATTCCTTTACCTGAATCACTTCAGGATGCCGCGCCCCATGCTTGAACACCACTTTCTCGCAGTGAGCTGTTATAACGGGAACAGCTTCCTTTATATATCGGTGATGAGTTTGGAGAATATACTCGGACAGCCTGTCAAGTTCCCATGTATCGTACGACTCATTCGTGTTTTTATCAGCAGCAGAAATGAGTGCAAGTTCCGATTGAATTTTGTCCACCGTTACTCCGCTTTTTTTGCAGGCTTCTTCGAGAGAAACTTTGCCATGGCAGCAAAAATCTATTAAATGTTTATCGAAAATCGCTGCAGCACGGAAATCCTTTGCAACGATATCGCTTACAGTTGTTTGTTCCATTGAATGATCTCCTCTATCTGAGTATGGAACGCCATGAAATATTCTTTGGTTCCGAACAGATCGAACATTCTGTCACGATAAAAATGGCGCTTCCGGATAAGATTCGATCCTTATAGGATTAGGAAGAGGCACGGTTTGTTGCAAAACATATCGGCAAAAAATCAGTGTTCAAATCTTGTCAAGGTCGAATTCCCATTGAAAAAAAGAGCCGTTCCCTTTGTAAGACGCCGAAGATTTTTTGTAGACATGGGCGAAAGTTTATGAGAAAATATTTTTGCAGATAATTTTATGGGGATTTATTTGAACTCTTAAAATCCCTATTAGTCTCCGCTGCGAGGGGAGATATTGTTTCTTTGTAATTATTCAGCAGTAAATTTATTATTAAAATCCCCCTGCAAAAAGCGCTTCCCCCTTTGCAAAGAGGAATAAAGGGGGATTTAAAACTGAGNNAGCAAAAAAGCATTTATTCCAAAATACGCTGGATAGTTACGTTTCTTTAATATTTATTTTTCCAGCGGTCCGTAGGAAAGAAGCACAACACCGCTCCTGAACGTTCGTGTCGTTATAAGTTTCAGATCCAGTTTGTGCTTGATGTCTTTGAATATCGTTGTGCCTTTACCAATAACGACAGGATCCAGCATGATCTGATATTCATCGATCAAACCCTGTTCTGCAAACCGGGTTAAGATGCTGCCGCTGCCCATGAGCGTCATATCGCTCCCGGATGTTTTTTTCAGCTTCTTTACTTCTTCCACGATATTGGCTTTAATAATCCTCGTATTATTCCACCCGGCTTTTTTGAGCGTCCTTGAAAAGACAATTTTATCTGCCTTGTTTATTCCATTGGCAACAATCGGATCGTTCTTGATCGCAATCGGCGTCGGCCAATAACTTGCCATCATTTGATATGTTTTGCTTCCGAACAGAAGCGTGTTCCCGGCTTTGAGACTTTCAACAGCATAGCTGTTTTCCTCTTCACCATGCTTATGCCAGCTTATATCCCCTTTTGAAGCTTCAAAGAAGCCGTTCAATGATGTAAATATAAAAGCGCTTAATTTTCGCATATCAATCTCCTGTTATAGATAACCTTCAACAAATCCCGCCGCTGCACGAGTTCCCATCGATAGATGTTCCTTCAATCGAATATCTTGAGTATGATGAATGATAGAAAGTATTTCAATGTAGAGTCCTCCATAGAAGTTTGCCATAGGCATCACTATGTGACCTATGGAACGACTCGAAGCCGGACACAAGTGAATATATATTTTTATCGGAATCATTCATACATTGAATCAGTTCTTATTTGAACACTAAAACCGAAGGTCTTTTTATGAAATACGCCCTCTTGTTTCTGTTTTTCGCAGGATTACGCTTGAATGCCCGAACGCCTGCTATAATGGATAATTTTACAATACGCACCGGTGTGAATATAAGCCACTGGCTTTCACAAAACGACGATCGAGGCGGGGAACGGAGCCGGTACATAAGCAAATCCGATTTCGACAAAATTGCTTCTCTGGGATTCGATCACGTTCGCATTCCTGTAGATGAAGTCCAACTCTGGGATTCGCTGGGGAAAAAAGAACCATTGGCTTTTCAATTATTGCACAATGGTATCGAATGGGCGTTCGCTGCTCATCTGCGTGTGATTGTGGATTTGCATATACTCCGGTCCCACTATTTTAATGCAGAATCGAATAAACTATGGACAGATTCACTCGAGCAGCAGAAATTGGTCGATCTCTGGCTGCAGCTCTCAGAGGAATTGCACAGCTATCCGAATTCAAAATTGGCGTACGAAGTATTAAACGAACCGGTGGCGAAAGATCCGGACGATTGGAATAAGGTTTTTAATAAAGTCATTGCGGCAGTACGAATTAAGGAACCCCATAGAATAATTGTTGTCGGTTCGAATATGTGGCAAATTCCAGGCACATTTCCGCAATTAAAACTTCCGGCTAATGATGGAGATTTAATACTGAGTTTTCATTTCTATACGCCGATGGCGCTTACTCATCACCTGGCGTCATGGACTCCGATTGCAGAATACACCGGACCGGTTGCGTATCCCGGACAAATTGTCGATACCATTCAGTATAAGGGAATGTCGGCAAAAGCTGTCAACGCGATGAGGGAATATGCCAATGGGTATTTTACAAAAGAAGTTTTAAAAGAACAGATGATGCCTGCTATCGAATTTGCGAAAAAACATAACCTTCCGTTATATTGCGGGGAATTCGGAATCTATCCCAGAATTCCGGAAGAGATCATGCTTCGCTGGTATAAAGACGTATGCGATATTTTTAACGGGAATAATATCGCCTATTGTCATTGGGGTTACAAGGGAGATTTTCCGATCTTCGATGAAAATCTTACGCCGAAGCAGAAACTCGTTTCTGTGTTGACCGGCCGGTAGTCTATATTCTTGCACATTATTGTAGAGTCCGACTCGCAGTCGGACTCAAGTTCCTTCAATGACCTAAGCAATCATCGCGCTTATTTCAGCAGTATTAATTTTTTCGTTGCCGTCGAGGCGCCCGCTGTAAGCCGGCAGAAATAAACTCCGCTCGGTATCGTTCCAGCATTCCATTGACGTGTGTATTTTCCGGCCGGTAAGTCTCCTTCAAAAATATCCGCTACTTCCTGTCCCAGTATGTTATAGATACGCAAGGACACATAGTTCTTATTACTGACAGAAAATGAGATCGTCGTCGATGGATTGAATGGATTCGGATAGTTCTGTTCCAGCATGCACGATACGGGAATAACCGCATTGCTTTTTGGAACGGACGTTGGATTGGAAACGAAAGAAACAGAAATATCTTCGAACAACGGATTGACCGGCAGTATGCCGGACTTGGGTTTAAATGCTATTTCCAGATGAAATATATCCGGCTGGAAAATTACTATCTGCTGCGTGCCGGAATTATAAATATTTCCAGCCGACTGAGATTGCGGAACGACACCATGATCGAACGAAGCAATCTGTTTCAGTTCGGCCAATGAGACCGTGTCCCCGCAGAGCTGAAACTGCGACTTGATACTGCTCCATCGCTGTGTGTTGGATAATATTCCCGTATAGTTGTCGCAATTTCCTGCGAGGAGAAAGGCATTCACTGCAGCCACCGCATTCGAAAATCCCCATGTTATGCCGGGATTGAGCGAAGATGTGTCGCTCCGCAATGCCCTATGGATATTCGTCCCGCTTCTGGAGAAATTATTTTCCAGCACCTTCGAAGTATGACTATCGGATAATAATATTAAATGGTTGTACGTATAACTTCTCGACGGATCGGACATGTACGCTCCAACATCTGCGGCGGTGCTGTCGTGCTCCAGCGCGTATCGCAAATCCCAGATGTATGATCGCTTGCCGCTGGAAGAATAAGCTGCACCGGTAGGAGAATCGAGAATGCCGGCAAAGACACCGTTATCATTGAAGCCCGTAATAATTCCCAGGACACTTAAATAACCGATCGTGCAGACGGACATATTGCCATTTTTGATAGTCGTAACGGCTTGAATCTGCGCCAGTTGATGATTAGCGCCGTCGTACCAATCCAGAACGCGGGCGGTCATGGTATTGCCTGTTGCCGACCGCGGGCCGTATACCGAAATGCCCGAACATTGCGTCGACCGGCCGACATCTGTAAAGAGTTCCAATTCGTACAATTCGTTTTTTGACAGCTTTCCGTCGTTCCTCGTATTGACGCTGCCGCCGCTGAGCCGCGATGCCATTCCGTCTATCTCATCCTGATAATCCTGCGGTATTTGCGGTTTAATGTCTGCAACGCGGCCGAGCATAATGTTGTAAGTCGTCTGATCCGGTACAAGTTCCGCAATATAGGAATCCATCAGCTGCTCGAAGTTGGGAACAGCTAATAAAATCTTTTTCATCAACTGCTGGCCCATAGCATAATGGCTGGCGCCTGTGGTATAATCGAGCGTGACTTCATAATAATTGCCGCGATCCGCAAGAGAGACGGTATCCTGCGCAATGAGCAGTGACAGATTTCCACCGATAAGTATGCAGCCGATGGCACACCATATCATACGTAAACGGTTCATTTCGTTGGTCTCCGGGATTGTAATATTCTTTTTATACGATAATGGTAATACTTTTGTTGCACATGAAAAGTGCACAATAGCGCAGCGCGATTATTTCTATATTACTTACTGATGTTATGCAAAAGTCAGTAAATACTGTCATTCCCGAACGTTCTAATCAGGAATCCAGTACCAGGTTTATCCTCATTTCTGGATTCCCTTCCCGCATTGCAGCAACATGGCAATGCCACAACGCCGAATGGTGACGTATTCACATAAGCTGAATGCCTGATGATGTCGTCCCGCATTGTGGGATATCTGTTCAAGGCATCGGGCTGGGAATGACAACCTTTTCCCTTTTTACGCAACACCAGTGTATAATATTGATTCCAGCGGGTTATAAGCAAGTCGTTTGGATAAAGCCGATTTTGCAAATATTAGAACTTATACATATTGAAAGTGAAGGTTTCAATATGTATATTACACCTGTATAAAGAAGATATCAATATGACTTACATTCGACGTTTGGTGGAATCCCGCATTCAGGAAGCGGCGAAGCATTTTCCAGTGATTCTTTTAACAGGGCCGCGGCAATCGGGGAAGTCGACGACGCTGCAAAAAATATTTCCGAAACATGCATATGTGACATTCGACGATCCGGTTATTCGCGCTCAAGCGGAAAAGGATCCTGCTCTTTTCATAGCAGACCATCCTTCACCGGTTATTTATGATGAAATTCAATATGTCCCCCATCTTTTGTCGGGTATAAAAATAGAAGCGGATCGATCCAGCCGTTTGAGGGGATCGTATGTTCTTACCGGTTCGCAGTCATTCCCGCTTATGGAAGGGGTCACGGAATCGCTTGCAGGCCGCACAGCCGTTTTTGAGTTGCTGCCGTTTTCATATGCCGAACTCCCGGCAATTAAAAACATGAATGAGGATAGAACCTTCAAAGATATCATTCGGGGGTTTTTTCCAGGACCTGCGGCTCACAGCATTCCCTCCGCATTGTTTTACGGTTCATACATTCAGACATATTTGGAGCGGGATGTCCGCAATATGCATGCAGTCGGCGACCTTCGTGCATTTCAACAGTTTATCGAGGTTCTTGCCGCAAATACCAGTCAAATTCTTAATTTGTCAAAAATCGGTGCATTATGCGGTATATCGCATCCGACCGTTCACAAATGGCTTTCGGTGCTGGAAGCTTCGCGGCTCATTTATTTACTCCGACCGTATTCGCGCAACTTACGAAAGCGTGTAATTAAAAGTCCCAAGCTTTATTTCACAGATACGGGTATGATTGCCTATATACTCCGGGAAGCGAATCCACTCGCTCTGCGCAACGGCATTATGGGAGGTACGATATTCGAGAATGCTGTCATAATGGATATCATGAAAACCAATCTTGCAAACGGTTCGTCATGGCAGCTTTATTATTATCGGGACAATAACAATGTCGAAGTCGATTTAATTCTTGTCCGCGGAAGCGAACATATTCCCATAGAAATTAAATTAAGCAGATCGCCCAACGATCAAATGATTGCCGGACTGCGCACTATCAAAAAACTTTTAAAGGCGGAGCGTTCATATTTGTTAAGTTCCCGAAAAGAACCGATAACCATGGCTGATGGAATTGAGGCAGTTCATTGGTACCAGTACGTCAGAGAAAGAAAAACACTTCAGTAACGGCTTAAATCGTGAAATCCATGTTATTTCAAGCTTTTTCCCCCAAAAAATAGTTCATCCCGGTTAAATACAATTAGTATGATTATTGTTTGGAGTAAGACATTATATTATTGACTTACTTTATTCTTTGTCTTACATTATAATAGTAATAAACATAAAGGGTCAACATGGAAACAATTGCAACAACGAAGGGCCAGATTGTTATTCCCTCCAAAGTACGTTTGCGGCTGGGCATTAAAGAAGGGACGCGCATACAGATCGAGGTGAATGAAAAGGATAAATCGATCATTCTCACGCCTATTACACGGCAGTATGTCCATTCCATTCGCGGAAAATTGAAAGGACACGGGCTGGTAAAAGCGTTGATGGCCGAGAAGAAAAAAGAAAGGGAGCTTTAATGGCTTCAAAACCGAAGGCCTATGTGCTCGATTCCTGGTCGGTGATGGCATTTCTTGAAGATGAACCCGCGGGCGAGATGGTCGGCAATATTATCAGCGATGCACATGAACAGGGTATACCGCTCATGATGACAATGGTGAATGCCGGAGAAGTTTGGTATATTCTTGCACGGGAAGTCTCCGAAGCTGCCGCCGACCAGAGTATAAAGAATATGCGCGAGCTTGGTATACAATTTCAGGATGTAGATTGGAAACTTGCCAATCAAGCAGCACGTTTCAAAGCCGTAAAGAAAATGTCTTTTGCAGACTGCTTTGCGGCAGCGTTAGCTTTTCAACATAAGGGATCAGTACTGGTGACCGGTGATAAGGAGTTTAAACAAGTAGAAGAATCTATAAAGATGTATTGGCTGGTCAATAATTAAATTCCCTAAGTCTCAACTTCAATTCATTCGATGGGTCGTGATAGCGGCTGCAGCTACGCTTATCCAAGGAACCAATATCATAATCTTATCAGATTTTTCGAGGTTATGCTTCGCACAGAGGATTCTAATATTCTCTTTTATTAGACTGCTGCCCCCTTTTGAAAATGGAATAACATGATCATAATGGAGGTTCTTGCTTGAGCCACATATTTGACATTTTCCCTTATCTCTTCTCCAGACCTCGACTTTAACGTGAGTAGGGATAATACGGTTATGTGGTAACTCAATATTACCATTCAATATAGTTTTTGTAATTGGAAGTAAGTGAAACTTAAATACCTTCCTTTTTCCATCTGAAGCGTGTTCAACATCTACTAATTCAAAAAAGCCCTTATAACACCAGATACCATTGGCAATTTTCTCATACACTTTTATTAATTCGGGATTCGGTGAAAGTCCTGTCTTAAAATCAGTGGCCGCCTTAAAGAATTTTCCATTTTCTGTCCACGCACCCGAAGAAGTTGTCATTGGTTGGTTAACACTTTTCGGTTCCGGAACGAGAGTCGTCTTTGGATGATCATGACCTTCATAGATTAATGCACCTGTTGTGTGATTAATTTGATCTGCATACGGAGCATTTTTTCTTACAGACATAAGAAATACTGAGTAGTTTTTGCCAATCCTATAGTTCATTCCTTTTTGAAGATGAGCTTTTTCTTCATTCACAAGATCTAAATACGTGATAATATCGTCTGGCTGCATTCGGACTCTATGGCAATTTTAGGATATCAATTAGAATAAAAGTAATCGAATATAAAATTAAGCTAATGCTATTAAATTACACCAGAGATAGATAAAAGGCAATTCGGTAAGGGAAATAATATAAGCGCTGTTAAAAAGTCCAGATTTTCAAAGGGAAGGAAATTAATGCAAATTAAGCCGTGCTTCCCTTTAATAGAGCAAAATGATCATTTTAGTGATGGGCACGCCGGTAAGAATATAATGAGAGGTGTTGCCTGGAATGTCGGGCACTCCAGATTCGTCAAGATAGCAAATATGCATTAAAAACCCCCTCCCTAAAAAAAAAGCGACTGGATGTGAGGCCAGAGGCCTCTCTCAGAGACGCTAGGCGACTCCTTCCAGACGCGTGGATAATCTGCAAATTTATTGGATTCGCGTCAAGTTAAAAATCAAAGTATTTTCCTTAAAAATTAATTATGCCGCTTTTCCCTCTTCTTTCAGCATACTTAAAACTTTCCCAAGTTCCAGATACGATTAAAGACACTGTTCTTATTTAAGGCTTATAACGTGAACTGAGAATTACTTGTTTGTCGGGAAAATAGGCTATTTGTGGGGAATGATCCGGCCAAAAGTCGGTGGACGAATCCTCCGAAGCCGGTAAATAATTAGTCCAACTCGGAATCATTATTCCGCGGTCATCCCGAAAATATCTTCGATATNNAATACTTCCGGGACCCGCCAAAAAGACGGTGGGTAAACATGCCGCCCGCGGCTACAGAAAAACAGAAGAAAAAATTTTAATTTCGACAACGGATAAAAACTATTTTAAAATCTCGTCCAGCTTCCTTCGTACCGCATCTGTTGTTGCGGGTAGATAGATGGGGGAATTCGGAAACGCCGGAACGACATCAGCGAGGGTTTTTTCGTGATAGTCCACTTTGAATTGTGAGAATTTTAAGCCGTGCGCCGTCGAGATGACAACTACTCGGTCTTTCTTTTTTATGACTCCGCGCTCTTTAAGCTTAAATAATGCCGCGAGTGCGACGCCTGTCTGCGGGCATGTAAATAATCCAGCTCGGTCTGCTTGTGCTGCTGCATTGGCTAATTCGTTTTCCGTTGCCTGTTCAACAATGCCGTCGAATTCCTTTAAAACCTTGACCGCTCGTTCGTAGCTGACCGGCGCGCCGATTTGTATCGCCGAGGCTAGCGTCTTTTGTGCCTGTACGGCAGTGTAGGATTTATAGTTGTTCTGAAAACTTAAATAAAGCGGATTGGCATTCGCCGCTTGCGCACAGATGATGCGCGGCAATTTCTTTATAAGTCCAAGCTCGCGCATCAGGAGCAATCCTTTGCCGAGAGCGCTGACGTTGCCGAGATTCCCGGCCGGAATGATGAACCAGTCCGGAATTTCCCAATCGAATTGCTGTATAATTTCTATGCCGACAGTCTTTTGTCCCTCCATTCGGAGGGAATTCATCGAGTTGGCAAGATAGATGGTATTATCCGCAGTAATTTCCTGAACAATACGCATGCAGCCGTCGAAATCCGTATCGAGCGATAATACTGTGGCGCCGTTGGCAATCGGCTGGACCAATTGCGCTGTGGAGACTTTGCCGCGCGGCAGAAAGACGATGGTCGGAATTCCTGCCGCGGCTCCATAAGCCGCAAGAGCGGCCGATGTATCGCCTGTGGACGCACATGCCACGGCGCGGATCGGTTTTCCTTCCGCAATCATTTGCTTGACCACGGATACCAGAACCGTCATGCCGAGGTCTTTGAACGACCCGGTGTGACTGTTGCCGCACAACTTCACCCATAAATCCGGCACTCCGAGTTGCTTGCCCAGGCGTTCCGCCCAGAAACAGTTGGTGTGGCCTTCATACATGGAAACGATATTTTCATTTTTTAAGCCGGGAGCCACCCATTCCTTTTTTCCCCAAACGCCGCTCGCATACGGCCAGACGTTCGTGCGCGTGCGTTCGTCGAAGAGTTTTTTCCACGATGCGGCTGACCGGCGTTTTAAGATTTTAACATCATGCTGCACATCGAGCAGCGCGCCGCATGTTTCACAGCGATAAATAATTTGGTCGATGGGATATCTTTTTCCACAACCCCGTATGCATTCAAGCCAGCTGCGCATGTTTTTTTCCTTCGGAAAAAAGTTCGTAGTTCTTAGTTCTTAGTTGTGTTTTTAATTTCAGCACTACGCATTACGCTTGCCCACCTCTGGTGGGAACTAAGAACGCTTTCATAAGTTCATATCCTGGATCGAATATAATTCCTGTCTTTGCTGCGTTGGATTCGCTGAAGGGAAGTCTTGCGCCGGGAGCGATATCGCTGCCGCCGATGGCAAACGGAATCGGATCGCCGACATGTCCCTTTGTGGAAACGGGCGTGGGGTGATCCGGCATGACCAGGATCCGCCAGTCGGAATATTTTTTTAATTCCATAAGAACCGGACCGATAATCTGAGCATCGATCGATTCCAGAGCTTTTTTCTTTACTTCAGCTTTTCCTTCATGCCCCGCTTCGTCCGTAGCTTCCACATGAACCAGAACGACGTCATACTTGCGGAGCGCTTCGATTGCTGCAATTCCTTTTGCTTTGTAATTCGTGTCGAAATATCCGGTTGCACCCTCGACCTTGATAAAATCGAAATCGATCAGTTTTGCCAGTCCTTTAACTAAGTCGACCGCCGTGATTGCCGCCCCTTTGAGTCCGTATTTTTTTTCAAACGAATCCAGAACCGCTTTCCGTCCCTGCCCCCAGAGCCAGATGGAGCTGGCAGGATTTTTTCCGAGCTTCTTGCGTTCTCTATTGATTTCATGATTTTCGACCAGCGATCTGCTTTTGCGTATGAGATCGATCAAAAATTCCGCATTTTTTCCTTTCGGCAGAATGCTTTCAATGCTTTTTCCTATCATGTCGTGCGGCGGCTGCGTCGTCGTGCCGTCGAAATCCAGTCCCTTGACCACAAGCAGATGCCTGTATCCGACTCCGGGATAGAACGTTATTTGTTCATTGCCGAATGATGCATTCAGCGCGTCGATAAAAACTTTTCCTTCTTCGCTGGAGATATGTCCCGCACTGTGATCGGCCATGGTTTCGTTCTGGATGGTCACAAGATTGCAGCGGAAAATCCAATCGCTCGGCGAGACCTCGATGCCCTGCGCGGCTGCTTCGATGGGCGCTCTGCCGGTATAATATTTGTGCGGATCGTAACCGAGTACCGCCATCATGGCGACATCACTGCCGGGCTGTAAGGATGCAGGAACGGTTTTGCTCAATCCGAGCATTCCGCCAATTGCGATGCTGTCTAAGTTCGGTGTTTCTGCAGCTTCAAAAATTGTCTTACCGCCTAATTCCGCTATCGGATAATCCGCCGCTCCATCCGGAACGACGATGACGTATTTTTTCATTCTTTTCCTAGTTCTTGTCCTACTGAAAGCGTAATAATTTGATGGATCGGTAAAAATCCGCGAACGGCAAGATCGCCGGTCGGAAGCGATGCTTCATCCGGTTTGTCCGAGAGTCCGAACACAATGGAACCCTGCAATTTCCTGTTTAATATAAAATCCCGGACTTCTTCCGTCAGAAGAATTTCGGTTTGCAGAAGTTCCGGAACCGGCATATCGTCCTCTGCATGTCCCATTCGCTCGACGGTCAATTTGAATTCGTTCGTACGGAAAGTTTTAAACGGCGTCGGATCTCCTGCCCTGACGAATTCGTACACTTCGTTATGAATCGCCCGCATATCCGCCGGCAGGGCTGCAACATTTTTTTCCACCTGAAAGATAAATTCCTGAAAACTTTTTACCGCACCCGTTTTTATTTTCGCTGTAAGGGAATCCAGCGACGTTACTCCGCTTCCCACGGCCAGGCAGAGATAGACCAGATAGTCCTGATTATCCGCAGTAAAAGTATGATATTCCGGCTTTTTAAGCATATCGTATGCGGTTTGAAACGCATGATGGTTGAACCGGCCGGTCATTTTTTCGCTGATAATGCGCTCCACAGCATCGACGCGTACACGATCGATAACTGCATCGTTGCGGCCGCGCGCTCCAAGTATGGTCTTGTCGATATCGGAAATGACCGCGGTTTGTTCGTCGGCGATAAATCCCCGTGACCGGCACAGCCGGTCGAATTCGGACAGAAGCGACCACCGGTTGGCGGAGCAGACGATGCAATTGCCTTCCTTTGCTTCTTCGATCTTAGAAGGAGCCGAATTCTCATCTCCGATAAAAGCCATGCCTTCAAAATTTCCGGCAGCGCATATGTTCAAGAACGCGGTCGTGTCGTTCATCTTCGTATCGCCGAGATAAATCAGCCGCCTGATTTCCTTATTCGATCCGATCAAAGTACGTGCGGACGAAAGAAGTTCAACAATAACCTGACCGTAGACTTTCTCGTACTTGCGGGGAATGACGTTTTTCGGTATGCCGATGCGTTTTGCAATTTCCGAAAGCGCCGGCAAGCGCGGATCGACCGGAACAAGATTGCGATAGACGATAAAGTCGCCCAGAAATTCGGAAATGGATGTTCGTCCGTAAAGTTTCATAAAAGTTGTATTGTTAAAAAAAGACTATCATTCCCGTTTGATTTTAGCGGCCTGACTGCCGGCAAAGTCACGCAGTAGGCTGACGAGGTCACTCGGGGATGAAAATTTTATTCTATGCTATTAATACTGTCTATAATATGTTGCGCAGTGATATCTTAATTATGATTAATCACTTCCGCATGTATCTGACGCACAGCCGCGTCGCCGGCGTCGGCATTTACAATCACGGAAATGCTGTACTCGGAGGAACCTTGCGCAATTGCGATAATATTGATTTTAGCTGCGCCCAGAGCTCCGAAGATTTTGGATGCAAGTCCGGACGTACTGCGGATAGCGGTTCCGACTACCGTTACAATAACGATATTGTCCATCGACCAGACCCGGTTGATATCCGCGTGATCGAGTTCGAGTGCAAATTCCGTTTCAAGTTCTTTAATAACCTTCGGCACGCTGTCCGTAGGGATAACAAAACAAATCGATTGTTCCGACGATGCCTGGGAAATCATGAGAACGCTCGCTTTTTGACGCGCCACACAGGCAAAGGTACGGGCGGCAATGCCGGGGACTCCCATCATACCGCGTCCTTCGACGGTAACAAGACTGAGTTTTTTAATAATCGTGACCGCCTTGACTCTCCCCTCCGCCGCTTCCGGTTCGCGAATGATTTTCGTACCTGGAAATTTCGGGTTGAACGTATTCTTGACCCAGAGCGGAATATCGCGTTCGATAACCGGCCAGATGGTTTTCGGATGCAGAACTTTGGCGCCGAAATATGCCAGCTCGCTGATTTCGTTTGCCGATAATATCGGAATGACATGCGCGTCTTTGACAATGCGAGGATCTGTGGTCATGACGCCGTCCACATCGGTCCAGATCCATACTTCGCTCGCGTCGAGCGATGTTCCTATCAGCGCTCCGCTGTAATCACTTCCGCCGCGTCCGAGCGTCGTAATGCTGCCTGCTTTGTTGGCGCCGATAAATCCCGTGATGACCGGAACGGTCTTTTTTTCCAAAAGCGGAAGGAGGACTTTTTGCGTCTGCGCGCGCGTTTCGTCCATCATCGGCATGGCTTTTTGAAAATTACTGTCCGTAACAATAAGATTTTTTGCCGATACGGATGCGCTAGCGATTCCTTTTTTCCGGAGCACTGCGGCAATAACGGGTGCGTTCATGCGTTCACCGAACGAGACGATTGTGTCCATGGCGCGCGGTGTAATTTCCCCGAGAGTGGAAACTGCGCTGCAGAGATTGGAAAATTCGCCTATAAATCCAGTGATAACGGCAAGAATTTCCGCCTGTTCTTCCTGAGCGACGAGTTTTTCGATGACTTCCCGATGGCGGGCTAAGAGCGTGGCTGCAATGGATTTATACGTTTCTTCATCGCCGCCGGCTGCGGTTTCCGCTCCGCATATAAGCGCATCGGTAACCCCGGTCATAGCGGAAACGACAACAGCAACAGCCTCCCAGTTTTTCGATTGTTCGACAATTATATTCGTTGATTGATCAATTGATTCGATAGAACCCACCGAGGTTCCGCCGAATTTCATTACCACCAGCTTCATGTTCTACCTTTCGTTCAGCATTAATGAGACTCATAATATCACCCAGAACACCTGCAGCCGTGACTTCCGCGCCGGCGCCGGGTCCCGATACCACAAGCGGAATAGCATCGTACCGCATCGTTGAAAATGCGATAAAGTTTGCGGAACCGCGGAGTGCGCCCCACGCGGATTCCCGCGGAACGGCAACAAGTCCGACCTTGCCTCCTGTGGGACTGACGCGCGCAATGTACCGAAGCACATTTCCGTTTGCCTGCGCTTCCTGATTCTCGGATCCGTACATACTGTCTAATTTAACCGTTGCTTCCATAAAATCTTCCACATCGACGGAAGAAAGGGACTGCGGGAACATTGGCTCGACCTCGATCGCTTCCGGTTCCAGCGGCCATCCGGCTGTGCGTGCAAGAATCAATGCTTTGCGCGCAACATCCTGACCGCTCAGATCGTCGCGCGGATCCGGTTCCGTATATCCGAGGGATTTGGCTTCCCTCACGGCAGTGGAATATGCAACGCCGCGTTCGATCTCAGCGCACAGAAATCCGAGCGTCCCGCTCATGCACCCTTCGACAGCCGTAATGCGGTCGCCTGTTTCACGCAGCTGGCGCAATGTCGATATCACCGGCAGTCCGGCGCCGACCGTGGCTTCATAGCGGACGTTCGGATGATCGAACAGCCAATGGACATCTTCCCAATGGGCTGCGACCGGTTTCTTGTTGGCAAGCACGATGCTGCATCCGTGCTCGAGTCCCGTGCGAAAAAGTTTCAGCATTTCGCCCGATGCGGTTACATCCACGATGATCGTTCCGGGCTTCAGCATCTCCTGCACGGATTCTTTTTGCTGCGCTCCCGGCAGAGTGACGATGCGCCGGCTTTGCGAGCGAGCGCGTAAAATAGACTGCAGAACATCTTCCGAAAGTCCATCCGGGTTGTACATAACGCCGGTACTGTCGGAGACGCAGACCGGCTGAAGATAAAGACCCGTGCGTTCGGCATAGTGCTTGCGGACATCGAGTATCTGCCGCAATACGGCGCGCCCGACGTTGCCGATTCCGATCAAAACTATAGGTATGGAAGTCACGTTCGTTTCCATTCTTTTCTTTTAAAGACGTGAAAGAATTTCATCCCGCATCGCATCGGTGGAAAGTTCTCCGCCGAGGTCGCGTGTTCTGCAGCCGGCCGCAATCGCAGATTCGACCGCTTTTTCGATTGCCAGCGCTTCCTCTTCTAATTTTAATGAATACCGGAGCAGGAGCGCTGCGCTTAAAATCGTGCCGACCGGATTGGCGATGCCTTTGCCCGCAATATCCGGAGCGGAACCGTGAATCGGTTCGTACACGCCGGGACCTTTCAGTCCGAGCGATGCCGACGGAAGCATGCCCATCGAACCAGCAAGCACTGACGCTTCATCGGTTAAAATATCGCCGAACATGTTTTCCGTTACGATGACATCGAACAACTTCGGCGACGTGATCACACGCATTGCAGCCGTATCGACCAGCATATGCTCGAGCGCGATGGAGGAATTTTTTTTTCCGATCTCCGTGGTTATTTGACGCCATAAGCGAGAACTTTCCAGTACGTTGGCTTTATCCACCGAGGTGACTTTTTTGCGCCGCGGTCCGGCAAGCTGGAACGCAAGCTCGACGATGCGTTCAATTTCATAATCCGCATATTCCAGCGTGTCCACGGCGTGAACATGCCCGTCGATTTCTTTTCGGCCTTTCGGTTCGCCGAAATACAAACCGCCGGTCAATTCACGAACGACGATCATATCGACTTCATGTAAAAATTCAGGTTTTAAAGGAGATGCATTGAGCAAAGCGGGATAGGTCTTGACGGGACGGAGGTTTGCATAAAGTGCGAGTCCCTTGCGAAGGGCGAGCAAACCCTGCTCCGGACGTACCTTTCCAAGCGGGTTGTCCCATTTGGGACCGCCGACTGCGCCGAGCAGAACGGCATCGGACGTTTTGCATGCTGCCAGAGTCTCATCGGTCAGCGATACGCCGTGCGCATCGATGGAAATTCCGCCGATCAGGTGCGATGTAAACGAAAACGCATGTTTTTGTTTTTTCCCGATATGTTCAAGAACCCGGACAGCAGCCCCGGTCACTTCCGGACCGATTCCGTCGCCGGGCAATATGACGATATTCGCTTTCAATGAAATTCCTTTTCGTTACAACTCGTTACGATACTTTATTCATGATTTTGCTCAGCTCTTCCGACCGTTTTGTGGCAATTGCCACAGCATCGATCAGCATCGAGCGCAAGCCGTGCGATTCCAGTTCGTGTATTGCGTTAATTGTCGTTCCGCCGGGAGTTGTCACCTGATCCCTTAAAATCGCCGGATGCAGTCCGGATTTTTTTACGAGTGTTGCGGATCCGAGCACGGTCTGGACGGAAAGTTTCGTGGAAATTTCCCGCGACAATCCCATTTTCACTCCGCCGTCGATCAAAGCTTCGATAACCATATAGATGTATGCAGGCCCGCTGCCGCTTAATCCGGTCACCGCGTCGAGCTGTTCTTCCGAAACCGTAACGACATCGCCTACCGCCTCGAAAATCGAGATCGCAATTTTTTGCTGTGCAGGAGAAACGTGTTCGCCGAATGCCAGCGCCGCCGCACCTTCATCGACCGTTGCAGCGATGTTCGGCATCGTGCGGACAATGGCAATCCGCTCGCCGAGCATTTGCTGGATATATGCAATGCGCATGCCGGCAACAATGGAAATGACGAGCTGGTCGGAACGAATAACGCTTTTAATCGCCTGCAATGCTTTTGACAGCGTCTGCGGTTTGACGCAGAGCAGTACGATGTCGGACGCCTGAACGGCTGCCTGTATATCGGTCGTTGTCTTTATTTTCCATTCGTTTGCGAGTATCTTGAGTTTTGCTTCGTTGATATCGCATGCAGTGATTTTTTTCGGAGGGGCGAGCTTTGCGTGAATGATTCCTTTCAGCAGCGCGGAGCCCATATTGCCGGAGCCGATGATCGCTATGGAACGATCGATATGATGTTCCTCATGCTCGTGGTACACCTCTAGTTTTTTTTTCTGCATCTGCAGATCCTCCCTTTAAAAAGCGTTTTGTGCTTCGTAGGCTTCCGCCTGCTTGCCGAAGCGGCGGAGATATTCCAGCTCGTCCACGTCGTTCAAGAGACAGAATTTTGAAAACGAATCGATCGGAAACGAAGCTTTCGCTCCCGACGGAAAAACAATCGTCTGCTTTTCAAGATCGATAAAAATCTCCGCTCCCGGATCGGCAGCGGCCTCGGCAATCAACTGCTTATGCTCGGCTGCGGAAAGAATGACCGGAAGCAGTCCGTTCTTTATGGAATTGTTCCGGAAAATATCCGCGAACGACGTGCTGATTACTGCACGAAGTCCGAATGCTACCAGCGACCAAGGGGCATGCTCGCGCGAAGAGCCGCAGCCGAAATTATCTCCGGCAAGTAATATTTTCGATCCGCGATGCTGCGGCTGGTTGAGCGGAAAATCCGGTTTCGGTGATCCGTCCGCGTTGTAACGCCAGTCGGTAAACAGTTTTTCCGAAAGCCCGTTTTTATCCGTAATCTTTAAAAATCGCGCCGGAAGAATCTGATCCGTATCGATATTGTCGATGAGCAGCGGAATAACTTTCGATTTTAATGTTTTAAATTGTGCCATTGTAAATTCCTTATTTCAGCAAAGTTCGGACATCGGTAATTTTTCCGGTTACGGCCGCAGCCGCTGCGGTCAGAGGCGAAGCAAGCAGCGTACGCCCGCCCTTGCCCTGACGGCCTTCGAAGTTGCGGTTGCTCGTGGAAACGGCGTACTGCCCGGCTTTGATTTCATCGCCGTTCATCGCTATGCACATCGAGCATCCGGACTCGCGCCATTCGGCGCCGGCTTGTTTGAATATTTTATCCAGTCCTTCCGATTCGGCCTGCCGCTTGATTTCCTGCGAACCGGGCACAACAAGCGTGCGGACATTCGGTGAAACTTTCCGCCCGCGGAAAACGCGCGCAGCTTCCCGGAGATCGGAAATACGGGAATTTGTACAGCTTCCGATAAAAACCACATCGATCGCTTTTCCGGCAAGCTTCTCGCCCGGATTCAATCCCATATACGCAAGCGCTTTTTTCAGCGTTTGACGGTCCGTTTCACTGGCCATGCTTTCCGGCATCGGTACGGTACCGTTCACGGACAGTCCCATGCCGGGATTCGTTCCGAATGTGAGCATCGGCCCGAGTTCGGAAACGTCGAGATCGACCGTGCGGTCGTATGCAGCGCCGCTGTCGGTCGGAAGGGTTTTCCAGTACGTAAGCGCTTTGTCCCATGCCGCGCCTTTCGGGGCGAATTCGCGGCCGGCTAAAAATTCGAATGTCGTATCGTCCGGAGCCATCATGCCTGCGCGCGCGCCGCCTTCGATAGACATATTGCATACGGTCATGCGTTCTTCCATCGACAGCGAACGAACGGTGGATCCGGTATATTCGATCACGTGACCCGTCCCGCCGCCGACTCCGATCTTTGCAAGCAGGAATAGTATTACATCCTTTGCCGTGACGCCGTCGGATAGTTTTCCCTCGATCCGGACTTCCATCGTCTTCGGCAGACGCTGAAGGAGACATTGCGTTGCGAGCACGTGTTCCACCTCGCTCGTGCCGATGCCGAAAGCAAGCGCGCCGAAAGCGCCATGCGTTGCAGTGTGACTGTCCCCGCAGACGATGGTCATGCCGGGCTGCGTCAATCCGAGTTCCGGTCCGATCACGTGAACGATGCCGCGGCGGCGGTGATTCTTATCATACAGCTGAAAGCCGAATTCCTGCGCGTTGATTTCAAGCTGATGAATTTGTTTTGCCGCAAGTTCATCCGCAATGGGAAGCGCGATATCGAATGTCGGGATGCTATGATCCATCGTTCCGACCGTTCGATCGGGGCGGCGGAGTTTCAATCCTCGTTTCCGCAGACCCTCGAACGCCTGCGGCGACGTGACTTCATGAATTAGATGCAGGTCGATATAAAGAACTGCGGGAGACTCCGGTTCCTGCGCAATGACGTGGCGGTTCCATACTTTTTGAAACAATGTCGATGGTGCTGATGTTTGTGGCATAAAATTGATCCGTTTTAGTCTTTCCATTAAAAAAAATTATAAGAGCTCCAATGTTTTCTATCTGCGCGAAATTACCGTTAGACTGCAGATCGGTCGACGACGGTTTCTGCCTTCTGCAGGTCTTTTCTCTTTTTCGAAGCGACGGCTCTGTTCAAAGCTTCCAGATATGCCTGCGCACTTCCGGCAACGACGTCCGTATTTGCCGCGCGGCCGTTATACAGCAGCCCGTCGAATTCCACGCGCATAAAAACTTCACCGATTGCATCGTGACCGGAATGAACGGCTTTGATGGAATATTCGGTCAGTTTCCCATTGAGTCCCGTCATGCGCTCAATTGCACGGCAGGAAGCGTCAACCGGTCCGTCTCCGGTTGCCGAATCGACAAAGGTTTCCGTATTCCGCCTCAGCTCGACGGTTGCCGTCGGGCGAAGATTCGTTCCGCTCGTGATCTGAAGATTGACGAGCTGATATTCTTCTTCCGTTGTCTGAGTGCCGGTTTCCAGAATGGCTTCCAGGTCGTCGTCGAAGATTTCTT
The DNA here is from genome assembly GCA_003162695.1 of Ignavibacteriota bacterium. Classification (GTDB taxonomy): domain Bacteria; phylum Bacteroidota; class Ignavibacteria; order UBA10030; family UBA10030; genus Fen-1254. The sequence goes on along the minus strand of PMML01000023.1, from coordinate 82,397 downwards.
TTTTCTTGTCTGCAATAGCGCAGAACAATTGATATGCACTCTGCAGTTCGGCATCGGACAGCTGGTATCCGAGTTCCGCATAGCGCTGCTTAAGTGCATGCCGCCCGGAATGCTTGCCCAGAATCAACTGCGTATGTTTAATGCCGACCGATTGCGGAGTCATAATTTCGTATGTAATCGGACTTTTCAGAATGCCGTCCTGATGAATGCCGGCTTCGTGCGCAAATGCATTCGCACCGACGATAGCTTTATTGCGCTGCACGACCATGCCGGTCAAACTGCTCAAAAGTCTGCTTGTCTTGATGAGTTCCTCGTTGTTGACATTCGTCGTGACGCCCAAAAGCTCATGGCGTGTTTTAATCGCCATAACGATTTCTTCCAGCGATGCATTTCCGGCACGTTCGCCGATGCCGTTGACCGTGCATTCTATCTGGCGAACGCCGTTTTGTATCGCCGCAATGGAATTTGCGACCGCAAGTCCGAGGTCGTTGTGGCAATGCGAACTGAGCATCGCCTTTCCGATGTTCGGAACGCGCCGGCGGACTTCTTTGAACATCGCGCCGTATTCGTCTGGTACTGCATAACCGACGGTATCGGGCAGGTTGATGATGGCTGCACCCGCCTCGATCGCCGCTTCGACAACTTTGCACAAATATTCGATATCGGTACGGGAAGCGTCTTCGCAGGAAAATTCAACTTCGGGAGCTAAAGATTTTGCATGCCGTACCGCCGATACCGCTTCTTCCAAAACCTGTTCGCGTGTTTTTTTCAATTTATATTTCAAATGCAGATCGGAAGTCGCAAGAAAGACATGAATCCGCGGTTTTGCCGTTTCCCGGATTGCTTCCCAGGCGCGGTCGATATCCGCTTTGACGCAGCGAGCAAGGCCGGCGATCGTGCATGACCGCACCTGCCGGGCAATCGCCTGCACCGCTTCAAAGTCGCCGACGGAGGAAATCGGAAATCCCGCTTCGATCACATCCACCCGGAGACTTTCGAGCTGACGTGCAAGGCGGAGTTTTTCCTCCATATTCATGCTGCAGCCGGGCGATTGTTCGCCGTCGCGGAGTGTCGTGTCAAAAACGAAAACGCGGTTTTCCATGGTGTGTTCTCCTAAACGATTCTTTTTTCTGTTTGAGCTAATGTTCGAACCGCATCCATCAGTGAAGCGAATTGTTCCGGTGTAAGCGACTGTGCCCCGTCGGAAAATGCCTCCTCCGGATGCGGATGTGTTTCTATAATCAACCCGTCGGCTCCGACAGCGACGGCGGCTTTTGCAACCGGCGTGACTAAACTGCGGATGCCCGTGCCGTGACTCGGATCCACAACGACCGGCAAATGACTCAATTCTTTAAGCGCCGGCACGGCGGAAATATCGCATGTGTTGCGCGTGTAATCTTCGAACGTGCGGATGCCCCGTTCGCAGAGTATAACCTGATCGTTTCCCTGCGCCATAATGTATTCCGCCGACATCAGCAATTCTTTGAGCGTGCTGGACATTCCCCGCTTCAGAAGGACGGGCTTCTTATGTTTGCCTGCCTCTTTCAGGAGGGCGAAATTCTGCATGTTGCGCGCGCCGATCTGCATAATATCCGCGTATTCGGCGATAAGCGGAACATCGGTCGGCGTTATCACTTCCGTGACGATGAGCAGTCCGGATTTTTCCCGCGCTTCCGCAAGAAGTTTCAATCCTTCTTCTTCCAATCCCTGGAACGAATACGGCGATGTACGCGGCTTGAAAGCTCCTCCGCGAAGAACGCGCGCACCGGCTTTTTTGACCTGTTCGGCGCTTAACAAAATTTGTTCGCGCGTTTCCACGGCGCACGGGCCTGCCATGACCACAAAATGGCCGCTGCCGAAAACGACGGGATCCCCGCCGTTCGGCGCCGGGATCGTGATGCTGGAACGCGATGCATGCCATTCGCGGCTTGCAAGTTTAAACGGTTTGAGTATGGGAACGACGTTCTCAACGCCGTCGAGCACATCGAGCGCCTGCAGCCGGTACTTGCCGCGTTCGTCGCCCACGCAGGCGATGACGGTGCGGAGTTCGCCGTAGATCGGATGAACCCGAAATCCGAGCTCCTTTACTTTGTCGAATACATGTTCTATTTGCTGTTTGGATGCCCCATCCTTCATTACGATAATCATAAGGTTTCGACTTTCTTTTTTTGTTCTTGCGGAGAAACTTTGGTTAAATAATAATAGACACTGTCTACGAGCGCCTTCCAGCTCGCTTCGATAAGGTTGGGAGAAACGCCGACTGTATTCCACGATGAATGTGCATTGCGCGTCGTGATGAGCACACGTACTTTTGCGCTCGTGCCGTCCTGCCCGTCAAGAACACGCACTTTGTAATCGACAAGAACCATGTCCCGTACCTGCGGATAAAATTTTTCCAGCGCTTTGCGAAGCGCGGAATCGAGCGCATTGACGGGACCATTGCCGTCGGAAGCGGTGTACTCGATTTCATCGCCGACTTTTACTTTGATAATCGCTTCGGAAACCGTGTTTGCTTCATCGGAGTCTTTGTGAATAATCACTTTAAAGCCGCCGAGTTCAAAAAATTCCTGCCAGCCGCTCAATTGTTGTTTTATCAGCAGCTCAAGCGATCCATCCGCATCTTCGTAATGATATCCATAAAATTCTTTTTCCTTGATGCTCTCGACGATCCTCTGCATTTCTTCCGATCGTTCGTCCAGATCGATGCCGAGCGCTTTTGCCTTGTACATGACGTTGCTGCGTCCGGAAAGGTCGGAGACGAGTACGCGGCGGCTGTTGCCGATGCTTTCCGGATTCAAATGTTCGTACATCACCGGATCTTTCATCACGGCGCTGACATGAACGCCTCCCTTATGCGCAAACGCACTCAGGCCGACAAAGGCAAGATATTTCGGCTGCTGCAAATTGGCGAGATCTGCGACGTACCGGGAAACATCCGTCAAATGCACAATCTGGTCCGGAGGAATACACGCGTATCCCATTTTCAGCTGCAGGTTCGGAATAATCGAACACAAGTTCGCATTGCCGCAGCGTTCGCCGTAGCCGTTGATGGTTCCCTGCACCTGAAGTGCGCCGCTGATCACAGCAGCAAGAGAATTTGCAACCGCCAGTTCGCTGTCGTTGTGCGTATGGATGCCGATGAGTCCCGGAAATTCCCGGCACATACTTTTAACGATTTCAGAAAGTTCGAGTGTCAGCGTTCCGCCGTTCGTATCGCACAGGACCAGCCTCGACGCACCGGCACGTTTTGCCGCTTGAAGAGACTTAACGGCATACTCCGGACTCTGTTTATAACCGTCGAAGAAATGTTCCGCGTCATAAATGACTTCGCGTCCGTGCGAAACGAGAAAAGCGACCGAATCTTCGATGAGATCGAGATTTTCCTGTTCGCTGATCTGAAGCGCAGAGAATACATGGAGAAGCCATGATTTTCCGAAAATGGTGACAACCGGCGTTTCCGCTTCGATCAGAGCACGGAGGTTCAAGTCGTCCTGCGCTTTGTTCTTAGCGCGGCGCGTACTGCCGAATGCGGAAATTTTCGCATGTTTCAATTGAAGCGAACGCGCACGGCGGAAGAATTCGATATCGCGCGGATTCGAACCGGGCCAGCCGCCTTCGACATACTGAACGCCGAACTCGTCAAGGCACTGGACAACTTTCAGTTTGTCCTCAACGGAGAAACTGATGCTTTCGCTCTGCGTCCCGTCGCGGAGCGTGGTATCGTATATTGAAATTTGTTCCATAACAACCTGTAAAAGATATAAAACATCTGAAAAATAATTTGCGGACTACTGCCGTTATTTTTTCCAGTTTTCCGGACGGAGCGAACGAACCGCTTCGCCGGTTTTCCACATTTCAGATTCGTGCCAGAGCGCGAGTTCCGCATCCAGCTTCTCGCGGTAATCGGACGCGCTGCACGTATTTAAGACGCGGGCGGTTTCCACGCCTTCCTTCACATCCCGGTACAGAAGTTCGAAGAGCGGCTTATTGACCGCTTCGAATTTTTTAGACCAGTCCAGAGCACCGCGCTGCGCCGTCGTGCTGCAAGCGGCGAACATCCAGTCCATGCCGTTTTTTCCGACCAGCGGATAGAGACTTTGCGTGGCTTCTTCCACCGTTTCGTTGAACGCCTCGCTCGGGGAATGCCCCATCGAACGAAGAACATCGTATTGCGCCTTCATCAGGCCCGCAATCGCGCCCATCAGCACTCCGCGTTCGCCGACGAGATCGGACAACACCTCTTTTTCGAACGTTGTCGGGAAAAGATAGCCGGAACCGATCGCAATCCCGCACGCAATCGTGCGTGTCCGCGCCTTGCCGGTGGCGTCCTGGAAAATTGCAAAACTTGAATTGATGCCGCTGCCGGCAAGAAAATTCGTCCGGACCGTACGCCCGCTTCCTTTCGGAGCCACGAGGACCACGTCCACGTCCTTCGGAGGAATAATACCGGTCTGTTCTTTGAAGACGATTGAAAATCCATGCGAGAAATACAACGCCTGTCCTTTCTTTAAATATTTCTGGACCAGAGGCCATTGCGCTTTCTGACCGGCATCGGAAAGGAGATACTGAACGATCGTCGCTTTTTGAATCGCTTCCTCGATGTTTTCAAAAAGGTTTTTCCCTTCGACCCATCCGTCGGTAACGGCATCCTTCCAGCCTTTGCCGCCTTTGCGCTGTCCGATGATGACATTGATGCCGTTGTCGCGCATGTTGAGCGATTGTCCGTACCCCTGCGGCCCGTAGCCGATAATTGCGACCACTTCGTTCTTTAAAACTTCCTGCGCTTTGGAAAGCGGAAATTCATCGCGTGTAACGACTTCTTCTTTCACACCGCCGAAATTAATTGTTGCCATATCGTATGTCTCCTGATGATCTATTCTTGTATTTTACAATCATTGATTTATAAAATGCTGCACGGGATCCGCCAAATATGCATTGACCGCTGCAGCCGCTTTGCGCCCTTCGGCAATGGCCCAGACAACGAGCGATTGTCCGCGGCGCATATCGCCGGCCGCAAACACGCCCGGTACGGAACTCATATAACGGTCATCGCATGCAATGTTGCCGCGGTTGTCGAGCGCAACACCGAGACCTTCCAGCATTCCCGTTTTAACGGGACCCGTAAAACCCATTGCGATGAGAACCAAATCCGCGTCGACGCTGAAATCGGTTCCGGAAACCGGTTCGAACTTCGGCGCCGGGCCGACATGAACGGCATGAAGTTTTTTCACATTGCCCTGTGCGTCGCCCTCGAAACGCGTCGTGGCTACAGCCCATTCGCGTGTACCGCCTTCTTCGTGCGAACTTTCCGTGCGCAGTTGAAGAGGCCACATCGGCCAGGGAGTCGAAGGCGAACGGTCGCCGGGCGGTTTGGGCATGATCTCGAATTGGCGAACCGATTTCGCTTTTTGCCGCAGGCTCGTGCCCAGGCAGTCCGCTCCGGTATCGCCGCCGCCGATAATGACAACGTGTTTTCCGGCCGCAAGGATTTCCTGCACCGGGTCGATTTTATCTCCTGCAATGCGGCGGTTTTGCTGCGGCAGGAATTCCAGCGCATAATGCACACCCTTCAATTCCCTGCCGGGAACGGGAAGATTCCGCGGCGCTTCGGACCCGCCGCAAAGCAGCATGGCGTTGTACGAGCGGCGCAGTTCATCCGCGGCAATATTCACGCCCACATGCGCGCGCGTGGCAAAAACGATTCCTTCCGCCTGCATCTGTTCGATGCGGCGGTCGATCAATTGCTTTTCCAGCTTGAAATCCGGTATGCCGTACCGCAGTAGCCCTCCGAGACGATCGCTTTTTTCGTACACGGTCACGTGGTGACCTGCACGGTTCAATTGCTGTGCAGCTGCCAGTCCGGCGGGGCCGGATCCGATCACCGCGACTGTTTTGCCTGTCCGCTTCCGCGGCGGCTCGGGACGAATCCATCCCTGTTTAAATGCATAATCGATGATCGATTTCTCGATCGCCTTGATCGACACAGCCGGCTCGATGATGCCGAGAACGCAGGCCGTTTCGCACGGTGCGGGGCAGACGCGTCCCGTGAACTCCGGAAAATTATTCGTCGAATGCAATATGCGGATCGCTTCTTTCCACCTGCCGCGGAATGCAAGATCGTTCCATTGCGGAATGACGTTGTTGAGAGGGCATCCGGTATGACAAAACGGGATACCGCAGTCCATACAGCGCGCTCCCTGTGTCTGAACTTTTTGTTCGGGGAATTCGATATAGACATCGTGCCAATCCTGTACGCGTTCCATAACAGGACGGCGTGCCGGCGTTTCGCGTTCAAACTCCAAAAATCCGGTCGGTTTACCCATGGACAACCTCCTTTGCTTCACTAACGGGCTTCACATTTTCCTTCGGCTTCCATCCGGCGCCGAGCACACGTTTGTAATCGTGCGGGAATATTTTAACAAATTTCGGAACCAGTTCTTTCCAATGTTCGAGAACGGCCGTTCCGCGCCGGCTTTCGGTAAGATCCACATGCTTGATGACAAGCTTCCGGACCATTTCCGCATCCTGCTCGGTCATCGGCTCAAGATCCACGATCGATGTATTGCACATCCTGGCAGCAAACTCGCCGTTTTCGTCCAGAACGAAGGCGAATCCGCCGGACATGCCTGCGGCAAAGTTTTTTCCAGTTTTACCGAGCACGACGACTATTCCGTTCGTCATGTATTCGCATCCGTGAGCGCCGACAGACTCGACAACCGCAGTCGCTCCGGAATTGCGCACGGCAAACCGCTCGCCCGCTTTTCCGTTAAAGAACGCTTCGCCGCTCGTTGCGCCGTAGAGCACGACATTTCCGACAATCGTATTTTCTTCCGGCACGAATCCGGAATCTTTCGGCGGATAGACGATCAGCCGTCCGCCCGAGAGTCCTTTTCCGACATAATCGTTTGCGTCGCCTTCGAGACGAATCGTCACACCTCTTGCGAGGAACGATCCGAAACTCTGTCCGGCAGAACCGGTGAAATTGATATTGATCGTATCGTCCGGCAAACCGGCGGAGCCGTGCCGTTTGGCTATTTCTCCGCTTAGCATGGCGCCGACCGTACGGTGCACATTGCGTATGGGAAGGGAAAATTCCACGCGGGTTTTATTTTCCAGAGCCGGCTTTGCTTTTTCAATCAATTCATAATCGAGCGCCTGGCTCAACCCGTGATCCTGTGCGATCAGGCACCGGCGGCCGATCCGCAGCGGCACCGTCGGCAAATGAAGTATGGAGGACAGGTCGATTCCCTTTGCCTTCCAATGTCCGCCTGCGTTTCGCATAAAAAGCACATCGGCACGGCCGATCATTTCGTCCATCGTACGGAATCCGAGTTGCGCCATAATTTCGCGAATTTCTTGAGCCACGAAGAAAAAATAATTGATGACGTTTTCCGGTGTTCCCGTAAATTTTTTCCGCAGCTTTTCGTCCTGTGTTGCAATACCGACCGGGCAGGTGTTGAGATGACACTTGCGCATCATAATGCATCCCATCGACAGGAGCGGCACGGTTGAGAACCCGAATTCCTCCGCTCCAAGCAGCGCTGCAATAACAACATCGCGTCCGGTCGAAAGCTTTCCGTCCGTCTGCAAACGGACACGGCTGCGCAGATCGTTCATGACAAGCACCTGCTGCGTTTCCGCAAGTCCCAGTTCCCAGGGTATGCCTGCATGCTTGATTGAGGTCTGGGGCGAAGCGCCGGTGCCGCCGTCATAACCGCTGATAAGAATCATATCCGCATGCGCTTTTGCAACGCCCGCGGCAACCGTTCCGACGCCGACCTCCGAAACGAGTTTGACGGAAATTCGCGCGGCCGGATTGACGCTCTTTAAGTCGTAGATCAACTGCGCAAGATCCTCGATGGAATAAATATCGTGATGCGGCGGCGGAGAAATAAGTCCGACGCCCGGAATCGAATGGCGCGTTTTCGCGATGATCGCATCGACTTTATGACCCGGCAGCTGACCGCCTTCGCCCGGTTTAGCTCCCTGGGCGATTTTAATCTGAATCTCGTCCGCATTCATCAGGTAATGCGCTGTAACGCCGAAGCGGCCCGATGCTACCTGCTTGACCGCACTCCGGCGTAAATTGCCGTTCGCATCACGGTGGAAACGCTCTTCTTCTTCTCCGCCTTCGCCGGTGTTGGATTTGCCGCCGATGCGGTTCATGGCAATAGCAAGCGTTTCGTGCGCTTCCTTGCTGATAGAGCCGTACGACATCGCGCCGGTGGAGAACCGGGAGACTATATTTTTTACCGGCTCGACCTCATCTATCGGAATACTCTTTGCGCCCTCTTTGAATTCCATCAGCCCGCGGAGCGTAAAGTTCGCCCGGTTCAGATCGTCCATGGCTTTCGAAAATTCTTTAAAAGTTTCGTAATTATTGCCGCGCACCGACTCCTGCAATTTTGTGACGGTCACAGGATTGATCAGGTGGCGCTCGCCGCCCGCGCGGTACTGATAATTACCGCCGAGATCGAGCTCCGTATCGGCTTCCGTGATGCCCTTCATGGCATATTCATGCTTCATCCGGGCTTCTTCCACAAGAACATCGAGGCCGATGCCTTCGACACGCGATGCTGTTCCAGTAAAATATTTTTGGACAATGGATTTGTTCAACCCGATTGCTTCGAAAATCTGCGCTCCCCGGTAGCTCTGGAGCGTGGAAATTCCCATCTTGGAGAATACTTTCAGCAAACCTTTGCCGATGGCTTTTTTATAATTTTTCAATGCATGATCGACATCCAGCCCCTCTGGAAGCCGTCCTTTGTTGACCAGATCTTCTATCGTTTCGATTGCTAAGTACGGATTGACGGCGCTTGCTCCGTAACCGATCAATAAAGCGTAATGCATAATCTCGCGCGGCTCGCCGGATTCCACAACGAGAGCCGCCTGTGTCCGGGTTTCTTCGCGCACCAGATAATTGTGCACGGCGGTCAGGGCAAGCAGGCTCGGAATCGGAGCATATTCTTCATCCGATCCGCGGTCCGACAGGATAATAATGGAATATCCGTTCTGTATGGCGAGCGATGCGCGGCGGCAAAGGCCGTCGAGTGCGCGTTCCATTTCTTTTTCGCCGCCGTGAACGCGGAACAACATCGGAAGAGTTGTGGCGAGAAAATCGCCCCAGGAAACACGGCGGAGTTTTTCCAGATCGCGGTTTGTCACGATCGGGTGCATCAGTTTCAATGTGTGACAGTGCTGCGGCGTCTCTTCCAGAATATTGCGTTCCGTGCCGATATAACTTGTCAGCGACATGACAAGTTCTTCCCGGATCGGATCGATCGGCGGGTTGGTCACCTGCGCAAAAAGCTGCTTAAAATAATTGAACATCGACTGCGGCTTGTCGGAAAGACAGGCAAGCGGCGTATCGGCTCCCATGGAACCGAGCGGTTCTTCGCCGTTCACAGCCATCGGCGAAAGTATGATTTTCATGTCTTCTTCAGTGTAACCGAACAAGCGCTGCCGCTGAATGATATCCGCAGGATTGAAAGCATAGACACGGGGCGGATCGGGAAGCTGATCGAGCGTCAGCTGATTTCCCTTCATCCATTCCGCATACGGCTGCCGTGAACTCAATTTTTCCTTGATTTCATCATCCAGAATGACCCGTTTTTGATTCAGATCGACGAGCAGCATCTTTCCCGGCTCAAGACATCCTTTCATTTTTACATTCTTCGGATCGATGGGCAGGACGCCGACTTCCGAAGCGAGTATAAAATAGCCGTCGTGCGTCTCCACATAACGGGTGGGACGCAGACCGTTGCGGTCCAGTGTCGTACCGACCACATGGCCGTCTGTAAAGGCAACGGCAGCGGGACCGTCCCACGGTTCCATAAGCGATGCATGATATTCATAAAACGCGCGTTTCTCCGGAGAAAGGCTCGTGTCATGATCCCATGCTTCCGGAATCAGCATAGCCAGAGCGTGCGGGATGCTGCGGCCCGCAAGGTAGAGAAGTTCGACGGCATTATCCAGAGAAGCGGAATCGCTTCCGCCCGGCTGGATAATGGGAAATATTTTTTTGATATCGTCTCCGAAAAGATCGGAACGAAGTATCGATTGGCGCGCATTCATCCAGTTGATATTTCCGCGCAGAGTGTTGATTTCTCCGTTGTGGCAGATGTACCGGAACGGATGCGCCAGCTGCCAGTTGGGAAGCGTGTTGGTGGAAAATCTTTGATGCACGAGACATAATGCGCTGACGGCGTCCGGATCCGAAAGATCGCTGTAAAATTGCGTAATCTGCGGAGCCAAAAGGAGACCTTTGTACACGATGGTCTGCGATGAAAGCGATGGAATGTAGAAAAAATCTTTTTCTTTCAATTCGGATTTTGCAATTTCAGACTCGACCCTTTTGCGGACGACGTACAACCTGCGTTCGAACACTTCCTGTGTTATGGACTGCGGTGCACCGACAAAAACCTGTTCGATATACGGCTGGGAAGCCCGTGCAATGCGTCCGATCGCATTCCCGCCGACCGGCGTATCGCGCCAGCCCAGCAGAGACAATCCTTCCTCCTCGATCGTGCGTTCTATGACGCCTTCGAATTGCAGGCGTGCAGGAGCTTCGACAGGAAGGAAAACCATTCCCACTCCGTACTTCCCCTCATCCGGCAGAGCGATGCCGATTCTGGCGCATTCCTTGACAAAGAATTTGTGCGGAATTTGTATCGTCACGCCTGCACCGTCGCCGGTCTCCGGATCGCAGCCGCATGCGCCTCGATGTGTGAGATTGATGAGAATTTGGATGCCTTTTGTTATGATATCGTGCGATTTCTCGCCGCGAATGTTTACGATAAATCCGATACCGCAGGCATCATGTTCATTCCGGGAATCGTACAGCGGAAATTGTTTTTTTTGTTCTGTGTCCATTGAAAGCTTCTTATCTTTTTGTTGTTCAAATATTTGCAGGGAGCATTATCATTCCACTTGGTATTCACGTTTCATTGCAACGCGCCCCGTTCGGGCGACTTCTTTGATGCCGAACGGTTTAAGCATATTGACAATAGCGTCCACTTTTTGCTGGCTGCCCGTCGCTTCCAGCGTTAACGTGCGGGGGCTGACATCCACGACTTTCGCGCGGAAAATTTCTGCGATCTGCAGAACCTCCGGACGCGTTGTCGTAGTCGACGATACTTTTACAAGAGCAAGCTCGCGTTCGACAAAACTCTCGAATGTCAAATCAATGACCTTCACGACATCGATGAGCTTGTTCAGCTGTTTCGTGATCTGTTCCATAATCTGATCGTCGGCGCGCGTGACGATGGTCATGCGCGAAACGTCCGGGTCTTCCGTCGGTCCGACGGTAAGACTGTCGATATTGTATCCTTTTGCCGAGAACATACCTGCAATGCGGTTGAGAGTGCCGAAACGATTCTCCACTAAAAGGCTGACCGTGTGCTGCTTTAATTGTTCATCGGCAACTTTGACTGCGCCGCCGGCCGATGTTGTTGTTGGTGTCATAGGTTCTCCTTCGCGATTAGCCTTTTGTATGAATGATGATATTTTGCTGCACATGAGGCCCTTTGCTCGTTTCGGAAATCGGTTCCGGGTTGTCGAGCATTTCGTTCACCGTTTGTGCGGCCGGTATCATCGGATAGACGTTCTCTTCTTTTTCGACGACGAACTCGACAAGAATTGGTCCGGAGTTATGATCGAGCGCCGTCTGTATGGCGGCCTCAGCTTCCGCAGGCGTGGAAGCGCGCAGCGCCGGAATACCGTACGCATCGGCGAGCTTGACAAAGTCCGGGCTTTTCATCTCCGTATGGGAATAACGTTTTCGCCAGAACAATTCCTGCCACTGCCGCACCATACCGAGAAAACCGTTATTCAAGATAAAGATTTTTATGGGCAAATTATGCTGTGAGATCGTTGCAAGTTCCTGGGAATTCATCTGAATACCGCCGTCGCCGCTGATGGAAATAATGGGCAGATCGCTGCGTCCGAATGCGACTCCCATGGAAGCAGGGAGCGAAAAGCCCATCGTTCCGAGCCCTCCCGACGTCAAATGCGTCCGCGGATGCTGCCAGCGGAAAAATTGCGCGGTCCACATTTGCTGCTGCCCGACGTCGGTCACGACGATGGCGTCTCCCTTGGTCATTTCACCCAACTTGTGTATGACATGCTGCGCGCGCAGTTTGTCGTCGTGCCTGTACCGCAGCGGATGCTCGAGCTTCCACTGGTCGATGGTCTTGATCCAATCCAGCGTATCGAGCGGCTTGACGTACTGCAGCAAATGGCGAAGAACATGTTTGATGTCGCCGACGATAGGAACGTCGACCGGAACGTTTTTACTGATAGCAGACGGATCTATATCGATATGAATTTTTTTTGCTTCGGCTGCAAACGCGTCGACCTTGCCGGTCACGCGGTCATCGAAGCGCGCACCGACGGCAATGAGAACATCGCAGTAATGAACGGCATAATTGGAATACCACGTTCCGTGCATGCCGAGCATGCCGAGAGAAAGTTTATTTTGCTCCGGATAGGAGCCGAGTCCGTGCAGCGTTGTGGTGACCGGACATTGAAGCTTATCGGCAAGAGCGCGCAGTTCGTGCGCGGCATTACTGCTGATAACGCCGCCGCCGACATAAAGGACCGGACGCCTGGCCGTATTGATGACATCCGCCGCTTTTTTAATTTGTTTTATGTTGCCTTCAACCGTGGGGTTGTAGCTCCGCATGGAGATTGTTTTCGGATATTCAAAGACGGTCTTTTGCGCCATAACGTCTTTCGGCAAATCGACGAGTACAGGACCGGGACGGCCGCTGGTAGCTATATAGAACGCTTCTTTGATCGTGCGTGCGAGGTCGCGGACGTCTTTGACTAAAAAATTATGCTTGGTGATGGGACGCGTTATGCCGACAATATCCGCTTCCTGAAACGCATCGTTGCCGATCAGTTTTGTTGCTACCTGACCCGTAAACACGACAATCGGAATGGAATCCATATACGCATCCGCAATACCGGTCACCGTATTGGTGGCGCCGGGACCGGAAGTGACAAGGACGACGCCCGGCTTGCCGGTTGCTTTTGCATATCCCTCTGCAGCATGCGTTGCACCCTGCTCGTGACGCGTCAGGATATGTTTGATGTTCGTGATGTCATGGAGAACGTCGTAAATGCCGATGGTCGCACCGCCGGGATAGCCGAAGAGCACTTCGACTTTTTCTTCCGTCAGGCTGCGTACGAAGATTTCAGCGCCGGAAATTTGTTTGGGCGGCTGTTTGTCGTGTGCTTTTGTCGTGGTCATTGTGTTGTTCCTTGTATTGTTCCATGATAACGAATTTACTTGACCGGCTGTTTGAATCTGTTCGTCAGTTGATTCCGATTCTTCCTTTTCGATGACAACATTCTTCCCGGCAGCGATGCCGTAGAGGACATCATAAATAGCGATCGTTGCGGCTCCGGGATAGCCGAAAAGTACATCGACTCCTTCCGCTTCGAGGCTCCGGATAAATATTTCGGCTCCGCTCATCAATCGAGGCTTCTGCCCGTATGTTTCTTTCGTACCAATAAGGATGCGTGCTTGATGTTCCTGTTTGATACTTCGTTTTCATGTCAGCTTTTTAAAACCGCACCGGTGCTGGCGCTGGTAACAAAATGCGCATACCTGCGCAGCCACTGGCTGTTCGTGCGTACCTCATGAGGCGGAAGAGCCTCGATGCGGGCACGAATTTCTTGATCGCTCAGGCGGACGTTTATAGTGCGTGCATCCAGATCAATATCGATAATGTCTCCCTGACGCAGTGCGGCAATCGGTCCGTGTGCCGCCGCTTCCGGAGATATATGACCGATACATACACCGCGGGTGCCGCCGGAAAATCTTCCGTCCGTGATGAGTGCGACCTTCTCTCCGAGCCCCATTCCCATAATCGCCGATGTCGGCGAAAGCATTTCCTGCATGCCGGGACCGCCGCGCGGGCCTTCGTACCGGATGACGACAACATCTCCGGCCGTGACCTGTCCTGCCATGATGCCGGCTTGAGCTTCTTCCTGGCTTTCGTAAATTTTTGACGGGCCGCTGTGCTTGCGCTGATTGGCGGTAACGCCGGCAGTTTTTATCACTCCTCCTTCGGGAGCAAGATTGCCGAAAAGGATTGCCAATCCGCCGGTTGCCGAATGGGAATTTTCGACCGTTCGAATGACTTCATGGTCCGCAGTTTCCGCATCGTTGACGATGTTCCGCAATGTTTTTCCGCTCACGGTCGCACGGTCCAGATGCAGCAGGTTATCCCCTTTGCGCGATATCTCTTTTAAAAGAGCAGGGATCCCTCCTGCGCGGTGCAGGTCTTCGATATGCCACGGCCCGGACGGGCTGATTTTCGAAAGGTGCGGAATTCTATCCGCAACGCTGTTGATCCGGCTCAGAGGGTAATCGATTCCCGCTTCTCTGCAGAAAGCGAGCGTATGCAGCACTGTGTTTGTGCTTCCTCCCATTGCGACATCGAGCGCAAAAGCGTCGTCGACAGCATCCTTTGTAAAGAGATCGCGCGGGCAGACATTTTGTTCGATGAGCTCTACAATTCGCCGGCCGGCCTGCTGCGCAAGTGAATTTCGTTCGGGTGTTTCGGCAAGAGCGGTGCCGTTATACGGAAGCGCCAATCCGAAAACTTCCAGGAGACAATTCATTGAGTTGGCCGTAAAGAGTCCCGAGCACGATCCGCAGGTCGGGCACGCGTACTGCTCCAGCATTTTCAGCCGCTGCTCGTCGATTTTTCCGGCCTTGAACGCGCCGACCCCTTCGAAGACGGAAATCAAATCCGCCGCCTGGCCGTCGGGCATTCTGCCGGCTTTCATTGCGCCGCCGGAAACAAAGATCGCCGGAATATTGGTCCGCAAAGCGGCCATAATCATACCGGGCACGATTTTATCGCAATTTGGAATACAGACCATTCCGTCGAACTGGTGTGCTTCGATCATGGTCTCTACGCAGTCGGCAATGAGTTCACGGGAAGGAAGACTGTATTTCATTCCGCCGTGCCCCATGGCGATGCCGTCGTCGACGGCAATAGTATTGAACTCGAACGGAACAGCGCCAGCGGCACGGACGGCTTCTTTCACGATTTTGCCGAATGCCTGCAGGTGAACATGGCCGGGCACGATATCGACATAGGAATTGACAACGGCAACAAAGGGTTTTTTGAAATCTTCTTCTTTTAACCCGACAGCGCGCAGGAGCGCCCTGTGAGGGGCTTTTTCAAAACCTTTTTTGACAGCATCGCTTCGCATCGTTCGTCCCTTTCAAAATAACAATATCGTTTCACCTGCCAGAGGCGAACGCTGCGAAAACCGATTGAGAATGAAAATACTTTGGTATGCTTCGCTGGCCTCTGGCGTATCCTTAGCCTACAAGAAGCAGGCTAATAATAAGGAGGCCAAGAGTAAGGGTTGGGAGTGTAGTGAGTACAGAAACCGGACGTATCGGCAACGTACCTACGCTGCTGATTGCTGTGGATTCGACTATAATAGGGTTCTGTTTCACTTTACCTCGGTAAACAAATCTATATATACAGTAAGAAAAACAATTGATTTTGTCAAGTGCCCGGTCAAAGAATACTTCAAAGAGTATGTGGATACGTGAAGGGATGAAATTTATAACCGAAAAACACTGCGTGAAAATTTTTTAAGAATACATGTGAATCCGTTTTTCTCCCCAGGAAAAAAGGGAAAAAAGGAATTTTCCGGAAAGGGAACAAAAAAAATCCTGCAAAAATGTAAAAATATTGTCTGTCCCTCTTGACAATTACCTAATTATATAATACCATATAGTTAGTTTAGCTTAATTATTAAGGTATTTATTCAATAACGCCTTAGTTACTAAGCATCCGAGCCGCCAGCAAAAACAGCTGAAATGCTCGAAAAGTTCTTAAAAAACATAACAAGTGCGATCAGGTGTATCAAAGACCGGTCATTGTCCAGAAAAGTATCGGGCAGGAAACGGCTGTCAATAAAGTTCCTCCTGGCGCGAACGGCAGCGGGCGCGTTCGAGACAGAGAGCGAAATTTCACACCGGAAAAGGAGTTCCTCCATATTTTCCGAAAAAGACAGCCGGCGGCTGCAGCCGCTTTCCTTTACGTCCGAAAAAGAATACCGGAAATATACACACACTTATTTTTGATAGAGCAAGAGAAATGAAGAAAGGAGGCCGGAAGCCCAAACGAAACCGTAGAGCACTGTCGCAGAGAATTCAGTCAATATTTTTTAATTCACTATTTGAAAGGATCTGAAGAATGAAATCAAGAATATCAATTTTCACAGCGCTTGCGCTCTCTTTGTTTGTTCTGGCCGGCAATGCTCAGCCGGTAACCTACAGCGGCCTTATCGATGCCTATTACAGTTATAATTTCGCATCACCGGTTACCTACAAAAATGAACTCCGGAATTTCGATATCAACGCAAATTCGTTCACATTAAGCCAGGCCGAACTCGTCATTCAAAGAGCTGCTTCGGCTGCATCGCCGATCGGATTCCGAATGGATCTCGATTACGGCACGACGAACGATATCGTTCAGCCTGCGAGCACTTCGACCCTGTCCATTTTACAGCAGGCATACGTTACAGCCGTCCTTCCTATCGGAAGCGGCCTGACCGTGGATGCGGGCAAGTTCGTTACGCACATGGGAAATGAAGTGATCGAATCGAAGGACAACTGGAATTACAGCCGATCGTACCTGTTCGCCTATGCTATTCCTTATTATCATACCGGTATGCGGTTCAGCTACCCTGTTATGAGCAATCTGACGGCGACGCTCCATCTCGTCAACGGATGGAATTCCAATATCGATAACAATGGATCGAAATCGATCGGCGCCCAGATAAACTATGCGGCGACCGCCTCGACTGGAATTATCCTGAACACCATGTGGGGACATGAGAATCTTACTCCAATAGAAATCGGCGCGCGCAATGTGTACGATATCATCCTCACTCAAACGCTGGGCGATAAAATTTCGCTTGCGGCAAACGGCGATTACGGCGAAGCGGGCACTTCCTTCGGTCTTATGACCTGGAAAGGCGTGGCGCTTTACGGAAGATACACTGTCGATACGCTTTCCGCTGTCGCTGTCCGCGCCGAAGTTTACAACGATCCATTGGGCTATACGACGACTATTGCGAACACATACAAAGAAGTAACGCTGACGCTCGAACATAAGCTGTTCAACCAGATGCTGATCCGCGGCGAATTCAGAGACGATATGGCTCTGAATCCGGCATACGATAAAAATTTACCGGGCACGGAAAAAAGTCAGCTGACCTTTACGGTTGGTCTCGTGGTAACTTTCTAAAAATACCCGATTAAAAAATTAAAACATTCTCAAAATAATTTGGAGAACTTATGGCAAACACAGAAATGAAAAAGACCCTCGGCCTGACGGGAGTTACCGTCAATGCTATGGCGCTCATAGCGCCCGGCGCATTTCTTTGGATTACATATCAAATACAAGCTTCCAATAACGGCGGCGCAACAGATATGTGGACAGGAATTGTAGCCGCTTTAATCGTAGCATTCCTTACAGCAATTGCATTTTCCGAATTGGCACGCAGGTACCCGGAAGCAGGAGCGGGTGGATCGTATTACTTTGCCGAGAAAGCATTCCTCGACCGCAATAAAGCCTCGCATCAACGCTATGCGCGTATCTCAAAATTCCTCACCGGATGGGCCGCTCACTTATTCTATTGGGTTTATCCCGGCGTGATGGTTGCTATGATGGCAATTCTCGTCACTTACATTTTGGGACAATTCAACATCAACCTTTCCATTCCGGGTCAAATCGGGATTGCGGTTGCATTTTCTATTATAGTCGGCTTCATTGCCGTACGCGGCATCAGCGGATCGACCAACGTCGCCATTGCCATCAATGTCATTCAATTGATATCATTGATCGGATTCAGCGTTTTAGCGATTTCTTTCCGCATGCTTAATCCGCTGCATGCAACACAATGGGCGCATCCGAGCTCTTTTTCGATCGTATTTCCCCACAGCTTGCCGGCAATGCTGTTTCAATCCACCATCGCTATTTTGATTTTGGTCGGATTCGAATCTTCCACGTCTCTCGCCGGGGAAGCAATTAATCCCAAGCGGGATATACCGCGCGGCGTTATTTTATCCCTCATCATACAAGGACTCTTTGCATATTTATTCGAATACTTTGCGGCAAATTATGCGATATGCGAAAAGTTGGTTTTCGTCGGTGCAGACGGAAGCAAACTGACGGGAATGGATGCAGCAGCCGCATCGGGAGCGCCGATCGGCGATCTGACGCGTCTCATCGGCGATGCAATGCTCGGCGGCAATGGATTTGCATTAATGATCGTCATCGCTATTACCGTAGCTTTAGCGGTTTTAGGAACCACACTTGCCGCTATGAATACCGCGGTGCGCGTCAGTTTTGCAATGGCGCAGGATAAAGAAATGCCCGGCGTTCTTGGCGCTCTCCACAGCAAGCACGCTACTCCGCATATGGGAGTATGGATTCTTGTTGCCGTATCCGCAATTATCGGCAGCATCGGCGTGCTGAATGTTACAGCGCTTACCGGTATTACATTGGCTTCCAATATCGGAACATTTGCTTTGTACGCGCTCATTTGCTTTCTTACATTCGTCACATTCGTCGGCCGCGAAGAATTCCATAAGATAAAACATGCCACGATACCATTTTTGGGTCTCATCGGAAACATCGGATTGCTGGTCGGTGTGGTTTGGATCGGTCTGGGTACACCCGGTGTCTCGGCCGATGCAACTCAAATGGCGCTCTGGATAACCGGAGGCTGGGGAGCTGTCAGCCTGGTATATTTTGTAGTGACCAGTAAAAGAACCGGTAAAGCGATTTTACCATCAACAGCAAAGTAAGATTCTGTGATGACAAAATCACAGATGTAAGAATCGGGGGGAGAGCCGTGTTTCGGTCTCTCTCCCCTTGTGTATTTTTTTGGAAGGGTTGATGACTGCTCTCAAAGCAACAGAAATAGAAGCTCACAGTTTGAGCGATGCCGGCAAGGTACGCGAAGACAATCAGGATGCGGTATGGCTCTGCAACCCGGACGATCAATATACGGCAGCTTTCGGTCATCTTTATGCCATTGCCGACGGTATGGGCGGCCTTGCTCACGGCGGCATTGCCAGTACATTGGCTTTATCTACTTTTTACGAGACTTTTTATGACGCTGCCGATGCTGCAGTGCCGCAAAAATTGAAAATCGGCATTCAAAATGCAAATCTCAGCGTCTATCAGGCTGCGCAGCGAATGAGCACCGGGCGGATGGGAACGACTCTCACCGCTGCAAATTTAGTCGGACGCACGCTTCATATAGCACATGTCGGCGACAGCCGTGTTTATTTGATTCGAGAAAACACGGCCCGATGCCTGACCAATGATCACACACGCGTCGGTGAGCTGGTACGTATGCACCTTCTGTCTCCCGATAAGGTTCGTACGCATAACCAGCGGTCTGTCCTGAATAAATGCCTTGGACTGAATCTCTTTATTCAGCCTGATATTTTTGAGGTACAGGTGCAGGCTGGAGATAAATTTATTTTTTGTACGGACGGGATATGGTCGGTTATCGATGATGAAGAATTCGGACAAATGGCCTCGGAAACACACGACCCAGCACTGCTCTCGAAGAAGATTCTTGATTTGGCTCTCGAGCGGGAGAGCGACGATAATGTTTCTGTTATAACTCTTTCTCTTCGTCATTTGGCGCACCAGACAGATCACAGTACGGCGAAGAGTTCAACAATGCTTTCCCGTTTCATCCGGCAAATCTCGGGAAGAAGAAATCATGAAAGCTAAAAACAATCATTGTTATCGCTTTATGTGCGTATTCGGCTTTTTTGCTTTTCATTCAATATTTTATTATGCTCACGTTAGGGAAGTGTCCTATAATAAACTTATGCATCAACCCCTTGGGGATGCAGACTATTGACCTCTCTTATAAAGAGGCGGAAGCGTTATGTTGCATACATATAGATTAAATAAAAACGACATGCGGAAATTATAATGATAAGACCACCAATGCTGCAAATTGGCGATCAATTTGATCATTTTCAGATTCTTGGACATATAGCTCAAGGCGGTATGAGCGATGTCTATAAAGCATACGATCTTTTGTCCAGCAAAGAAGTAGTCCTGAAAATTCCCGATAAAATGAGTATCGGCGACCCGGCACAGTTTGAACGGTTCCAGCGCGAACTTGAAGTCATGGAAACGCTCCGGCATCCGTCTATCCAGTTGGGACTCGGTTCGGGCCGTTACAACAGTACACCGTATTTGGTGACCGAACTCGTTATCGGCAAATCGATGCGGGACTTTGTTCAGTCTGCAGCTCCGGTTCCGCCCGATCAGGCTGTTCAGCTTATTCGGAAAATAGCCGACGGTATCGCGCATTGTCATGATCATGGAATTATTCATCGGGATCTCAAACCTGAGAATATTCTTATCACCGATGAAGGCCAGCCTATTATTCTGGATTTCGGACTGGCGCTGACAAAGAAATCCTACCGTGTAACGTATGCAAATCTGAGCAGCACAGCCGGTACGCCGGATTACATGGCGCCGGAACAAATTGAAGGACAGCGCGGAGATCAGCGTACGGATTTGTACGCAGTGGGAATTATGTTTTTCGAATTGCTCACCGGGCGGGTCCCGTTCTCGGGAGACAATACGATGGTTGTTATGTCCCAGCACCTTCACGCCGTCATACCGCGTTTGGACCGCGAACAACCGAATATTACGCCTCAACTGGCGGCAGTCGTTATGCGCTGTTTGGAACGAGATCCGAAAGACCGTTACAGCGATTTGCATGCGTTCATTCATGATCTTGATAATCTTAACGATGTCGATATTTCAATCCTGGAAAAATCCCGCACTCCGAAAGCTCTTTCTCTGTGGGAACGTTTTCCTCTCCTCAAACCAGTCGGCATAGCTGTGTTTATCCTGCTTGCCCTTATCATCTTAGCAGTCATCCTGCAATCGGTGCGACCAAAATGACCACTCCATCAATTCAGACATCCGACGAACTTCTGGCTCTTGCCGAAGAACACAAAATAAAATTTATCGATCTGCAGTTTACCGATATCAACGGTTCGGTAAAAATCGTCACCATACCGAAAAGCGAATTTGCTGCTGCATTGAATCACGGAATTTGGTTCGACGGTTCTTCAATCGAAGGGTTTGCACGCATTGCTGAAAGCGATATGTATTTGGTGCCGGATCCGAAAACATTTGCCGTCCTGCCGTGGCTGAGTGCGGAGGAAGCGACAGCCCGTCTTATTTGCAACGTTTTTACACCCGACGGAAATCCGTTTCTGGGAGACCCGCGGGCTGTTCTTGCTTCCGTTATGAATGAAGCGGAAAAAATGGGACTGACCTATAACACAGGACCGGAATTGGAATTTTTTCTTTTAAAGCACAATGCCGACGGCAGCTTGATACCGGTCCGCCCGCAGGACAGCGCGGGCTATTTTGACCAGCCGACAGATCTTGTAGCGTCGGGATTGTGGCGGCAAATGACGGATGCATTGACGTCGTTCAGCATAGAAACGGAAGCGATGCACCATGAAGTTGCAACGGGACAGCATGAAATCGATTTCCGGTATTCCAATGCCCTTAAAACGGCGGATAATATAGTTTCCTTCCGCGTGATATTGAAAATTCTCGCACAGCAGCAGGGATTATACGCAACCTTCATGCCGAAACCCGCCCGCCAGCTCAGCGGAAGCGGGATGCACATACATCAAAGCTTAAGCTACAAAGCAAACAGTTCTAATGCTTTTTCCGACCCCGGAGATTCGCACGGCCTTTCCAAGATCGCCAAACATTTCATTGCCGGTCAGCTTGCCCATGCACGCGGAATGTGTGCGGTCCTGGCGCCGCTGGTTAATTCATATAAGCGCTTGGTGAAAGGTTACGAAGCCCCTGTGAGCATCGGCTGGGGACGTGTGAACCGTTCCGCTCTCATACGCATTCCGCGCGTCCATTCCAGCGCATCGACCCGGCTTGAACTGCGCTGCCCGGACCCGAGTTGCAATCCTTATCTGGCATTTGCCGCAATGCTCGCTGCCGGATTGGACGGCATACGCCGCGAGCTGCCCGTACCCGATGCAACTGAAGAAAATATTTATATCGAGTTGAACGAGAAAAAGGGATCCGTATTAAGCGTACTTCCGGGATCGCTGGCTGAGGCCATTCTGGAATTGGAAAAAGATACCGTGATACGGACTGCTCTCGGCGCGCACATTTCCGAACGTTTCATCAGCGCAAAACGTCAGGAGTGGGATGATTACCGGCTGGAAGTGACACCGTGGGAACTCAACACGTACCTGCCGATTTATTAATCTGCCGGTTCCATCGCTGTTTTATCCTGTCCGCTCGCATTGCACGAACCTGAGCGTTTGCCGGTAAGTCAGGGAAAAAAGAGTTCTTGATTATTTTTCGATTTGTGAAAAGTCCAGGTTGATGATTGTCTTCATTTTTTCTATCCTTTCAATTGACAATTGACAATGAGAAACCACAGAAAAAATAGACGATGAAAAAATATTCACACCGCACATTCGTATCTTCCATTACCGCCGCTCTTGTTTTGATTCTGATCTATAATTTGTGCGCCGGCGCCTTCGACTGCATCAGGATTGTTCCGGTCAATCCGTGGTTTATACTTCCATTTTTCCTTTTGCTTTTCGCTATCGCCCTGATGCCGTTTCTTCATAAGGCATGGTGGGAAAAATATTATATGTTTGTCGTGTGTGCTCTCATTTTTATTGTAGCGCTCTATTATACCGCAGCGCTCGACAGCATACCGCGTTTGTTCCTGGCATCGTACGAATATATCGGTTTTATTTCACTTATCGGTTCTTTATTTGTCGTAGCGGGCGGCATTCATGTGAAGATTCCCGGAAAAACAACCCCGGCGGGCAATGTTGCTTTGCTTGCAACCGGAGCTGTGCTTTCCAATATACTGGGAACGACAGGAGCTTCGATGATTCTGATCCGTCCCTTCCTGCGAGTGAACCGGTACCGCATTCAAGGGTATCATATCGTGTTTTTTATTTTTCTTGTCGGGAACATCGGAGGCGCATTGACTCCTATAGGCGACCCGCCGCTGTTTCTCGGATTTCTCAAGGGCGTCCCTTTCTTCTGGATTACTACCCGCGTTGCATCGATTTGGTTCCTTACGGCAGCTCTCGTACTCATCGTCTTCTATTTTATCGATTTGTATTTCTTTCACCAACAACCGAAAGCCGTTCAGCATCAGGCGGCAGAACTTGACGAGCCGGAAGTATCGGGACTCCATAATGTCGTTTTTCTTTTCATTATCATAGGAGCGATTTTTATCGGTCCGCCGGCGCCCTTGCTCCTGCGGGAAGCAGTTATGTGGGCTGCGGCGATTGGATCGTACTTTACGACAAAGAAAGAGATACACGAAAAAAACGAATTTAATTTTCATCCGATCATAGAAGTGGCGGTTCTTTTTGCCGGCATTTTTGCGACGATGATTCCTGCGCTCGACTGGCTGGAGCTCAATGCGGCAAAACTCAACATGACAACACCGGGACAATATTACTGGGGAACCGGGATTCTTTCCAGCATTCTGGACAATGCGCCGGCATATTTGAATTTCCTTACCGCAGCTTTTGGAATTCACGGTGCAAACGTCGACAACATTCATCACATGTATCTTATGCTCGGCTTGATTCCGTCCGGAAGCGGAGGTTTTCCGAATCCGTTGCTGCCCTCGGCTCTTGCCATAACTGCCGACACGTGGAAGTATGTTCAAGCCATATCGGCCGGTGCGGTATTTTTTGGAGCTATGACATATATCGGCAACGGACCGAATTTTATGATCAAGTCGATTGCGGAACATTCAAAGGTTAAATGTCCGGGCTTCTTCGGTTATATTGTCCGCTATTCACTGCCGGTGCTGCTTCCTATCTATGCGCTCGTCTGGTTTCTTTTCTTCCGTTCATAGTTGTTATCAAGACGATTACAAATGCGAAGCCCATATTCTGTTTGACGGGTCGCGTAGCATATCAATGTAACATGTGAAAACATGTTTCTATACTTCATTCATAGTAATTTGTGGAATATTCGCAGAGTACAAATGCGAAGCCCATATTCTGTTTGAGGTGGGAAGGGTTGAGTCGAATATGGGCTTCAGCGTTAGCGCGTGGGGGAATCGTATAGACTTTTCCTTAAAGAGCACACTCTCCGGATTCTTCGGTTCGTACCCGAACTACTTCCTCAACGGGTGTAATAAAAATCTTTCCGTCGCCGATCGTTCCGGTTTTCGCCGTTTGTGTGATGGTCGAAACGATGCGATCCACAAGCGAATCGACAACAACCATGACTAATTTTATTTTCGGCATAAAATCGACATGATATTCGGATCCCCGGTACATCAGCTTATGCCCCTTTTGCCGCCCGAACCCCCGAACTTCTTCAATGGTCATGCCGGTGATTCCGTTGTCGATGAGTGCTTCACGCACAGCATCGAGTTTATGGGGTCGTATAACCGCTTCAATTTGTTTCATAGTAAGTCCGCCGTTCGATGATAGCTTAATAATTACCGTGTATAATTGACTACACCTTATAATATAAGGCATATATTCGTAAAGTCAAGCATTAATAAGGTTTTTTATTCAGTTTGTCTAACAAATTATAAAGACAATCGAGTGAAACGGGCTATTCGGGGAGGTTCAAAAAATCAAGATACTGACGAACTCGTGCAAGACGGTCTTTTTCGTTTTCCGTTTTCGGCAGCCGGAGTTCGAGAAACATTTGTTTCCCTTCCTGCTTTAACCGGGAAGGTATGGCTTTAGCTTCCTGCATGCGGCGCGCATAACGCTGGAATGGTGCAAGATCCCCTTCATAAAATGATTTTTCTTCAGGCGGCGGGAAAAACAATTTAAGCGTCGATTGCAAAAGTTCGACTTTTGTCACGTGCATGGAAGAAGCGAGAATTTTCAATTCTAT
The DNA here is from genome assembly GCA_003162695.1 of Ignavibacteriota bacterium. Taxonomy (GTDB): domain Bacteria; phylum Bacteroidota; class Ignavibacteria; order UBA10030; family UBA10030; genus Fen-1254. The sequence continues at coordinate 57,423 of PMML01000023.1, read as the reverse complement.
CAAACAAAAGAGATGCTCTACTTCCTCCGGATATTCTCCAAAGCGGTCCGTGAGTTCCTGACGCATCGCCGTGCAGTCGCTCAGGGACTCGAACCGGTAGAGACGGCGGTAGATATCGAGACGTTCCGCATCCGATTCCACATACAACTCCGGTATCAATGCCTCGCAATCCGTCTCGACCACGGATTCGGTTTTTTTGAGCGGATGTTCCCTCTGCGTCGTATCGATCAAATCAGAGAATTCTTCCTCTTTCAGTTCCCGCACGGCATCTTCCACAACTCGCTGGTACATTTCAAATCCCATCTCCAGTATAAATCCCGACTGTTCTCCCCCGAGCAAATTACCGGCTCCGCGAATTTCAAGATCGCGCATGGCCAGATTGAATCCCGAACCGAGCTCCGTAAATTCCTGAATCGCCTGCAGACGGCGGAGTGTCGGACGCGGGAGACTGGAAAGCGGCGGCGTTAAAAGATAGGCGTATGCCTGAATGTTGGATCTCCCGACGCGGCCGCGCAGCTGATACAATTCCGCCATGCCGAAACGGTCGGCACGGTTAATAATAATGGTGTTGACGCTCGGGATGTCGATGCCGGATTCGATAATTTTTGTGCACAGCAGTACATCGAATTTTTTTTCCAGAAAATCGAGCATCGCTTTTTCGAGTTCATGTCCTTTCATCTGTCCATGCGCGATATGGAACCGGGCTTTCGGAATATTCTCCTGCAGCACGCTTTGAATGATATCGATATTTTGTATCCGGTCATGTACGAAGTAAACCTGACCGCCCCGGTGCAGTTCCTTCATAATTGCTTCGCGCATCAGCTGAACATTAAATTCCGCGATTTCCGTATGAATGGGAAGGCGGTTGCGCGGCGGTGTCGTAATAAGCGAAAGGTCGCGTGCTCCCATAAGTGAGAATTGAAGCGTGCGGGGAATAGGTGTTGCCGTCAGTGTCAGCGTATCTACGGTCGCGCGCATCTGGCGAAGTTTTTCCTTGGCGCCGACGCCGAAACGGTGTTCTTCATCGATGACCAGCAGGCCGATATTTTTAAAGGCGACGTCCTTCGACAGCAGCCGGTGAGTGCCGATGATGATGTCGATACTGCCGTTTTTCAACGCTTCCAGAATTTCCGACTGCTCCTTTTTTGTCCGGAATCGATTGAGGCAATCCACCCGGACGGAATATCGTCCGACACGATCGGAAAAAGTCTGGTAATGCTGCTGCGCCAATATCGTTGTCGGCACCAGCACCGCGGCCTGTTTGCCGTTCATTACGGCCTTGAATGCAGCACGTACGGCGACTTCGGTTTTTCCGAACCCGACATCGCCGCAAATCAGACGGTCCATCGGCGAAGAATCTTCCATATCGTGCTTCACGTCGGTCGTCGCCTTCGCCTGATCCGGCGTGTCTTCGTACATAAATGAAGCTTCCATCTCCTTCTGCCAGTGGACATCCGGTGCGAAGGCAAATCCTTCTTCATGCTTGCGGCGCGCGTAAAGCTTAATCAGGTCGCGTGCAATATCCTTGATTTTCTTCCTTGCACGGTTTTTCAGCCGTTCCCATTCAGGCCCTCCGATGCGGCTTAATTTCGGAGTATGTCCCTCCTGGGAGGAATATTTCTGAACACGGTTGATAAAGTTCAGATTAACATACAGGGAATCCGTCCCTTCATAGAGAAGCTTCATAACCTCAGTTTCGACGCCGCGGACCGATATTTTTTGGAGCCCGGCAAATTTTCCGATGCCGTAATCCTGATGAACCACGAAGTCCCCGCGGCGTAGCTGCTGGAGTTCCTTCTGCGATATGCCTTTGAATTTTTTTCTTTTCGATGTCCCGCGTCTCTTTAACCTGCCGAAAATTTCATGTTCCGTAAAAACGACAATCCGTGCAGAATGGAAAACAAAACCGGAATGCAATCCTTCCGTAACGAATTGATACGCCGGTAAATACGCATCAGCCTGCACTGCATTTTCCCAATCGCGCATTGCTGTGCCGGGCTCGCTATCAGGAGAGGTCAGCTCTTCTTCGAGCAGTTCGGAAAGCCGCGTGCTTTCATCTTTCGAATCGCAGTCAAGATAAACGGAATATTTTTTTTCTTCGAATGACCGGATATGTTCGATAAGCCGTTTAACGCTTCCGGCAGTTGGCGGCTGCGGAGTAGAATTGAAATTTATCGTCGTATCCTGAGCGGGGACGCTGATTTGCGAATGGATAATGCATGGAAAATGCTGCATGTGTTTTTCGATATCGTCCCATCCGAGGAGATCGCGGATTCCTTCGTCATTCAACTCTTCCGCTTCTTTTCGGCAGAAATCGGGTTCTTCGATTATGAACAAAGCATCCGTTTGAAGGTAATCGAACAGCGATGCCTGCGGATTCTGCAGTGCATCGGGGCTGCCGCCCGTTTCAGCGGTTTCGTCTTTAAATTGACCTGCATGAAGATCGGCGACGATGCTTGCAGACTGCAATTCCCGAATCGAACGCTGGGAGACCGCATCGAATTCCCTTATCGATTCGACGGTGTTTCCCCAGAACTCAAAACGGAGCGGATGTTCTCCGATAAAAGGAAAAATATCGATAATACCTCCGCGGAGTGCATAATCGCCGTACTCTTCGACAAAGTCCTTTTTCTCAAAACCAAGTTTTGCAAGACGTTCAAGCAGTTCTTCAAACGGATAGTCATGACCTGCTGCGATATCGATTGTGCGGGAGGAAAAATCTTTCAGCGGCGGAATTTTTCCGGTCAGTGCTTCGACTGATGCAATAAGAAGAATCGTTTCTTTTCGCGAGAGTGCGCGCAGCGCTTCCACCTGTGCAATCGGAGCGGAAATATCCAATTGAACCGAACGATGCGCCTGAGTGGATGCGTAGAGATGAACCATGCGTTCACCGAGAAGTATTGAGCAGTCGTCACGCAGCTGTTCCGCCCGGTCTTTGTCCGGAACAAGAAGAACCGTCTGCCTGCCGTGCTGTTCAAAAACACCTGCCGCTGCAAATGCGAGCAGCGAACCGCTGATGCCGGCAACAGTTATCGGCTGCGATGTCGTTACGCCATGCAGCGCACGGAACAACGACTGGAACGGTTCGCTCTCGGTGAGTATGCTTTTTATTCTATCCACACCGACACATTCTTTGATATAAATGAAAACACTTTACCCCGATCACGGCAGAATTCCTGCAACGATCAGGGTGAGTATAAGCTATTAAAATAACGGTAAAGAGTAAATGGTAAATAGTTGTAATTTAGTGTATTTTAAAATGAACGCTTCAGTCCCATGCATGGGATGTTGCAAATGATCTTATTTCCGCGCTTGAATACGACGCATCAGGCAGACAATATCATTCATGGCGGACGTATTCATGGAATACAAGCCGCACGTATGATGCTTCCTATGCATCACATGCCGTTAGCCGCTGCGGAGCAAATCCATATACGGAAACTCTCTACGAGTTGAACCCTCTTTCCCGTGTCATTACTGTAAAACCTGTCGGTTGTACATCGTCCAATGAATATATCACCCATACCTACGGCCAGGCTCTATCAGGCGGTAATCAGGTTTGCACGTATGCGGAGAACACGGCAATATACAACGAGCATCAATCCGCAAACAGCCTCAAGAAAATGCACCGACAGGCTCGGCCGTGTTCTTGAATCGTATAACTATTGCGGAACAGATACGGTCAGAACACGATCGAGATATACCATGCTGGGTCAGCCCGACAGCGTCGTCTCTCCCAACGGCTTTGTTACCAAATACACGTATGATTTTCTGGGTCGTATGACACAGAAGGTAGATCCCGACGAAGGAACATCGAAATATATGCATGATAAAGCCAACCGGTTGAGGTTCATGGTAGATGCTGTGGGACTCGGAGCAAGTCCCAATAAAATCCTCTACTGAAAATACGATACATTTCTGATGCCACCTTTTCAAGGTGTCGACCAATTATATATTTGCTGTTCTCTAAATTGAATTACGCTGACGCGTAATAACATTCTCAGGCCTCCGGCTACCATTTACCATTTGCCATTTACTTTTAACCATCTTTTAGTCTTCCAGCGTCATGATGTCTTTCGGCTCCTGGCCCAGCGCCCGCGCTTTGAGTACGCGGCGCATGATTTTTCCGCTTCGCGTTTTGGGAAGCGAATCGACAAATGTAATCTGCTCGGGTTTTGCAATGGGTCCCATCTCGTGTGAAACATGCGCGCGCAGTTCTTCCAATAATTTTTCGGTCTTCTCTATACCCGCTTTGAGTATAACGTACGTGTGTATGGCATTCCCTTTGATCTCGTGCGGAAGTCCGATTGCCGCGGCTTCTGCAACAGCAGGATGGCTGACTAACGCACTTTCGATTTCCGCCGTTCCCAGACGGTAGCCGGAGACTTTAATCACATCGTCTACGCGTCCGATAATCCAATAGTACCCGTCCTCATCTCGGCGCGCGGAATCGCCTGTCAAATAATATCCCGGAAATTTGCTCCAGTATTGACTGACATATCTGTCCGGGTCATTGTAAATCGTTCGCATCATTGCCGGCCACGGCGTCTTAATAACTAAATATCCCTCTTCATTCGCTGCAACCGGTTTTCCATCTTCGTTCAGTATATCCATTTCCACCCCCGGAAACGGTCGCGTACCGGATCCCGGTTTCAGCGGAACAGCCGGCGCCGGCGTTACCATAAACATGCCAGTCTCAGTCTGCCACCATGTATCCATAATCGGACACCGTCCTTTGCCGATGACACGGTGATACCATTTCCACGCCTCCGGATTAATCGGTTCTCCGACGGACCCGAGCAAGCGGAGCGATGAAAGATCGTGACGGTTCGGCCATGCTTCGCCGAAACGCATCAATCCGCGGATCGCCGTCGGGGCTGTATATAAAATATTAATTCCATACCGCTCGATCATCTGCCACCAGCGGTTGGGGAACGGAAATGTCGGCGCGCCTTCGTACATAAACGATGTCGCACCGTTCAACAGCGGACCGTAAACGATATAGCTGTGCCCGGTAATCCAGCCCGGATCTGCTGCGCACCAGTAGCGGTCCTCTTCCTGAATATCGAAGACATATTTAAATGTGGAATACGTCCCCACCATATATCCGCCGTGCGTATGAAGAATGGCTTTCGGCCGGCCGGTTGTGCCTGATGTGTACAAAAGAAAAAGCGGGTCTTCCGCATCGACAATTTCTACACTGGATTGGTTGTTGGCAATCGGCAGGTTCATCAATTCGTGAAGCCACATGTCGCGTCCCGGTTCCATGGGAACCGGTTCGCCGGTGCGTTTGACAACGAGCACGCTTTCGACTGTTGCGGCGCGCTGAAGCGCATCGTCGGCAATGGATTTAAGCGGAACGGTTTTCCCGCGCTGGTATGCACCGTCTGCAACGATAAGCACTTTTGATTGACTGTCCTCCAGCCGTTCGTGCAGCGCCTCGACTGTAAACCCGCCGTAAACAACCGAATGAACCGCACCGATTCTTGCACAGGCAAGCATGCCGATGACCAGTTCCGGGATGCGTCCCATGTACAGCGTCACGCGGTCCCCTTTTTGCACTCCAAGACTCCGCAGCACATTGGCAAACTTGCATGTCTCGCGCCATAAAGCATAGTAGGAGAACGACTGAAATTCTCCCTTTTCACCTTCCCACATTAATGCAAGTTTATTCCGGTGCGCTGTTTTTATATGGCGGTCAAGGCAATTGTAAGCGATGTTGGTCTTGCCGCCTGTAAACCATTGATAAAACGGCTTCTTAGAATCATCTAAGACTTTTTCCCACGGCGCAAACCAGTGCAGCTCGGCTGCTTCCTTTGCCCAAAAACCCTGCAGGTCGTGCTCAGCTTCCGACCGGATTTTTTCCCAGTCCCGAACGCGCGCCGAAGCCAGCACTTCATCCGATGGATAAAATATTTCGCCTTTCAGTGTTTTGTTTGCCATGGCTGTTTTCCCTCAGATGATAATTTGAATTCGAGAATTTGCAAAATGAACTCAAGAGACTTCCACTTTTGTGTGTTCTAAAGGAACAACAGCGGCATAAAAAGGATGGTTCCACTGCAGAATTCAGATTGAAGAATTCAGAATGAAGAATTGAAAATGTAGAATGTTATAAACAAGGATAGGAAGATCTGCAGCCGTCGTTGACTTTGGATTCCCTCTGTGCCAGGAGTGTTTTCGTTTTCGATAGAAAACGAATCTGAAAATTCCCGGCGAAAGCAATACAAATGGGATTCAGAACGATTTATACTTTCAGTCTGGAAAAATAATCTGAATACGTTTTGCTATTCTTCTATCGCTTCCACTTTTTTCTTTGACATGCGGTTGCGGTCGTTATGATCGAGATATCTTTTTCTAAGGCGTATCGATTTCGGTGTCACTTCAACAAGCTCGTCGTCGGAGATCCATTCCGTCGCCTGTTCGAGCGTAAGAACTCTCGGCGGTTCCAGCCGTACTGCTTCATCCGATCCGGAAGCGCGCATATTGGTCAGCTGCTTGGATTTGCATACATTGACCACCATATCGTACTCCCGCGAATTTTCGCCGACAATCATGCCCGCATACACGTGAACTCCCGGTTCGATAAAGAACGTGCTTCTTTCCTGCAGCTTCCACATTCCGTAAGCGACCGACATGCCGTCTTCCAGCGCAATAAGCGCACCGCGCGACCGCGTACTGAGATCTCCTTTATACGGTTCGTACCCATGGAAATTATGATGCAGAATGCCGGTACCTTTGGTCTGCGTCATAAACTCCGAACGGAAACCGATGAGCCCGCGTGCAGGAACCAGAAATTCAAGACGTGTATTGCCCATGTTCTGAATCATACTTTTTAAAGCGCCTTTGCGCTGGCCGATGTTTTCCATTACCACGCCGACGAATTCATCCGGCACATCGATAATCACCTGTTCGACCGGTTCGCAGGTCACATCGGCTATACGTTTCAATATGACTTCCGGCCGCGACACCTGAAACTCGTATCCTTCCCTCCGCATGGTTTCGATCAAAACACCGAGGTGCAGTTCGCCGCGGCCGCTGACCTTGAACACATCCGGAGAGTCGGTCAGTTCTACACGCAGGCTGACATTGGAGCGAAGCTCCTTCGTCAGGCGTTCGCCCAGATGACGGGTTGTAACGTATTTACCTTCCAATCCGGCAAAGGGGGAATTGTTGACGACAAAATTCATTGACAGTGTCGGCTCCTCAATGGAAACGAACGCCATCGGCGCCGGATCCGCGGCATCGGCAATCGTCTCGCCGATATCGACATCTTCCATACCGGCAAGAGCTATGATATCGCCTGTAACGGCCTCTTCGACCTCCATCCGCTTCAATCCCTGAAACGTATAAATTTTTGTAACGCGTGCGTCGTCAACAACGCCGTCCCGGTGTACGATTTTCATCGGGGAACCCATCTTGATGATCCCGCGCGAAATGCGTCCGATACCCAAACGACCCAGATAATCGTTGTAATCAATCGTTGTCACGAGCATCTGGAATGGACCCGCAATATCGCCGGAAGGGGGCGGAACTCTGGCAAGAATGGCTTCGAACAGCGGCTCCAGATTTGTGCTTTCATCTTCAAGTTCGCGTTTTGCTATGCCCTGTTTGGCGACACAGTAAATCGTCGGAAAATCGAGCTGCTTGTCGGTGGCGCCAAGCGACAGGAAAAGTTCAAAAACTTCATCCAGCACTTCATGCGCACGCGCATCCTTGCGGTCGATTTTATTAATAATGACAATTGGGTGAAGATCGAGTTCGAGAGATTTTTTCAGGACAAACTTCGTTCCGGGCAGCGGACCTTCAGCCGCATCGACTAATAATAAAACGCCGTCAACCATTTTAAGCGTTCGTTCGACCTCACCGGAAAAATCGGAGTGACCCGGTGTGTCGACAATATTGATTTTATAGAGAACGCCGTCCGAATGTTTTTTATAAAACACAGCTGTGTTTTTTGCCAGAATGGTAATGCCCCGCTCGCGTTCGATATCGTTGGAATCCATGACGCGTGTTACAAGATCCTGATTGGCACGGAATGTTCCGGTCTGCCGGAGCATATAATCGACAAGCGTCGTCTTGCCGTGATCGACATGTGCGATAATGGCTATATTGCGAATGTGTGCTGAATTATACATCGTCCCTCTTATATACTCTCACGAAAATAGTGTCTTTCATCTCTTAAAAGGGAACCGTAAAAACGATTACCGATAAAAAACAAAAATGCCTCAGCTGTGATGCTCATCCTGAGGCTTTCATATTTTAAGATACGGAATTTTCGGCAGAAATAAAAAGGCTGAACCTTTTTAGGATTCAGCCCTCAAAATATTACAAAAAACGGAATATTCTTCGCTATCGGAAAGAGAAACCAGCGCCGAGAGTTGCAACCGGCGTGGAAGCGAAACTATAATCTGCCTGAATATCGAAAATCAAGAGCGAAAAATCTAGACCGACTGTAAACCGGGACTTGTTGCTTCCGTTTACTGTAAATCCTTGAAGTGTATATGATAAGCCCGTCGATTGATTGGTATATAAATAATCGTTGACCGTCATGCTCGAACTTTCAATTTGGAAGCCGGCGTAAAGTGTAAGTATAGCAAGCTTCTTGCTTACTTCCAAGCCGTATGCAGTACCTTTGCCGGAAAAAATACTTGTATCACTCTTCGATTTGAAATTGAGTTTCTGCGTCATGAAGTGTACGGCAATATTGACGGGGCACATCGGAATCCATTGATCGATGCTGTACCGGGCGCCGAATCCGGAGGAGTTGAATTTTCCTTCGCTGCCGGCGGAGACTGTCGGCATATATCGGGCCATGACTTCGATTCCGAACGGCAGCCCGAGAGACAACTGCGGCATCGGCAGCGGAACATAGGGAAGATCATATCCTGGCGGAATCGTCATGATTGGCAATCCGTTCACAGTGGTAAGAACAGTCGCATTTTTGGGACCGACAGCTGTTGATGCGGTAATCAGCGTATTGGCTGGATACAGAACTCCGTTAACATTAACCGGCTCTCGCATAGTGAATTGAAACGTTTTATCGCCGCCGGAAACATGCGCCAGGGCGAGATTGACGTTCAGGTCAAAACCGAGAACACTGTGCACTGCAGCAGTGTGATAAATACCTGAATTCAAATCGTTTGCCCAGTTTCCAAGGAGCGGGCTCGTATATCCGCCAACTAATTGCGAATTTAAGTTCTCCAATTGCTGCTGCAAATCCTGCGCCTGAATTCGATTGGCACCGAAACAGACACATAGAAAAAGAACAGTGAGAATTGTTTTCTGATAAATCTTCATGGTACCCTCCGTTTGGTGGATATTTTTGAGTGTGATTTATTGCCTTGGGAAATATAAGCAAAAAAGTTGGTACTATCCAAATGCCGGCCTTTTCAAAAGCTGTACCATTAATGGAATGAGCGGGTTAGAGAACAAAAACGGTTTGTTTGTGATTTGAAATTAAAACAGATAAAACGCTGTCACATAAAAGTATCGATGCTGCATAAAGGAAGAGATGAACGCCGGTTCGATAATTATTTCCGTCAGATCCAGGTACTCATGGAAAAAACTTATCCGGCCGGCCGTAAACTTAAATCCAAAAAGCCGAAGGAAGCCCGGGCTGTGAGTCCCCTGTGAAGTATGAATCGCCTTCCGTACCGATCCCCATCCGCTGGTCCGCTGTGCAACGCCGGGCATGATCTGCAATAATCTTTGCGCGTCCGCAGTTGTACGCCTGAAAAACAAAATATGTTGTTTTCAAAACTTCTCCGCACCGGCTGTTTGTACGATTTTTTCTCTTAACTGCACCAATTCCTCCTTAAGAATATACGCCGTTGCGCCTGAACGGCGTGCAGCATCACGAAATTCGACATCGTTATAATCGGTCACCATTGCTACACGGGCCTCGGGATACTTTGCAACAATTTTTTTCGTTGCTTCAAATCCGTTCATGCCCGGCATAAGAATATCCATCAATACCCATGCAGGCCGAATTTGATAATAGAGATCAAGAGCTCTTTCGCCGTCATCACATTCTATGCATTTGATATGCTGGGATGCGAGAGTACTGACTATTGCGCGGCGCATCCGTTCGTTATTTTCAACTATAAGTACTGTCATCATAAGTTTCACCTCAATTGTTATAAACAAGGTAAAGAGAAGTGGGCAGCAGAGAAATAGGTGAGAACAACCTAAAATGTTCCGGAATCACCCCTATTCCATAAAGGGGTTTTCATCCATGAGGCTACAAAAGCGACTTGTGTTCCAATGCGAATCTAAGAAGGGCGTTATTACCGCGTAGTTTAAGCTTATCTGCAATATTTGCTCTGTGATTCTCGACGGTTTTTGGACTGATACAAAAATCAACGGCTATTTCTTTGCTGGTTTTATTGCCTGCAATAAGCTTAAGGATACGCAGCTCTGTTGGAGTGAGATCGGCAAGTTCCGGCGTCTTCTGAAGTGCATTTTGCTTTTTTTGCGACCTTTTAAAGAGAAGTCCGGAAATGGAAGGCGAAATATAATACTGCCCTTGCGCCACTGCCTGAATGCTGTTCATCACATCGCCGACAGCGTTTTCTTTAAGAATGTAGCCGATGACACCCAGGTCCATTGCTTCATTGAACAGCTCTTCATCGGCATTCATCGTTAGTATTGCGAGTTTAACCGGTAAACCGCGTTCCTGAACAATCTTTGCAACCTGTAGTCCGGTCATCTGCGGCATTGCTATATCGAGAAGCGCCACGTCCGGTTTTTTTTCTTCAATGAGAGAAAGAGCGGCTTCGCCGTTTCCTGCCTCTCCGAGAAGAACGATGGACGGATCTGCTTCAATGAGAACGAACAGTCCCTTTCTGAAGACAGGATGGTCATCGGCAATAATAAGCGTAATGGGTTTTTTCATGATAAGGTTTTCCCGATAGGAATTGTTGCGTTGAGAGCCGTACCTTCTCCCGGATTTGATTTTATGGCAAGCGATCCGCCAAGAATGCGCACTCTTTCGGCAATACTCGTCAGGCCAAACCCGCGAAAATTGCGGTCAAACCCGATACCGTTATCCGAGACAGTTATAATGACGGCATCTTTTTCACGCCTGACTCCTATGACTGCACTTGTAGCATGCGAATGTTTAATAATATTGTTAATGGACTCCTGCACAATCCGAAAAATATTGATATCCTGCTGTTTTGGGAAAAGATTGTCAACATTGTCCAGGTCTTCCATGAATGTAATTTGCGATGACGCTTTGATTCGGGAAATGATCGACTGCAAAGCGCCAGTCAATCCCAATTGATCGAGATGATACGGCCGCAGATTGTATGAAATTTCACGAACCTCTGCGAGTGTTTGGGATGCAAGGGAAGAAATTTCACCAAGTTGTTCATCCGATGATTTGTTCCGTTTATTTGCCTCAGATCCCAGGACAGCAAGATTTTTCATCACGAGAAGATTCTGACCCAGACTGTCGTGCAGGCTGGTGCCTATTCGTTTGCGCTCATTTTCCTGAAACTCGATGAGCTGCTGCGACACTTTCTGTTGTTCTTCTGTACGGCGCCTGAGATAATTGATCCGCCAGTAAACGACAGACACTATGCTTAAGAAAGACAAGAAAATGTACATCGTACGGAACCACCAGGTGCCCCAAAACGGAGGAACGATGCGAACAGCAATCGATGCACCGTGTGTATTCCACACCCCGTCATTGTTGCTGCCCTGAACGCGAAAAACATAATTCCCCGGACTTAAATGCGTATATGCTGCATAATGCCGCGTGCCGCTGGAAACCCATTTTTCATCAATCCCTTCCAGCATGTACCGAAACGTATTTTTTTCAGGCGCGGTATACGAGAGAGCGGCAAATTCAAACGAGAAAAAATTCTGATCATACGAAAGAACAATTTCGTCGCCCGCCTGTATACCGGACGGAATTTGCATCGGCTGCTCAAGAACCATAAAACGCGTAAGGACAACCGGCGGGATGAAACTGTTTTCATGAATGCTGTCGGGATGAAATGCGACAATGCCCGGATCCCCTCCAAAAAACATTCGCCCGTCTTTTCGAAGACAACCGGACTCCTGATTGAAATCCGCAGTCGGCAATCCGTCTGCTTTTTCGAAATTCCTGAACTTCCCGGTGGACGGATCAAACTTCGATAAGCCGTTATTGGTCGTGATCCAAAGATTTTTTTTCCTGTCTGAAATAATTGTCCCAATATTGTTATCGACAAGGCCGTCTTGTTTTGTGAAGGAAGTGAAGCTGTTTGCCGCTGCATCATAGCGTGAAATACCGCCAAGTGTACCGACCCAAAGGACTCCGCGGGAATCTTCACACAAAACCGTGACATCATTATTGACAAGGCTCCGTGAATCGCCTTTTTTATAATAATAATGAGTAAATGTTTCTGTTTTGCGGTCAAACCGATTCAAGCCGTCTCCCAATGTACCCACCCACAAATATCCGCTATGGTCTTCAAGAATTGCCATAATACGATCGCTGCTGATGGAAGTACTGTCATCCTTGCGGTATCGGTAATGAATGAATTTGCCGTTCGTCCGATCCATCCTGTCCAAACCGTTGTAATTGGTACCGATCCATAAATCTCCGTCCCTGTCTTCATCCAATGCAATGATGCAATTTCCGCTGATACTTGCCGGGTCGCCGGGATCATGAAGAAACTCGGCACTTTTCCCTGTGTGTATGTCAAATTTATTTAATCCTTGATCTCGTGTACCGATCCACAGTACATTATTGCCGTTTCCGGAAATACAAAGAATAAAATCACTGTTCAAACTCCCGGGATCCTTTGGCGTATGCCGGAAGTGTTTGAACTGATTCGAACCGAACGGAAGATAATTAAGACCGCCGCCGTGTGTTCCCGCCCAGATGCCGCCATTGGCATCCTGCCAGAGATCAGAGACAATATTATTGCTTAAGCTCGACGGATCGTTTGCCTGATGGCGAAAACCGATGAATTCCTTTTTGTTGTTGTCATAGCTTGAAACCCCGCCATACGTGCCGAACCACATTGTTCCCGTATTGTCCTCACAAATAGTCTCAACAAAATTATCGTAAATGCTTTCTGCATTGTTTTCATCATGTTTATAACTGTAAAATTCATTTTTAACCGGATCGAAGATGTTGATTCCTCCATTCTGGGTTCCGATCCACATTCTTCCGGAACGGTCTTCGTGCATACAGGTAATATTGTTATCACTGATGCTTCCTTTTGCCTTGGAATAATGATAGGTTGTAAAATTATCGGCTTCTCGATTGTATTTGCATAACCCGGCATCAATGGTTCCGCACCAGAGATTTTTCCGATGATCTTCATAGAGGGAAAATACCGGCCCGCCGATACTCCCCGGTTTGTGAGAGTCGCGGCGGTAACGAATAAATTCCCCCGCTGCCCGCTTCTCTTTACACAAGCGGCACAGACCTGTCGATGTACCTACCCAGAGATCACCGCAGGAATCTTCAAGAATCGAATAGATATAATTACTATTGAGCGTTGTTGAAATATTAGAATCGCTCTTAAAAGCAACAAAGCCGTTTCCGGAAGCATCCATGCGGCATAATCCGCCTTTCTCCGTACCAATCCAAAGAGCGCCTGTTGCGTCTTCGCAGAGAGCGGCAATATTATTATCCGATAAACTTTTCGGATTGCGCGGATCATGGATGAAGGAAGAAAATTTTTCCGTTCGCGGATCGTATCGATTTAAGCCGCCGTTTTCTGTGCCAATCCAGACATATCCGTTACGGTCAACGAGAATATTGTGCACCCAATTGGAAGACAGAGAAGCAGAATCCGACGGATCGTTGATAAAACCGCGATACTCATATCCATCAAAGCGATAGAGGCCGTCCGTTGCACCGAACCAGAGATATCCCTCATGATCCTGAACGATAGGACTGAATTCGCGGCTTGAAATCTGTTTGAATTTAATATCCTGCGACTGAGCAAAAGCAAAAAGAGGAATGCTGATGGTGAAAATAATCAGGAGAACTGAGTTGTGTATAATTTGCTTCATAACGCATGAAAGATACTTACATTGTTTTAGAAACACAAAAATAAAGGTGAAACGAAAAGAATACGATGGATGAACGCCTGCGCAGGGGGAAAAAACACAAAAAACTTTTAAATACATTCTTGACCGGCATTCAAAAGAACGGAAAATTCTCCGGAGGATCGTCGTGCAAATATTTTTCGAAGTAGGGAATAAACTCTTCAAAGTCCTTTTTCATGGAAAACCGGATTGCATCGCCGAACGTGTTCAGCATCACGATAGCGTTCGTATTGGCATCGAGCGTCGATGCTTTGGATAGTCTGCCCCACAGGCCTTTGTTTACTTTTGCAATTTTTTTGTATAAATCGTCGAGCTTTTCCAGCTTCCAATCCGCCGAAAGTCCGCGTCTGCTGCGGAAATACTGCGCTATAAGGTACATCGATACCGAACGGTATGTCGTTTCCAGCGTCGTTGCGAACGGCAAATGAAACCGTACCATAGGCCGGAGGTTGTCCATAATCGGGCAGCCGCTTGCGACCATATAAATCCCGAGCAGCGAACTCAATCCGTTCTGGATGCTTGTCTCCTGGCCGTAGGTTCGTTCTACGGTTTCAACGACGATCCAGGTCTTTTCATACGATGTAAAATTTTTGAATTCTTCAATGAGGCGGGAAATGTTGACCGCGATCGGGCATCGCACGACCGTATCCGGCAGCGGGCAGTTGATGCATTTCTGGTATTGCAAATATGTCCAATCGGGAAGACTCGGTATTTCCGGAACGATAAGTTCCAGAGTTTTAGGATGGAGTGCGACGTTGAATACTTTTTCTACTCCCCCGTCGAAATGAAATTTAGCCCGGATACGAATCGGTTCGTCCTGATTGCCGTCCGCCATACTCTCACCCTCGGTCGCTTGTGGTTTCAGAAAACAAATGTAAATTCCGCCGGACTATGCCGTTTTTTCTTTCGTGTAATCTAACGATCAAACCTTGCTTCTGCAAGACCGCAAATGATTTTTTTAAACAATTGCTACTGCGGCGGCCGGACAGGAACGTCGAACCGGACTGTTTTGTCCCATGTCCGCTTTTCCCTTTTAATATAGTCCTGGTACCATGCCTTGATGACGATATAAATCCACAACTGGCAGTACGAAAAGTACATCAGCAGGACCAATCCGATATTTTCCAATTTGTCTTCATCGTCATAAGAGATCGTTAATACCAGTTCGAAGACGAAGAGGAAAATCGATGTAATCCAGACAAACGTGTACGGCCCGGGAAGCGAAATGCTGACGATGTGCAAAAGACTGATAATGAACAAAACATCGGAGAAGACAACGGCAATAAAATAGACATAATAAAGCGAAAGCGTATACAGCAGATCGAAAGCAAGCCGTTTGCTTTTAAAATGCGGGATTTTTTTCCAGAATTTTGAAACGACATAATTATTGCCGCGTACCCATCGCAGCCGCTGACCTATCCAGACCTTCCATTCCTGCGGTTCCTGTTCATAGGTCACTGCATACGGAATAAATTTAATCTTGTAGCCGGCTTCATACAAACGGATGCTCATTTCCGAATCTTCCGTGAGCGCTTCTTCGTCCCAGCCGTTGAGTTCTTCGAGCAAATGCCGCCAGATAACGTAATTCGTCCCGGGAAGCGTCGCAATGTTGTGCATCTGCCAGCGTCCCGCTTGCAGCATCGATTGAAAACTCAGTGTCTCGATGTTGATGAATCGTGTTAAAAGGTTTGCCTTTTTATTGACCGTTCGGAATTTTCCGATGACCGCACCGAGATTTTTATGAAGAAGAAGCTGTGCGGTAAGGTAGCGAAGGGACCTCGGATCCGGCGTATTGTCCGCATCGTAAATGGCGATAATGTCCGAAGACGCCACTTTCATGCCGAAATTCAGCGCTCGCGATTTTCCCTTTCCGCCCAGGCCTTTCGGAACATCGAAAAGAACAACGCGCGCGTCCTGCGCTGCATATCTTTGAATGATTTCTTTCGTGCCATCGGCGGAACCATCGTTGATGATAATGATCTTCAGTTTGTCTTTGGGATATTCCAGATTTAACATGGACTCGATCGTTCTGCCGATAACCTTCTCTTCGTTATGCGCGGGAATAAGAATAGAGCAGGAAGGATAATCGAACGACTGTTTGTCGATCTCCTTTTGTTCCTTCATCGCTTTCACATAATTGATATAGCCGAAAATTGTAAGGATAAACTGATACGCAATGGTAAACCAGATAAGAATAACGGCAACAACAAAAAGAAAACTCAAATCAAGTTCGAGAAGAGACATGGTTATAAACCTTTCAAGATGCAGAAGCGCGGCGTTTTAGAATTTTTAAGATACCGTACATCAACGCAAGTAATGAAACTGCCGTTACTGCGAACAGGGCAATCGCCGTTGAAGACCAGAAGCTTGTAATGCTGATGCCGTAGGAAAAAGCATCCCCCGTCGTAATAACGGCGTTATGGCGTCCCTGCGGAAGAAAGATAGAGAAACAATCGTTCCCCTGCATGGGGTGACACGGATAAAAAAGGTCGTCTACGGTAATTGCCGTCGGGAGATTGCTCAGCGCGATGAGCATCCGTTCGCTGCATTCATACGAAAACATGATGTCGCGCGAACCGTACTCCAGTGTTGTAATGTTGCCTGTCGAGGACATTACGCGGGGCTGCAATTTGTTCGCAGAAAACGTTCCGGCTTCCTGTGCCTGCAAAATGATTTGATGGCTGCCGGCCGGCATGAAATACCGGTTATCGCGGGATGGCAGGACGGTTGCACCGTCGAGAGAAATTTCCGGAATCGCTGCAGGCAGACGCAGCGTAGTTGAATAAGGCGAAGAAAAATCGATTTCATTGCCTTTCAATCGGTAGCGAGAAGCGGAGGCCAGAGCATTCGAAAAGAAAGCCAGATCCTGCGGATTGACCGTAGCTTCCGAATAAATTGTTGTTCGTACTGCCCCGCTTGCAGCCGAATGAATAAGATGATAGCTTTCCGTTCCGGTCTGTATAAGCGTCGGGAAAGGAAGCACTTCGTCCTTATTACGGAAGCTCAGGATGTTGAGGTCCAGCATGAGCTTGGCAGGATCGGAAACGAGCGCCTGATACTGCGCGCCGATTTTTGCGTAGCGCTGCGGGTCCGTCGACCAGAGAGATTGCGGATCTTCGATTTGCAGCATAAATCCGAATCGATGCTGAAGCGCGAGCACGCTTTGCATGTCCACACCGAGCTGCTCCCGCAGGTTCGGCGAATTGTAACTGTCCATTGCTGTAACAACGACCTGAAAACCCGGTTTTCGGATTTCATATTCCTGAAAAAGCGAAAGGAACGATTCATACACTTTTGTAAGGCTTTGTACGCGATACTCCGTTATGTCTTCGCGCACACCCGGATTTCTTTTCCAGTACGAAGGCGATAACGAATCGAAAACGGATGCCAGCGTTATACCGTAACGCCGTTTGAGGTCGTTTTTTGCGCTCGGGTGTGCAGGAGTAAAGAGAAGCGGGTCTTCAAATCCGCGGCCGGCTTCAAAGTACAATTCCGCAAGATTAACGCCGTCCCAATCGTATGTTTCCAGAATCGAGCGGAACTCCTGCATAACAGCTCGAACGCATCCGGTATCGGTCAGTGCTATCGGAAAACGCCAGGAGGCTTTTGCATCGTCCCCTTTGATGTTTTTCTCGCGCCATTCAGGATGGTTTATCCAGAACTTGTGATTCACCTGCGGCGGTTCCAGCCACACATACACGAGAATTCCGTTGGCATGAGCAAGGCGGATCAGCCGTGCATAATCGTACGTATAAGTGGGATATTGATGCCATCCTGCCACATGGATAATCCGGATACCGTTATTTACCCAGGAGCGGACAAGATTTTCGACGCTGTACGTATGACGCAGTCCCGGATCGAAATACATTTCCACCTGTTCCCTCCGCACAAACGGGCGCAGTGAAAAATATCGCCGTATATATTCCAGAAGGAACGGGTAATGGGAATATCCCTGATCGGTCATTGGATCGAAGAGGGAATTGATATAGAGAATTTTTCCTTTCTCTATTTTTTTACCTATAACCATCGGGGCGTCGGTCGCTTCATCGTAACAGAAAACTTTGTCGATATCATCCACATCGAATTTAGTAACCAGTTCGGCATTGCGCCAGGCAATCGGCTCTTCAGGGAACAGTTCATCACGAATATGACGCACATCCATGCGGGAAGATGCATAGGTAATGCCGAATTCTCCCGCAAGATCGGTCTTTGCATCGAGGATCAAATTGCCGCCGTCCTTGACGAACTTTCGTACCTCTTCGATTGCTGCCGGATTGAGCGAATCCGCTATGGCAGCGGGAATAATGAGAAGATTATAGTTTGCCAGTGAAAGCGGCTGGCCGAGGAAAGCGGTATCGAGCCTCACATTCACGCTTTGAAAGACGGAAGCAAACGATGACTGGTCATGAAAGAATGCACCCCTTGCAAAATAATTCCACATCAGAAGAGGACGCACCGGCTGCCATGAATTCTCTTTTTCCGTAAAATTTTCAAAAAGGCGCTGAACCTGTGAGGCAATCTTCTGAAAAAATGTCTCAGGTTTTTCACGAAATTCCGTTGCTTCCGCACGATAAAATTCTCCCGGGGCAAGCGTTATTTTTTTTGTCACAGGACCCAGTAGGCGTTTCTCGCTCAGCATGCGCTGCTTCAGTTCGCCGTTTTCATCATAGTACGCTTCCATTAAATATTGATCTTTGAGGTTCATCGTATACTGCTGGCTGCCGGAGAGTATAATCCGGTCTTTTGTGCGTACCCAGTTGGTCTGTTCCCGCATATCCATAAACGTATATCCAAGATTCTGTATACCGTCGATCAATTGTTCCAGCAGTTCAATATCCAGAAACGAATGGAAGAATGCCGTAGAGACTCCGTCCCTTACGTACATTTCAGCTTTTGCGTTGTCAATCAACTGCTGCACCGATTTGCGGCTTTCGTCTTTATCCGGATTGAGAGGAACATAACCGAGATTCTCCGGGTAGATCGTTTGTCCAAAGAGGTCTTTCTTGATGATGTAAGGAAAAAATTGACTGAAATCTGCATCCTCAATTGAAAGCCGCTGTTCACATGCGGTGCTGAAATATTTCGAAATAGTCCTGTACAGCTTGAACGATGCAGTATAGTGCGGCGTTTCCCACACCAGAGGATAGAGGCCGTTTTTCATGAATTCCTGTATGCCCAATTCTATCTTATGCGCATCGGCTTCTTCCGTTTCTCCCTGAATAGTGCTGTTGGTGTTGTCGTCCCAGAATTCAAAATCTGTTGCGGTCGTTCCTTTATATTGATGTGTGATCCCGTGCATCACAATCGTGCCGCCATTGCGCACCATGTACTGCAACGCGTCGACTAAATCCGGCTTATCGGAAAGACTCAGGTGTATGCCTTCACCCGGATCGACAAAAAACGGAATAACGCCGACCATAAACGGAATGCCGTGGCGGGAAAAAACATCGGCAATCTCCCGGAGTTTATCCGGATTATCAAAAACCGATATATCTTCGATGCGGATCATGGCGGAATGCGACTCTTCATGCTGCTCACCCAAAATATCATGCAAAAGATCGGCAAAATAGATGTAATGATCCCCCGGAATTGCAAAGGCAAACGGAGAATCGGCTATATACGTCAGATTGCCGGATGTGACGATGTACGGCGAACTTTTTCCCCGCGAGGTGGAGTACACCGTTCCCGACACACTGACAGCCGCCGGGTTTGTAATATGGATGAGATGAAGTTTCGGCTCGCCTTTGGTGAAGAGATGATTGTTTGCACGAACCTGATTGAACATGGATGTCGAATCGATTTCAGAAACGGTAAAGCCGTAGCGTTTCTTGACATCGTAGCGCCGGCAGAATTCGATCATTCCCGTGTTGAGCCAGATGACCCGTTTTTTGGCGGTCATAACATCGACGAGGAACTTTGCCGGAACTTCATTGTGGAGATTGAATCCGACATAAAAAATAAAATCGTAATTATTGAGTTCACCGAGTCGGTAATCGTGTACCCCTTTTAATGTAACGGAAGTGGAGAAATGACCCATGAGATCCGCCAGCTGCCGGGCGTCGCCCATTGCGATGTTTTTAATATCCGACGTTCCTTCGGCAACGATAAGAACTTTTTTGATTGGATATTGATCGTCGGCAAAAAGGGTTGCAGCGAAAAGTATGCTGCAAAATAAAAAATAAAATACAAACCAATACTTCATTCGTGTCTGCCTGTGTATGCGTTTCGCGCCCATCATGTTTTTAAATTGTATATTCTATAGAATTGTTAATTTACAAAAAAGAGATTGAAGATTCATGCCCGATCGGAAAAACGGAGCCGATTGCTTCCTGGCGGGCGGTTCTTCGTATATGGTTAAATGAAATTAGTCCTTTTCCTGTTAAATCCTGCTTCCAGGCGGTTTTTCCCTCTATGCCATGTTTACAGTTCGCAGCAAGCTCCTGGATACTTGAAATTATTTTTCCCGGACAGAAGAGCAGAATGAAGACGTCTGAAGATTGATTTATTGTTTCATGGACACTCCAAGTCATCTCTACTTTTTTGAACTCCAGCACCGCCAGCATTGAACTAAGACACTAAATTTTCCAGTCCTGGAAAAAAATAAGATGCAGACCGATAGCAATAAGAATGGCTCCGGAGACCCTGTCGATCCAGCGGGCAAGAGAGGGATTGTCCTGCATCATTTTTCCTCCGCGGGCGCCCAGCCACCCGTATCCGGTCAGTATAAAAATCTCGGGAGTCACATCTGTTGCTGCAAGAAGAGAAAATTGAAAAGGGATGTTTCCGGCCGGATTAATAAACTGCGGCACCAGCGATGTAAAAAAGAGAATCGCTTTGGGATTCGAAATCTGAGTTGCAAATGCCTGTAAAAATGTGTTCTGTTGTTCCGCAGGCCGTCCGCTCGCCGGCATGACGAGCGATCCCGGATTTTTGAATGAAGAGAGAAAGTTCTGAACTCCGATGACGATCAAATATCCTGCACCGCACAATTTTACGATAAAAAAAACCGATGCTGCGTTGTGCAGAGCGACAGCCAGTCCCAGGGAAGAAAGAAAAAAGTAAAAAATATTGGCCGTACAAATCCCGATTGCGCCGAAAAAACTTCCCCGGACACCCGAACGCGCTCCCTGCGAAGTGATCAAGAGCACCGCCGGACCGGGGGTCATTGAGGCAATGATGCTCGTAATACAGAAAACAAGCCAGACCTTAAAAATCATGGTTCACCACAACCCGAGTTGGGCAAAAAACCATAGGCCGGAAAAAGTTTTTTCAAAATTCAAGCTGGCATATGCATAGAGACCGCATCCGACAAAGTGTGTCGGCCGCCAGCACCATTGCGCTTCAAGCGGAAGACTGATACTGGAATTTTTTCCCGTGGTTACTGCATTGTCGTTTTCATAGATAGCCCGTACGAGTCCGATTCCCGCACCGCCGGAAATAAGATAGCTGCCGTATCGATATGAAGGTCCATACAGGACGGCATACTCCGCCATTTTATAAACGACACCGGAGGGGCTGTATTCGAGTATGGTCGGATTTTTATTGGTCGACCCCAGCAGCCGGCCGGAGAGAATCATGCCGTCGAGTTGTTCCGAATACTCGAATCCCGCCGTCATAGTACCGGCGCTGCCGACAAATCCGGGCCCGCCTCCCATATTCACCCACCATGGATGCCGGACAGGTTCCTGTGTTTGCGCCGCACAGGGTACAGCTGCAAGGGAAAAAACAGCAAAGCACGTGATGATGGATTGTCGAATAATTTTATTTTTCAACATGAATGAATACTTTCGGTGACCATTAAAGACTGAAATTGCTTTTAAATATGAGAAGCGAAGAGGGGAAAAGCAATACAGAAATAAAATGTGCGGGCAAAGAAGGTTGAATTCCACCGGATTTTTTGTAAATTAGAAGAGAGAGAAAGTCCCGCTGGCAACGTTTTCCCCAGCTTTTATGAGGTCGCCGACGGGAATTTTTCTATTTTGAAAGGAATCTGCGTGGAATATCTCTATATACTGCCGATCTTGTTTTTTTCGGTTGTTGTGCACGAAGTTGCGCATGGCCTTATGGCCCTGCGCCTCGGGGATCCTACAGCGCGGGATATGGGCCGGCTGACATTCAACCCGATACCGCATATCGATTTTTTCGGTTCTATTGTCCTTCCTCTTATGGCTTTTTTTACAAAGATTCCGATTATGGTCGCATGGGCAAAACCGGTTCCTATTAATCCGGCAAATTTTAAGAATTACAGGCGGGACGATATTCTCGTATCTTTGATGGGCCCGCTGTCTAATTTCGGTGTCGCCCTGTTGTGCGTGTTCGGTTATGTGTTCACCATGTCGATCGGCGGTCCGCTGAATGCTGCCGGAAGCGATTTTAAGAGCGCCTTGTTTATTTTTATTACGAAAATGTTTGCAGCTGGAATTTCCCTCAATATTTTCCTTGCGGTGTTCAATTTGATTCCTGTTCCGCCCCTTGACGGTTCGCACGTACTTTGCTCGCTGCTTCCGGAAAAAATCGGCGAGAAATACCGCCGGCTCGGTTTTGCCGGAATCCTTATTGTCCTCGTGCTTCTTAACGTCCAGGCGTTCCGGAATTTTATGATGTCGATTGTTTATGTCCTGCAGCTGCCGTACGAGTATCTCTTGCATTGTTTCGGTTTTTAATGACGGGCATTTTATGAGCAGTATTTGTTATAAAGAAAATATGCTGATGTGCGAAGAAGTTCCGTTTATTGATCTGGCGGAAGAATACGGCACACCCTTGTATGTGTACAGCAAAAATCAAATTATCAAGAACTTCCGGTCTCTCAAAGCGGCGTTCGGGGAGTCCGGCCACACAATTTGTTATGCGCTGAAAGCGAACAGCAACCCGGCAATTCTGAAAATTTTTGCCGAAGAGGGAGCCGGAGCCGATATCGTTTCTGCCGGCGAACTGTATCTTGCTCTCAAGGCGGGATTCTCTCCGAATAAACCCGCATTTGCCGGCGTCGGTAAGCGCGATGATGAAATTGAATACGCCCTGCAAAAGAATATTTTTGCCTTCAACGTAGAATCGGTGCAGGAATTGCAGGCTATTTCCCGTCTGGCGATGCGTGCAAACGTGAGAGCGAGAATTTCATTCCGCATCAATCCGCATATCGATGCGCAAAGCCATCCGTATATTACAACGGGACTGCACACGAACAAGTTCGGTATCGAAGACACTCAAGCGCTGGAAGTGTACCGCTATGCAGCAACCCTGCCGGCCATCGATATTATCGGCATTCACACTCATATCGGATCTCAAATTATTAAAGTCGAACCGTTCGTCGATACGGCGCGCAGCGTCGCAGGCCTGATCGGCAAATTGCGGGAAGCCGGAATCGTGATCCGTCATATCGATTTCGGAGGCGGATTCGGCGTGAAATATTTCAACGCCCTTCAACATGAAGCGCTGCCCATCGAAGATCAAGCACACGCCGGTATTCCCTCACCGGCGGATATTATAAAGGCAGTTCTGCCGATATTGCTCGAAACCGGCTGTTCCGTCTGGATCGAGCCGGGACGGTCGCTCATAGCGGACGCGGGTGTGTTTGTAACGAAAGTGCTCTACACAAAAGAAACTTCTGCCAAAAAATTCGTTGTTGTGGACGGAGCAATGAACGATTTATTGAGACCGAGTCTCTACGGCGCTCATCATCAGATTGTTCCTGCGGTAATCAATACATACGAACACCGGCAGGTCGATGTAGTCGGCCCCATTTGCGAAAGCGGCGATTTTTTTGCAAAGGACCGGATGCTTGCAAAGGTCGGTCCCGGCGAGGTCCTTGCCTTACTGACGGCTGGAGCATACGGTTTTGTCAATACATCGAATTACAACGGACGTCTGCGTCCGGCAGAGGTGATGGTCAACGGCGAGCGTGTGCGCGTCATTCGCCCCCGGCAAACATTCGAAGAACTTATATAGCTCAAGGAGTTCTGTTGTGAAACTTTATACGGTAGCGGTTGTCGGTGCCACGGGTTTGGTCGGAAGCACGATGGTCAAAGTTCTGGAAGAACGAAAATTCCCGGTCGGAAAACTTATCCCGCTCGCTTCCGCCCGGTCGGCGGGTAAGGAAGTAAAATTCAACGGAACATCCGTTGCGGTGAGGGAATTGAAAGCGGAAGAATTTTCCGGCGTCGATATAGCTCTTTTTTCAGCCGGTGCGTCGATCAGTACCGAATTTGCACCGAAGGCAGTCGAGCAGAAGGCCGTTGTTATCGACAACAGCAGCGCGTTCCGTATGGAAGAACAGGTTCCCCTTGTCGTGCCGGAAGTAAATCCGTCCGATATTTTCAAGCATCACGGCATTATTGCGAACCCAAATTGTTCCACCATCCAGATGGTCGTCGCGCTTAAACCGCTTCACGATGTTTTCCGTATCAAACGCGTGGTCGTATCGACATATCAATCGGTAACCGGTGCCGGGCAAAAGGGAGTCGACCAGCTCGAAGATGAAATGACAAAACGAGCGGTGCGGGTTAAAAAATTTCCGCATGCTATTGCATACAACGTTCTTCCTCATATCGATGTTTTTCTCGAAAACGGGTATACAAAGGAAGAACAAAAAATGATGCTGGAAACCGTCAAGATCATGGGAGAAAATATTCCGGTCACGGCAACCACGGTACGCGTACCGGTGATCGGCGGACACAGCGAGGCCGTGAATGTGGAATTCGAAAAGCCGTGTACAGCCGAAGAAGTCCGAAGCATTTTACAGAATGCTCCGGGTATTATCGTTCAGGACGATCCGCGCAACAATGTGTACCCGCTTGCAATCAACGCGTACGGTAAAAACGAGGTCTTCGTAGGACGAATACGAAAAGATTACTCCGTTCCAAGCGGCATCAATCTCTGGATCGTTTCCGACAATGTCCGCAAAGGCGCAGCAACCAATGCCGTGCAAATCGCCGAAGTGCTCATCGCGGGACATTGAAGCGAATTTCAAGCGATGAGAAAAAAGTTCTGAGTGCATGGTGCGCAGCGCTGAAGTTGGGGAAAAACTAAGAATCAATGAAGCTCCCCGCCGCAAGCGGCGGCATGATCAACCCGAAAGAGAATAAANNGATTCAACCCGAAAGAGAATAAACTTAAGAACCTAATAACTGTTAAAACTTTGAACATTGAACAGCAGCACAGTAGCTTGTTGATTAATAACTAAGCACCACGAACTACGAACTTAGAACGAACTCACAGCCCCATATCGAACTGCAGCAGAGGCTGATACAGCGTTTGCGATGCGCTTTCCGTACTAACATCCCACACAAAACGCACGCCGAGCACGATGGAAAAATTATCGGCCAGAAGGACGCTGAATCCCGGTGTCAGCGAATACAGGTACTGGGTCCGGTATTCTGAATTCAGATAGCTTTGCGATCCGGTCATGTTTGAAATATTATAGAGCATCTGCCGTACTGCTGCTGCCTGGAGAAAAAGATGGACGCGCGAAGCTGCGGATGTACCGTTTAATGTCAGCGCTACAAAATAATTCGTTTCTGTTTGGTTTTGCTGGAGTTGATCGAACTCGACGACATTGTATGCAGCGAGAGTGGTTGTCGTCCGAACAAATTCAATATTGTAAATTAAATTTTGCCATTCTGCCCCGGCATCGAACCGGACTGCGACATGCTGGCTGTTGATAGAGAAAAGACTAACCATGCCGTATGCCTGCCAGTACGGCTCGCCGTTGAGTGGCGCATAATTACCGCCGAAACTGAGAGCGGAACCGGGCGAAACGGGGATATCCAGATCGAGCCCATACAAAACGCCCGGCAGATTCCATCTAAAATTATTTCCATCAAAATTATGGGTATTGACACCCAGCGGTTCTTGATATTGATACGGCGTCGTCGATTTGATCGTATCGACATAATACACACCGCTGCCGTTTACCTGCGTATGTCCGGAAAGCCGTCCCGTCGCTGATTGCGGCGTGATCATTGATATGCTCGGTCGAAGAGTAATGGTCTGCAGCGTATCATGCACCATCTGCACAGGGGGTTGAAAGAACGGACCTTCGGCTGTAAGATTCTGAAGATATGTTGTCGAACATCCGGCGAGTGTAAATGTCAGGAGAGCGCTGCAGAAAAAAAGAGTCGAAACGGCGCATCTCGTCTGTATTTGTTTCCTCTTCATTATTTGCCTCTTTGTTGTGTGGAAAATAAATGCAAAGGAAAAATACAAAATTAATCCTTTCATGCAAGAGAACGCCGTCACAATGTGCCGCGGATCACAATTTCTGTCTCCTGTTTTCATATCGACAAACCCGCTATTTACAGTTTATAGTTCCATATCAAACTGCAGCAGCGGCTGATACTGAGTCTGCAATGCTTTATTGGGATTGCACGTGTGTTGTATGAGTTGTGAGAGAAGGAAAAAAACATGATGTATGAGGGACTGAAAACTACCGTCAGAACAAACCTGAGCAAATTTTTTTGCCTGTTCATACTTTCCGGTTCCCTGCTTCTTTGCGGATGTTACACACAGCTTGCCTTCAATTTTAGCGAATCCGAATCATTTGTAATTATTCAATGTATTAGGAATAAATGCTTTTTTGCTCAGCTTTAAATCCCTATTGTAGAGTCCTCCATTGGAGTCTGCCATAGGCATCACTAAGTGACCTTCGGGACAACTCGCAGTCGGACAGCTCTTTTACAGGGATGTTTTTATAATTAAATTAAACGCTGAATAGTACCTATTTTTTTAACTTCAGCATCAAGCACCACGCTTGCCCGCTTCCGGTGGGAACTAATGCCGCTTCAATTAAGTAATATTGTGTTTTGCCGTGCAGAAGTGCATTGTTTTCGCGGCACTATGCCTCATGGAATACAATATCATTTTTTAGGACTGGCACTAGGATCTTCTTTTATTCGCTATTCATCATTTGCTGTTTGCTGCTCACCTTTTTTCCTCCACAGAAAGTAAACCGGAATTCCAAGCAGCACAATGATGAGTCCGGGCCACGTATACTGCGGTTTATAAATAAGCAGATCGATCGATATTGCTGCTGCGAGAACAATATAGAGAGCGGGAAGAACGGGATAGCCGAATGTTTTATAAGGACGATCGGCATCCGGAAGTTTTTTCCGCAATATAAAAACTCCTCCGATCGTAAGAATATAAAAAATCAAGACTGCAAAAATAACATAATCCAGCAGGTTGCCGTATGTTCCGCTTAAACAAAGAATTGCAGCCCAGATTCCCTGGACGATCAGCGCCGCTCCCGGCACCGATTTTCTGTTGAGCTTTCCCGCGGCCTTGAAAAATAGTCCATCCTTTGCCATGGCATAGGAGACACGCGCGCCCGCAAGGATTAAGCCGTTGTTGCAGCCGAATGTTGAAATCATAATAAGAATCGCCATTATCAGTGCGCCGCTGATTCCAAAAATCTGTTCCGCTGCAGCGGTCCCCACGCGATCGCTTGCGGCAAATTGAATACCGCGTTCCGCTGCTGCCGCCGATTGAGGATTTCCCGAAAGCGGAAGAACGCTCAGGTACGAAACATTGCAGAGAATATAGATGAGCGTTACGATGCCGACTCCGAGTGCAAGAGAAAGCGGTATGTTCCTGCGCGGATTTTTTACCTCCCCCGCTGTAAACGTAATATTATTCCACGCATCGCTCGAGAACAGCGATCCCACCATAGCGGCGCCGAACGCCGCGAACAAGGCAAGTCCGGAGAGCGGGAGAATTTTTACAATTCCGCCGGCCGTGACAGCCGATGCTGCATTCCATAAAGATGAAAAATTCGATTCGAACGCCTGCGTGTTCCGCTGAAATATAATGCCAAGAACAATGAGTCCTGCCAGCGCAATGATTTTTGTCGATGTGAAAAGATTCTGAACGATTTTCCCTTCCTGCAGCCCGAACATGTTGATCCCGGTCAGGATGACCAGGCTCGCAATAGCTGTACACTGCGCCGCACTGATATGCAATCCCCATGCATTTAAAAGAATATTCTGCTCGCCGAGCACAGGGAAAAGCACGGCGGTGAATTTACCGAATGCCATCGCGACCGCTGCGATCGTTCCGGTCTGAATAACAAGGAATAATGTCCAGCCGTAGAGAAATCCGATAAAAGGATTATACGCTTCGCGCAAGTATGCATATTGCCCGCCGACACGCGGCATCATGCCTGCAAGCTCGCCGTAGCTCAACGCGGCAATAACAGTCATAAGCCCGGTCACAATCCATGTGAGCAGCAAATAGCCGGTCGAACCGAGCGTTCGCGATATATCGGCGCTGACAATGAAAATTCCCGATCCTACCATGGAACCGACAACAATCATGGTAGAATCGAAAAGGCCGAGTCCTCTTTTGAATTCGCTTCCGGTAGTAGTGCTGTTCATAGAAGCTCCTTGAACGTATTATTTGTGAGGCGAGAAGAAACTGAGGCCAACAGGAAGTATCCGCATGGTCAATCCGGCAGTGGTCGACCCATTGCCGGAAATTGTTAGAAAAATCCCGGGACAATATTCCGAACTGCTCAGCAGTCCAGGAAACAGGTTCATCCGAAACCGGGTATTCTGATTGGCCGAATACACGACGGATGCAAGCAGAGAATTATTCCGGTCGTAGTAAATTCCCGCCATCGGCCCGGATATGACGGTGTTGGAAGGTACTCCGTTTATCGTCGGAAGGTCCTTCACACCCGTCGATGCGAATCCGCCTCCGAACGAAACGGCATATTCGGAATTCGTTTTAAGCGAAAGGCCGAGAAGAGCGAATTCGCCGAAATGAAAAAATATATTCGTCGAACGGTTCCGGTTCAATGCGAGTTTCATGACGAAATTTTGCCCGGCGTTACGCACCGCAAACGGCGCAAACGACAGACCTGTCTGTTCCGACCAGTCGTTCATTTGCAGTGTCGAAGAGAAGAATTCCGCAGCGCCGTCAAAACTGAAAAGTATAAAACCGAGCGGCTGAAAAATAAGCACATCCGGAATACAATCTTCGTTGGGAGATGTCTGCGGACCGTTTTCTACAACTTCATTGATAAACTCGTATGCTACGCAGGTCGCTATACCGCAGATATATGGAAGCGGGACATCGTAATAATCGTACCATTCGGAAATCTTCCGGTACTCCATGCCGCCTCCGATGGTGTGGAGGGCTATATTCGGCGCATACTGTGCATCGTTGATATTGAAACTCGAGGGAATAATCTCCTGGCGTATAAAACGTTTCCAGCCGAATGCACTGATAACCGGCAGAGGAGAAATGAGGCTTCTCCAGACATTGGTGGCTGCAATATTCCATTCGATATTGTTCCACGTCGGCTGCCGGTCGAGGATTTGGTATGAATCGAATCCTCCATCCGTAAGAAGAGATACCGGATTATATAATGCATCCGAACCGTACGTATAGGGATGGAAGAAATAATATTGCTTTTCCTGCGCATGCAGTGCATAAGAAGAAACGGCAAGAAAAAACAAAAAAATTACGCTCCGCGGACAAAATAAAAATATTTTGAGCGCCGGCGGAGGGTGCGAAAAAGAAACATTCAAAGCGGTCATTATACCCGGATCGTCCCTTTCCCGTGTACAATAAATTTTGCGCCTGTCAATTCGACCAATCCCATAGGTCCGCGGGCATGGAGCTTTTGCGTGCTGATGCCGATTTCCGCACCGAGTCCGAATTCATAACCGTCTGTAAATCGCGTCGATGCATTGACATAGACGGCGGCGGAATCCACTTCCCGCAGGAATTTTTCTCCGTTCTTTTTGTTTTTTGTAACAATTGCATCGGAGTGGTGCGTTCCGTACGTGTTGATATGTTCGATAGCTTCATCGATGCTGCCGACTATCTTAATCGCCATAACGAGGTCCAGGTATTCGCGCGGCCAATCCGCATCTTCCGCCGGGTTTATATCCGCAACGATGGATACGGTGCGTTCATCGCCACGCAGTTCTACGTGTTCGTTCCTCAGCGCCTGTGCGATGCGGGGCAGGAATGTGCCGGCAATTTTTTCGTGCACCAGCAATTTTTCCGCTGCATTGCAAACTGAAGGCCGCTGAACTTTGGCGTTGACGACAATTTTTTCTGCAACTTCGAGATCGGCAGAACTGTCGACGTAAATGTGACAATTTCCTTCCCCGTGAACAATGACCGGTATGCTTGAGTTTTCGGCAATAAACCGGATCAGTGACTGACTTCCCCGCGGAATAATAACATCGATGAACTTATCCTGTTTGATCATTTCCGTAACGGCGCTCCGGTCTGTGGTTTCGATCAGTTCCACACAACCATCCGGCAGGCAGACTTTATTGAGAGCGGATTTGATAATTTTCACGAGTACTGTGTTTGTCCCGATCGCCTCCGAGCCGCCGCGCAAAAGAACCGCATTGCCGGTTTTGAGGCATAGCACCGATGCATCGACGGTCACGTTCGGGCGCGATTCATAAATGATGCCGACCGAACCGAGCGGAACGCGCATTTTCTCGATAACCAGACCGTTCGGACGGCGCCGTTTTCCGAAAATTTCTCCTACCGGATCGGGCAGTTTTATAACATCCCGGATGCCGGCAATCATCTGTGCTATGCGGTTCTCATCCAACGTAAGCCGGTCGAGGGTCACTCCGGAGAGACCGGCTTCCCATGCAAGCTGCAGATCAAGTGCATTCGCTTTGCAAATTTCCTGTGTTTCTTTTTTGAGTTCTGCTGCAATTGTTTTTAAGAGGGCGTTTTTTTTTGCTGTTGATGCATTTGCAAGAATGCGGCTTGCCCGTTTTACCGATGAAGCTTTTTCCTGAACTGTTGCCATTTATTCTTCTCCCATGACAAGGTTGTTCCTATGAATGACTTCCGCCGGAGCTTTGCAGCCCAGCAATTTTTCAATTTCAGAGCTTTTTTTCCCTTTGATCATGCTGATTTCCGCCGCGGAGTATGCGGAGATTCCTTTTCCGATCTCTTTGCCGGACATTGTGAACACGGAAATAATTTCCTGCGTTTTAAACTCGCCGCGCACGGCGGTAATACCGGAGGCCAGCAGGCTCTTTTGCTGCTTCAATAAAGCATTCGCCGCACCGTCGTCGATGACGATCGCGCCGGCCGGATGAGAAAAAAGTCCGATCCATTGTTTTCGGACGGATATTTTTTTCGAACCGGGAATAAAAACGGTTCCACGGAAATTGCCTTCAAAAATCGTTTTGATCGTTTCCGGATTTTTTCCATTGGCGATAATCATGACGATGCCGGCATCGATGCATAGTTTTGCGGCCTGTATTTTGGTAACCATGCCTCCCGTGCTCATTTCGCTCTTGCTTTTTTTTGCAAGCCGCTCGATCTGCGGTGTTAATTTTTCAACGACCGGAATCAGTACCGCATCCGGATTATACGCAGGGTCGTCCGTATACAGCCCATCGATGTCGGAAAGAATCAGCAGGAGATTCGCTTCGATGAGTGTGGCAACCATAGCGGAAAGATTGTCGTTGTCTCCCAGTTTTATTTCTTCGACTGCGACCGTATCGTTTTCGTTGATGATCGGAACAACCCCGTGATCGAACAGCGATGCAAATGTGTTTTTTGCATTCACATAACGGCCCCGGTTTGTAAAATCGTCTTTAGTCAATAATATCTGTGCAACAACCTGATGCTGCGTGCGGAAAGCTGTTTCATATGCTTCCATGAGCAAAGGCTGACCGATCGCAGCAGTTGCTTGTTTTTCCGGAATGGTTTTAGGACGTTCGTTCAGGTGGAGGGCTGCAACGCCGGCGCCGATAGCGCCGGAAGTGACGATTGCTACGTTTTTTCCGAGCATCCGCATGTGCGCGACATTCTTTGCAATGGCAGCCAGCCGTTCCGTATGGATACCGTTCACTTTATCGGCAAGAAGAGCCGTGCCGATTTTGATGACAATCGTATTGCGCTGCTGCAGTATTTTTTTAAGCCGTTGCACTGCTCAACACCTCTGAGGAAATGAATGTACCTCCTGAAATTACGCAGAAAATCCTCAATGAGCAATCAAATGGAAACAGAATTCAGAATACAGGAGACATAATAAAGAAGTTATTTGGTTCATGGTTTTTAATTCAGATGGAATCATAAAATAGATTCCTGCTGTTTGCCCGCCGATCTTAATGGCGGATCGCAGGAAAATATCTTTAAGCCTCCGGTGATTAAGAAGTTGATTGGTTCGATAGTCCTTCGTTCGTAGTTGGCAAATCTCAGAACATCGTTTGCAGAAAAAGGATCGTAAAATTATTACATTTTCGTGACGATATCACAAGAAAAAGACATTGTGTTGATCGCTGTAAAAGCATATTCCAAAATACGGTAAACAGCGCATGAGCCGACAATATTCAAATTGCTCAATGACTATACTTGAAAATAAACATGGAAATACGTATTTATATACAAAAAGTAAGATGAAAACAGAAATGAGCCGATGCAGACCGATAGCGTGACAACGGACTGATGCAGTCAATGAACCGTATTTTGAGGAGATTATTGATGGATACCGGAATTATCAAAATATTTTTATTTGCAGCGGTTTCCACATGCATCGTCTATATTTCCAGAAAGTCGCTGTTCATGATCAGCTCCCACGGTTTTTACAGGCTCTTTGCATGGGAGGCGATCGCTGCACTTGTCCTTGTCAATATCCGATCGTGGTTTATCGATCCCCTGTCGACATTCCAGATCATTTCATGGATGTTCTTATGCGGATCTTTGATCGTGCTGGGATTGGGGTTTTTTCGGCTTCGTACGGCAAGCAAACCCAGCAGACGTCGGGAAGACGAGACTTTGCTGGAATTCGAAAAAACTTCGACTCTGGTAACTTCCGGAATATACCGCTACATTCGTCACCCTCTGTATGCTTCTCTTCTTTTTCTTGCATGGGGAGCTTTTCTTAAGGATGTAAGCTGGTCTTCAATTTTTCTGACGACAACAGCGACACTCTGTCTGGGCGCAGCGGCGAAAGCGGATGAAGCCGAATGTTCTCGATATTTCGGTCTGCCATATCAAGAATATATGCTGCGAACAAAAATGTTTATTCCGTTCTTCTTCTAACTATTAACTATTACTGACCTCACCATTTACCTTAGTCGGTAAGTTTCTTGGCATATTGATTATAACTTTTATCCTGACTTCAGCACTTCCTATTTACCATTGACCATTGACCATTCGCCATTTACCATTTGTCATTCTTTCGGCACGATTACTTCTCCGCGGCGTATGCGTGCGGTGACGCAATGCCGGCGGCCATAGGAAAAATATATGATAAAACCGATCAGCAACCACACAATCAACCGCCACCAATTTTCGACCGGCAGGGAAAACATCAAAATGGAACAGCATACGATACCGGCAATAGGCGTAAACGAGCCCAAGGGAGCGCGGAACGGACGTTCGGCCAGCGGGTTGGTTCTTCGCATAATAAGAACCGCCGTGCAGACAATGACGAATGCAAGGAGCGTTCCGATGTTGGTCAGCTCCGCAAGTATCCGGATCGGAAGCAGGGTTGCCATTGTTCCGACAAAAATTCCAGTAAGAATAGTAGACTTCCATGGCGTGCGGAATTTTTCATGTATTGCGCCGAAGAAACTCACCGGCACCATGCCGTCGCGCGCCATTGCAAGCAGTACACGCGGCTGGCTGAGCATCATCACAAGCAGCACCGAAGTGATACCTGTAATAGCACCGACATCGATTAATCGCTGCGCCATTGGCAGTCCTTTTTGTGCAAACGCATTGGAAACCGGAGCGTTAATATCGATCTGATCATAGCGGACCATACCGGTAACGATTGCAGAGACGGCAATGTACAGGACAGTACAAATCAGGAGCGACGCAATGATGCCGATGGGAACATCTTTTTTCGGAATGCGCGCTTCTTCCGCATGCGTTGAGACAGAATCGAATCCGATAAAAGCGAAAAAGATGATACCGGATCCGGCCAGCATACCGAGCGGAACGCCGTTGCTTCCGGTTTGTCCGAACAACGTATGCCCGAAGAAACTGATGCCCGTATATCCGTACGGTGCAAAAGGATGCCAGTTGTTCGGATCTATATAAAAAACGCCGACGACAATGACAAAGAGCACGATCACAAGTTTGACGGCCACCATGACCGTATTAAACACGGCGCTTTCTTTAATGCCTTTAACGAGAATAAATGTAATGACAATCGTTATGAGAATAGCGGGGAGATCGAGATACGATCCGGTAGTAAAAAACCGTCCGGCAGCCGTATCGAAATCAATCGGTGCGGAGGCAAACGAATGCGGAATAAAAAAGCCGAAGCTCTTGAGCAAATCCTGAAAATGCGCCGACCAGCCGTGCGCTACGGCGGCAGAGGCAACCGCATATTCAAGCACAAGATCCCATCCGATAATCCATGCAAACATTTCGCCGAGCGTTGCATAAGCATACGTATATGCCGAACCGGCGACAGGAGCCATCGAAGCGAATTCTGCATAGCAAAGCGCCGCAAAAACACATGCAATTCCGGCGACGGCAAACGAAAGAATGAGCGCCGGTCCTGCTTTGTCGTGTGCTCCTACCCCGGTGAGAACGAAAATCCCCGTACCGATAATTGCTCCGACTCCGAGACTTGTCAACGAAACCGGACCCAAAACACGGCGCAGTCGGTTTTCGCCTTTCATTTCTTCCAGTAAGAGCGATAACGGTTTTTTTGCAAACAGCGAGTTTGCCATGAATGCATCTCCAGAATTGATTAGTTCGTTCAACTATGTTCTTCTGTTTAGAACCTACACAGTTTTTGCGGGAAAGGCAAAGGAAATGAGAGAAAACAGCGCCGGGATCCTGAAAAATGATGCCGGCAGAAAAAAAAGAGAAACTGAAAAATCCGTCAATGTAAGACAATCATTTTCTTGGTCGCGGTGTTTCCGCCGGAAGTTACTTTGCAAAAATAAACGCCGGAAGCGAGCTTAGATGCGTTGAATGTCAGGATATAGATATTCGGCTGCTCATATTCATCCACCAATGTTTTTATGGTCCTTCCCAATATATCGTACACGCGGATCGTCGTGCGGTTTGCTTCGGTTATGCTGTACGTAATAGTCGTCGTAGAAGTGAACGGATTCGGATAATTTTGATAGACAATGAATTTTGTCGCTGCATTATAATCGATTTGTATCGTAGAAGAATAGATCGCTAATCCTGAACTGTCGATTTCTGCGAGCCGGTATGTATATCTTCCTCCAACGGTAACTGTCGAATCGGTCAAACTATAGGTATGGGAGGAAGACAAGGGAACCGATCCTATTGTTGTCCACGTAGAAGAGCCGGGCGGCATGAATTGTATGCGGTATTCATATACACCGGCCTCCGAAAAACTTGTCCACTGCAGAAGAATCTTTCCTCCGCCTGCTGTTGCCGTAAAGGAAGAAATATTGGTAGTCGTAACGACAGCGCGCACACGGGCATCGCCGCTTGTAAGCTCTGTCCATGTTCCGCTGGAGTACTTCGAAGTGCGGCCGTCGATCGTGCCTGCATCGTACAAAAGCGACAGCGTGTCCCTTATTCCCGCTGATTCGTACATTACTATATGATAATCGGTGCCGGAGGAGACAGGAATTGTCTGTGTCGACAGGTCGTAATAATTCCAACTCGAAGCCAAAATTCCGCTTGTATCGACAGCAAAGGGTCCGGCTATACGCGAACCAGGTAGACCGCCGCTATTCGTCCAGATTTCTATGCTCGGACTTCCGGAAAACTTAAGAACAGAGGCGGGATGGAAAAAGACGCCGCTCAGCGTTCCATTGGAAGAAGGAGTGATGCGGACAGCGTATTTTTCAGTCGAACCCGCAAAAAATTTATTTGCAGTTGAGCTCCCGTTCCATTGATCGTATGCAAGCATTGTTCTCCCCGGCGATGTAGAAACGGATGCGAGTAGCGACAATGCCTTGAGGACATCGAGTTTGCCGTATCCCCAGAACGGAGTCGGAAGCGAACTTCCGGTAAATGCATCTGCAGTGGCCGTTGATATGATTGCATTTTTTATTTGTGCCGCGGTCAGGTTCGGATTGTACTGAAGAAGCAGCGCACAGCTCCCTGCCACGCACGGGGCAGCCATGCTCGTGCCTGCCATGACCTGATGTTTTCCATCCGGCGTTACATACGCTTTATTGGAAGACGAGGCAGCCGAAAGAAAGCTGTTCGGAAAAACCGAAACCAGCCAGAATCCCGGAGCTGCAATGTCGGGTTTTTGAACGTTGTCAACCCGGGGCCCCGCGCTGCTGAACACGGCAATATTGTCACTGCTATTGGCATAATTAGATGAATAGGTGTTTCCGTCGAGCGATTTCCAATACCAGCGGGACGTATAGGCAGCCGCTGTGATTGCGGCTGAAGCATTACCGGGAGTACCAACGACATAATTATTATCTCCGCTGACAGGCCTTACAGTCGATCCGGATGCGCCGAGTGAAGATTGAAACCAGCCGTGATATGTAACAGGAGCCGAAGAAGAATTGTACAACTTCATAATCCATGTCCCGGATTTTGGAGATGGACCGTAGTCATTGGAAATATACGCTTCTATTTCTAATTTGCCGTTGTTCGGGCTGATGTAATTATATAATTCCATATAGCCGTCGCTCGACATGTTGACGAAAATTGTATCCGGCGGAGCTGTGACGGTTTTTTTATTCGGCGATTGAAGAAATCCCGTGACGCTGGTTCCGTTGTTCATCCATGTATCGACGTAAATATAATCGTCTCCAGATACGCTGCTTGGAATATAACTCGGCACGGTAAAGTTGATCGTTGCAGAATCATGAGCGGCCATAGTTCCGGAGACGTGAATATAATCCAGTTCCGAATTGCCTGCAGATATTGCAACGACACGTCCCGGTTTTGCACATACATCGTCGACGACAAGTTCGTCATCTGCGGTACCATCGTGCGCACTCAATACCGTCCCGAGTGATAGATTCACAACGAGCGGTTTGCCTAAAACTGTGGCCATACTATCCGCCCATTCTATTGCATCGATAATGCTTGAATCGTAATAATCGGTTTCCACCATGATGATGTCCGCCTGGGGAGCCATCCCGGCATATTTGTAACTCGGCTTCATGGAGGCGCCGTTGCCTGCAATCGTACCGGACACGTGTGTGCCGTGTCCATCGTTATCGGCAGTACGAACAAAGTTCGCCGGCGATCCGCCCAGCTCATTATTAATTTGCGACTGCGTATAAAGTACACCGTACCCTTTTACATCAGTCTCGGAACCGGTCGCTAAGAGTGTTTGATCCCAGATATAGACAATCCGGCTTTTCGTGGTGTCATCGGGATCGCGAAAATCCAAATGTTTCCAGTCGATACCGGTATCGATGTCGCAGATCAAAACTCCTTTGCCGGTATATTTTGTATTGTTAATGGCGCCGTTTTGCACGGATCGCGCGCCGATGAGTCCGGCAGCAACATCGTTATTGGGATGACGCTTCCGCGCTTCCCGAATAAACGAGACAAGGGACGATCCGGACAACTGCTGCACCTGAGCTCTGCTGATATGAGCAGTCACAAAATTTTTGCAGACGGAATTGATCTGAATTCCCATGCTTCGCAGCGCCTGGGGATCGGTGGTCCGGATAATGGCCTGATAGAGAGTATCGCCGGAGGATCGAATGATCGGTACAGCAGATAATTTTGAAAATCCGGGCCTTTGTCCGGGAATAGTGCTTTTATTCAAGAGCTGCTGAAAAAAAGGAGAAATTTTATGTGCTGTCGGTACCGAATCCGCAGCCCATCCTTCCGGTATTCCGATAAAAAATAATAATAAAATAAGCCGAACCGTTTTCATTTGTTCTCCGCTGCTGACCGGAAAGTACGCCATCTTCCGGAAGTGTTTCCTTACAAGTTTTTAATAATATCCCGGTGCATACTGCTCCTTTTATTAATATATGCAAAATTCGAGAATCTGCAAGGAAACAATCTTGATTGCACCTCATTACACTTTTCGGTATCATATGGTTTACGAAAGTCAGATATCCGACAAACGAGACCTCCTTCGAAATCGAAAGAATAACAATGAATTCAGACATTCCCGCATTAAATTCATCCTCCTTGCCGCGCCGTATTCGCGTCGGCGTTATTTTCGG
Organism: Ignavibacteriota bacterium; assembly: GCA_003162695.1. Classification (GTDB taxonomy): domain Bacteria; phylum Bacteroidota; class Ignavibacteria; order UBA10030; family UBA10030; genus Fen-1254. The sequence continues at coordinate 19,282 of PMML01000023.1, read as the reverse complement.
CGGACGCTCGGTGGAGCACGAAGTATCGCTCGTTTCAGCCGCATCCGTGATCAATGCTTTGGATAAATCCAAATACGAAATCGTTCCAATCGGCATCGCACATACCGGTCAGTGGCTTAGTTCCGGAGAGGCAATGAAACTTCTCAAAGAGAACGCTTCAATCGATCACGAGACCGAACAATTAATCCTCCCTGATCCTCGAAAACAATCGCTTGTAACGATGAACGGCGGCACCGCCGTGGAAAGCAGGATTGACGTCGTGTTCCCGGTCGTACACGGCACGTACGCGGAAGACGGCACGCTGCAAGGATTGCTGGAGCTTGCCGATTTGCCGTATGTCGGCGCAGGTGTGCTCGGTTCTGCAGTCGGAATGGATAAGATCGTCCAAAAAGACTTATTACGTCAGGCAAAAATTCCAACGACGCCTGCGATTTGGTTCTTTTACAATGAATTCAGATCGACTCCGAAAAAACTTATTGCAGAAATGGAAAAAAAGCTTCGCTACCCGATGTTCGTAAAGCCGGCGCATTCTGGATCGAGTATCGGTATCTCCAAATCGCACAACCAGAAAGAATTGCTTGAGCATATCGAATTCGCTTCGCAGTACGATTGGAAAATTTTAGTGGAAAAAGCCGTTCCGAATGCACGGGAGATTGAGTGTGCTGTGCTGGGAAATGAAAATCCCGAGGCATCTGTTCCGGGAGAGATTGTCCCCTCCAACGAGTTCTATGATTACGATGCAAAGTATGTCGATGGAAAATCGAACGTCATTATTCCCGCAAGACTTCCGAAGACTGTCGTAAAAAATATTCAGCGCGTTGCAATCACAGCGTACCGGACGCTTGATTGCAGCGGCATGGCGCGTGTCGATTTTCTGGTCGTAAAAAAGACTAACAGAATATTTTTAAACGAGATCAATACCATTCCCGGCTTTACATCCATCAGCATGTATCCGAAGCTCTGGGAAGCGACGGGACTGCCGTATTCACAATTGCTGGACCGGTTGATTGCTTTGGCGATGGAGAGGCACGAACAAAAGAAAAAATTAAACACAACATATCAGCCAAAAAACGATTGGTATAAATAGAAGTGTGATGGACGATCAGTTTTACAGAAAACTACAGCCGGAAAAGCTGCTTAAAAAAATTGCCAAAAGCGCCGCAAAGAACAAACGGCGGACGATTCTTCTTATTATCGGAGCGATTATTTTTATTTACTTTCTGTTCGATAACAAGGGTCTTATGACGCGCATAAAACTCGAACGTCAGCAGAAGGAATGGACCGAACAGCTGAAAAGAGACAGCCTCGAAACCCGGCAGCTGCAGGATCGGATCAAAGCGCTCGAAACCAACGACGATACACTGGAAAGAGTCGGCCGGGAGCGTTACGGTCTGGCGAAAGAAGGCGAAACGGTGTATCAGGTTAAAAAATAAAGGTTCGTAGTTCGTTGTGCTTCGTGCTGAAGTTCGAAATACAATAAACAGTGAAATATAATTACAACAAAGTAACTGACAAACCAAAAAATAAACAACGGCAACACAGCAGCACTGAAGCCTGCCCGCATTGCGGCGACGCCGACTGCTGACGCCCGCCAAAATGCGCAGCGGGTTGGCAGTCACGCAGGCAGGCACTTTGAACGATTAACCAAGAACCACGCACCAAGCACGAGAGAACTGTCTTAACATGCCCGATCTTTTTTCCGATACCGAACCTGCAGCACCGCGCTCCGCATTGTCCGCCCCGCTTGCGGAGCGCATGCGCCCGAAGACGATCGACGATTTTTGGGGACAGGAACACATCATCGGCGAAGGCAAACCTCTTCGATCCCTGCTGGAGGGCGGCGATTTATCATCTATGATCCTCTGGGGTCCTCCGGGAGTCGGCAAAACAACGCTTGCAAGAATTATTGCGCATTCCGTTAAGGCGGAATTTTTCCAAATCAACGCCGTTTCCGCCGGTGTCAAAGATATCCGGGATGTGATTTCCCGAGCAGAAAATAACAACCGGAAGCTTGGAAAGCGAACGATCCTGTTCATCGACGAAATTCACCGCTTCAACAAGTCGCAGCAGGATGCTTTGCTGCATTCGGTTGAAGAAGGCATCGTGACATTGATCGGCGCAACGACGGAAAACCCGTCGTTTGAAGTCATTTCCCCGCTTCTTTCCCGCTGCCAGGTCTATGTACTGGATTCATTGAACCGTGAAGCGTTGAATAAAATACTGGATCATGCACTCCGGAACGATGCGGTGCTTTCAAAACGGACAATCGAGATTCAAGACCGCGATTTTCTCTTTCTTCTTTCCGGCGGCGATGCGCGAAAACTTCTCAACGGGCTGGAAAATGCCGTCCGTTTGGTGAAACCGGATGCCTGTGGTTCCGTCGTTATTACGAAACAAAAAATCGAAGAAGCATTTCAGAAAAAATTTACGCTCTACGATAAAGAAGGGGAGCAGCATTACGATATTATTTCCGCGTTTATAAAAAGTATTCGCGGCAGCGATCCGGATGCAGCCGTGTACTGGATGGCGCGCATGCTGGACGGCGGGGAAGACCCGAAATTCATCGCACGCCGCATGGTTGTCCTCGCATCAGAAGATATCGGCAATGCAGACCCGTACGGCATTACGATGGCCACTTCCTGCTTTACGGCAATCGATTATATCGGCATGCCGGAAGCGCGAATCGTCCTTGCGCAAACGGCTGTGTATCTTGCATCCTGTCCAAAAAGCAATGCGGCATATATGGCAATCGAACTGGCATGGGAGGATGTCCGGAACCTCCCGAATTTACCGGTTCCCATTCACCTGCGCAATGCCCCGACAAAGCTTATGAAAGAACTCGGCTATGGAGAAAAATACAAATACAGCCATGATTTCGACGGGCATTTTACGGAACAGCAGTATCTGCCGGACAATTTAAAAAATAAGATATATTATAAACCGGCAGATCTTGGCAGAGAAAAAGATATCCGTTCGCGGCTTAATGCCTGGTGGAAAAAGAAACAGCGATAAATATAATATTTTTATGAAAGCAACCATACGAAAAGTTGAATTGACCGATGCACCCAGAATCCGGGATATCTATAATCATTATATCGCCAATACGATTATAACCTTTGAAACGGAAATGCTGAACGAAGAACAGATCATGAAGCGGATACAAAAATATACGCCGCTGTATCCCTGGTACGTTGCAGAAGTTAATGCTGTCGTTATCGGATATGCCTACGCATCCGAATTTATCGAGCGATCGGCATATAAATACACGAGCGAGATTACGATTTTTTTGGATAAAGACTATACAAGAGAGGGATACGGAAAATTGCTTTTTTCCCGGCTTATCGAAGATATGAAACAGATGGAGTATACAGCTTTAATAAGCATTATTGCCATTCCTAACGACTCCAGTATTCGCCTGCACAAAATTTTCGGTTTTGAAAAAGTAGGACATCTTAAAAAAGCCGGATATAAGTTAGGCCGTTGGATCGATGTCGAACATTGGGAATTGCTTTTGCAGGATGAAAAAAAATCTCTCTCAGAAAAAGGAATAAACGGCTTCATTTTTTCCCGAAAGTTCTATTCCGGTCGTGTAATTTGACAGTCGTTTGGTTTTTTGGTTCATTCGTATAAAAGTTTTAATTCACCATTGACCGAAAAGGAGACGCTATGCCGCACGTAATCAAACGTTTCGGATGGATTCCGGATCTTCCGGACCAGCGGGATATTCCATATCTTGCAACACGTGCCATTCTCAGAAAATTACCGTTAAAAATAGACCTGCGCCCCAAATGCCCCCCGGTGTACGATCAGGGAGAATTGGGAAGCTGTACGGCAAATGCTATCGGTGCGGCTTTCGAATATGAACTGATCCGGCAAAGGCAGGCAAAGGATTTTATGCCTTCGCGACTGTTCATTTATTATAACGAACGGGTGATCGAGCATACGATCGATTCAGACAGCGGCGCACAAATCAGGGACGGGATGAAAAGCATGAACAAACAGGGAGTTTGCCCGGAACCTCTATGGTCTTACGAAATAGAGAAATTTAACGTCAAGCCTGCAAATCCATGTTATACGGAAGCGTTGAAACATCAAACACTCTCCTATCATAGAGTACCGCAAACGCTCAATCAGATGAAAGGATGTCTCATGGAAGGATATCCCTTTGTATTCGGATTCACGGTTTATGAATCGTTCGAATCGCCGTCCGTCTCAAAAACCGGCAAGCTGAATATGCCGAAGAAGGACGAATCAGTGGTCGGCGGGCATGCTGTTCTCGCCGTCGGATACGACGATGCAGCAAAACGATTCATAGTCCGCAACAGCTGGGGACCCTCCTGGGGCATAAAAGGTTACTTTACCATCCCATACGACTATTTATTAGATGATAATCTTGCGAACGATTTCTGGACGATAAGAATGGTTGAAGAGTAAACATAAATATAAAAGTTCATGGTTCTTAGTTCTGGGTGCTTAGTGTTAGAAAGAATAAAATCGAAGTTTTTTTTCAACGCAGGCAGGAACGTTAAGCGATGAATCTCGATAATTTAACAACCGAACAATACGGCATGCTCTTTCCTATTATTCTTGCGGAATCGAATCCTGCATGGCCGGATATTTTTGCTCAAGAAAAAAAATGTCTTGAAAAAGTCATTGAACCGAAGATCGTCGTCAAAATTGAACACATCGGAAGCACGGCAGTGCCCGGCTTGCTCGCAAAACCGACCATCGATATCCTCATGGAAATAAACGACTCTCCGGGCAGCAGCGATGCTGTACAGTTATCGCTGAAGAGAATCGGGTATCAATATATTCCCAAACCGGAGAACCCTCCCCCGCATATGATGTTTGTCAAAGGATATACGGAACACGGCTTTCAAGGGCAGGCATATCATGTTCATGTGCGGTACCCCGGAGACTGGGACGAGCTTGTTTTTAGAGATTATATTAAAACTCATCCGACCGCCGCAAATGAATATGCGCGGCTCAAACAAAAGCTTGCTGTTGAGTTTAAAAATGACCGTGAGCAGTACACATCCGGAAAAACGGAATTCGTAAAGCGTGTGTTGAAACGCGCACGTCGGGATTTGAATCCATGACCTTGCGAAAGGTCGCGGAACATAAGAATGAATCAGCGACATTGCGAAGGGTCGCGGAGCATAAGAATGAATCAGCGACATTGCGAAGGGTCGCGGAACATAAGAATGAATCAGCGACATTGCGAAGGGTCGCGGAGCATAAGAATGAATCAGCGACATTGCGAAGGTGTAGACCTTCGCAATGTCCTATTATTATTATCCTGAAAAGACGTCAACCCTTATGTACGTCCCCTAAGGATCGATTTCTGTGCTATGCGATCCACTAATCCGGGGGCGATAAGTTTTAACCACAGGCCGATCTTTCCTCTGAAGCCCATAATAAGCTCGCGCTTCCGCTTTTCGATAGCAGCAAGAATCATCCCGGCACATCGTTCCACCGGCATAACGCTGCTTTCGTTCAAGTGACTTTTCCCTATCGGCTTTCCATCTGCACCTAATGCGTGCTCCCGCATTTCAGTTGCAACAAATCCGGGATAGATCATAGTGACAGTCACTCCCGAACCGGCTAATTCAATTCTTAATGAATCGAAGAATCCGGCCATGGCATGTTTGCTTGCAGCATACGCGGTTCTCGTGGGAACACCATTTTTACCGGTAAGGCTGGAAATACCCACAATTCTTCCATGCGATTCTTTAAGATAGGGAAGAGCGAAATGTGTGCAATAAACGCTTCCGAGGTAATTCACTCTCATAATGGTTTCAAATAATCCAAGGTCTTTTACATCTTCGAAGTTGCCGTACATCGTCAAGCCGGCATTGTTGATGAGTATATCGATGCGCTTATACGTGTCGATTGTTTTTTGGATAAGAGCCGCACAATCCTGCGGCCGGCTTACATCCGTTGGAATTGCCAAAACCCTGCCGTTGAACTTTTCACATTCCTTGGCTATCCTGGTAAGTTTTTCATTATTGCGGGCTGCTAATGCGAGAAAAGCCCATTGCGGTGCAAGCTGCAGCGCAAGTTCCCGTCCGATTCCGCTGGAAGCGCCGGTAATAACGATAACCTGCTCGCTGAAAGAGGCTTTTATCATACTTTCACCTATGGAAATGGATTGACTTTTGGTTCAATCTACACTTTCGAGCAGGAAAAATCAACGAAGTATGCGGATAAAATTTGAGCAATTATCCCGGATTGCCTGAATACCGATAGTCCCGGGTGCGTCTCCTGACACTTTGATAAGAGTCAGGGGCATAAAAATGCAATGACGACTGTTAATATACAATAGCTTTTCAACGGATACGCTTTTTCTTATATTGTGTTGAATAAAAATGAAGAAGGAAAACAACGTGAAACGATACTTCTGGCTGTGGATTATAATGATCTTCCTTGTCGAATTATCCGAAAATATGCAAGGTCGTGGAGGACCTATCCTTCCGAATGGGGAAACAAATCGAATAGCGGTGACGTTTGACGATCTGCCGCTCAACATTGCAGCGTATGTTTCCGATGCAGAGATGGACTCTATCGTAAGCCGGCTGCTCGCGAAAATACAACAAGAGCATATTCCTGTTGTTGCCTTTGTCAATGAAATCAAACTGGAAGTCGGCGGAGTAAGAGATCCGGATCGTATTCGAATTCTAAAAAAATGGCTCGATGCAGGATTTGAATTGGGAAATCATACATATTCGCATGTCAGCGCCAATACGGTTCCGGTCTCTGTGTTTGAATCGGATATCATCAAGGGCGAGCGAACAATCAAAGAACTTCTTGCGGCGCAGGGAAAAAAACCTCTGTGGTTTCGCCATCCCTTTCTTCACGTAGGAAGGCGAATATCCGCACGGGATTCGATCGATAACTTTCTCAAACAGCACGGCTACAGGGTCGCGCCCGTGACCATCGATAATGGAGAATGGATATTTTCTGCGGCGTTTGATAAAGCATTTTCTCGGGGAGATACTGCCGCCATGCATCGATGGGGAAAGTCGTATATTGAATATATGCACAGGAAGCTGAAATACTGGGAGGGATTTTCTCAAAGACTTTTCGGAAGGAATATTCAGCACGTTCTTTTGATTCATTCCAATCGTCTCAATTCATTTTATTTTCACGACCTTTGCCGTATGATCCGCAGCGAAGGATATTCATTTATTTCTCTGGATTCGGCGCTGCAGGATCCGGCATATCAAACTCCGGATACGTATACCGGCGGCTGGGGAATTTCATGGCTGGACCATTGGGCAATGACGCAGCAAAAGCCGAAATCTTTTTATGCAGACGAGCCGCGTGTTCCTCAGGAAATCCTTGATTACACTGGAATCGAAAGCGAATAAACACCTTGCGAAGGGTCGCGGAGCATAAGAATGTATCATCGACCTTGCGAAGGTGTAGACCTTCGCAAGGTCTCTTTTGGCCTTTTTGTGAGTTTTTAAAGATTATTTAAAAACAGTACCAAGTTCGATCTTTGATAGGCTTATTCATACGATTCTTTTCCCTGCTTTGAAAGGTCAGAAAAAATGCATCCCCGATACGGAGAATTTAAGAAACGGCTCCTTCTCTTCCTGTGTATATTGATCCTTGGTTGCGGGAATTCTTCTAAATGGCAAATCCGAGACTCCACCATTGTGGTAACTCAACGCAGGGTCATAGAGAAAAAAAGAACCCATCCTTTTTGTTTTTCACGACACGGATGGAGATTGGCAGTTTCTTGGCGATGAGAATTCACAGATGGATCAAGTGGTCGAATTAAGCCTTCGCAGCATCATCACTCTGGCGCAAGTATTAGAATTAAAACGCGGATGGAAAGCACAACGAACAAACTTAAAGTCCGCCTGGAAATTTTCATCCTATCGATAACCGGGATGCTGCATAAGTCATGCGCACATCCCGCCGCCCTGCATGACAAATAAAAATGTCCCGAAGTTTTAACTCCGGGACATCGGTACAACAGCCGGCACAGTTCTTCTTAGGCCGATTTTCTTTCTTCGTACAAATAAATCGGTTCTTTGGATTTGAGGATCGTATCGCGCGTGATAATACACTTGGAAACATTATGACGCGAAGGAAGATTGTACATAATATCCAGCATTACCGTCTCGATAATTGACCGCAGTGCACGTGCGCCTGTTCCACGCTCCATTGCTCTGTCTACAACCATCTTCAATGCATTCTCTTCGAATTCCAGCTCCACACCTTCCAGCGCAAAAAGTTTTTGGTACTGCTTCACCAGTGCATTGCGCGGACGGGATAAAATATCGAGCAGCGCTACTTCATCCAGAGGATTGAGTGTTGCCGTCACCGGCAGCCGCCCGACAAATTCCGGAATCAATCCGTACTTCAGCAAATCGTCCGGTTCTACCTGCGTCAGGAGCCGTTCCCGCGATTTGCTCTTCTTGCCGTGCACGTCGGCGCCGAAACCGACAGGGTTTTGACTGACTCTGCGTTCGATGATTTTTTCCAATCCCTCGAACGCTCCGCCGCAAATAAAAAGAATATTTTTTGTATTAACGTTGATTAAACTTTGCTCGGGATGCTTTCTTCCGCCTTTGGGCGGAACTCCGGCGACCGTTCCTTCCAAAATTTTCAGCAGCGCCTGCTGAACGCCTTCTCCAGACACATCGCGCGTTATCGATGCGCTGTCGCTTTTACGTGCAATTTTGTCGATCTCATCGATATACACGATGCCGCGTTCCGCTTTTTCTATATTGTAATCCGCGTTCTGCAGCAGGTATACCAGAATGGTTTCTACATCATCGCCGACATATCCCGCCTCCGTCAGCGTGGTTGCATCGGCGATGGCAAAGGGCACATCGAGGATGCGCGCAAGCGTTTGTGCCAGCAGCGTTTTACCGGTTCCGGTCGGACCGATAAGCATAATATTGCTTTTTTCAATTTCCACATCGTCGAGATTCGGCATAGCATCGTTTGTATCGATGCGCTTGTAGTGATTATACACCGCAACGGAGAGCGTGCGTTTGGCAAAATCCTGACCGATCACAAATTCGTCGAGAGCATTCTTGATATCGAGCGGTGTCAGAGACCTGCGGAAACCGATTTTCCGTGCGTTGATCGCCGCCATGTTGTTCTTGATAATATCGACAGAGCTCGCAACGCACAAATCGCATATATACACATCGGGTCCTGCAATGATGCTGTTCACTTCTTCCGGTGTGCGCCCGCAAAACGAACATGCAATTTTATCGTTCTGACGCGTCTTCTGGCTCATATACTCTCCACGTTAATCTTCAAAGCTTCAACACTATTCTTTTTTCTTTGTCTCGCTTGTGCGTTTAACAAAAATATTATCGATCAAGCCGTATTCTTTCGCTTCCGATGCAGCAAGGTAATAATCACGATCCGTATCTTTTCCAATCTGATCAAGCGTCCTGCCGGTATGCAGCGCAAGAATTTCATTGATCTTCTTTTTTGTTTTCAAAATCTCTTCCGCCTGGATGCTGATATCCGACGCGGTTCCCTGCACTCCGCCCCACGGTTGATGAATCATGATCCGTGTATTGGGAAGTACGGCTCTTTTTCCTTTTGCACCGCCCGCTAAAAGAACAGCCGCCATACTGGCCGCCATTCCGATGCAAATGGTGGAAACATCTGGCCGAATATACTGCATGGTGTCGTAAATCGCAAGGCCTGAGCTCACACTGCCGCCGGGGCTGTTGATATACAAGTGAATATCTTTGTCCGGGTCCTCGGATTCAAGGAAGAGAAGCTGCGCAATAACCAGACTCGCAATCGAATCGTCTATTGAAGTGCCAAGGAACACAATACGCTCTTTTAAGAGGCGTGAAAAAATATCGAACGACCGTTCGCCGCGGCCCGTTTGCTCCACGACGATGGGGACTAATTGATTTAATATTGTAGAATACGACACTTCCGTCTCCTTCAAACGTGTTACGCTTTTACTGCTTTCTTTTCCAGTACTTCTTTAATGATCGCCGAATCGGTCAATATTTTCAGGAGCTTATCACCGATAATGCGGTCCTTAATCTGATCGGAAGATTTATAATAATTCACAAGTCTATCTATTGGAATTTTCATTCGTTCCGCATCGCGTTCCGCCAATTTTGCCAGATCCTCATCTGTTGCATCAATCGCTTCCGATTTGATCAACTCTTCTCTGAGCAGCGCCCATTTGGATTGGTACACCGCATAAGGACGGTTTTGCTCGTTGAATTTCTCAACATCGAAATCGTCCGGAAGGTTCTTGCCCGGAGATTCATTTTTCATTTCTTCCAGCAGGCGGTCCAAAACGTTACGGGTCAGCGACTCCGGGACCTGAAATTCATGGCGTTTGATAATTTCTTCTGTCAGCGAGTTGATGACCTGACGTTCGGTTTGCTGTTTCCAGTACTCTTCAAGGTCTTTTCGGATGTCGGCACGGAATTGTTCAACCGAGACCGTTTTGCCCTTTGTCATTTTTTCCACCAAAGCCTGGTCCAGTTCCGGCGTCATTATTTTTTCTATCTTTGTGGCCGTTAATTCCGCATTGACGTTATGCTTGTGGTCGCCGTGTTCATGTTCGAACTGTACTCGATAGACTCCCCCTTTGTTGGCATTGCTTAAGGCCTTCTTAAACGGCAGTTCGAGATTTTCATCTCCAAGATAGAACCGGACACCGGGACTTCGTTTTCCGGCAATCGGTGCGCCCGATTCATCAACATCCTGCATATCGACTGTTACAATATGCTCGGTATCGACAGCAGCATCGGTTTCCTGAAATGAAGCATTACTGCGGCGCAAACGAAGAACTTCTTCTTCGATATCTTCTTCCGTTACAGGATGGACGACTTTCTCGATTTCGATGCCTTTATAGTCCTTCAACACAATCTCGGGGCGGACATCGTAGTGAATTTTAAACTTCACTCCGCTCTCATGTTTAAAATCCAGATCGATTAGAGTCGGCTCGCCGATCGGTTTCAGATTTTTTTCCTTTATCGTTTGACGGTAAAAATCGGACGCTATCGATTCCAGCGCTTCATGCTCGATCAAATCGCCGTACAATTTTTTAATAATATCGACCGGCGCTTTTCCTTTGCGAAACCCTCGGATTTCGACTTTCTTTCGATAATCAGCGTACGCTTTGTTGAAATGCGGCTGCAGCTCTTCCGGCGTTGCTTTTATTTCAACTTCGCGCGAAACTTCTGAGAGATCTTGAATAGTAACTTCCACAAACTGTTCCTTTATTTTTTTTGGTAGGCACGGAGGGACTTGAACCCACACGGATTGCTCCACTAGCTCCTAAGGCTAGCGCGTCTGCCAGTTCCGCCACGTGCCCATGGAAAATTTTCCGGATCCGGGACGCGTATGCCCGTTCGACTGCGTGCCCGAATTCTGCAAAAACGACACTGCAAGATATTAAGTAAAAAAAGCCCAACTTTCAGAGTCTGAATAACCTCTTTTGTTGGGCTTTTTAATATAAAAACGAATTGAGTGAAAAGCAAAAAAGACTTTCTCTTTTTTGCCCGATTTTGAGAAAAAAGCAGCGATTATTTCGACGAACGCTGCAATTCGTTGAGCTTGGTCAAATAATCGACCGCTTCCTGCCTTGTCGGATCGACTCCAATTGCACTGTTGAAGAATTCTCTTGCTTTCTGGAAATTTTTTATATTCTGATATGCCAACCCGAGTTTTACATTTGTCGTGTAACTCTTCGGATTAAGTGCCAGAGCATGTTCAAAGTACTGAATCGCATGTGCGATATCGCCATCGCCCAAATATGCCGTGCCAAGATTATAATTTATTTCCCAATAGTCGTTTCCCTTGGATAAGGCTGTTGTCAGGACATCGATCATCGGCTTGTAATTGCCCTGCTTTAAATAGGAATTGAAGCATTCGCGGTAAGCGCTGAAGTACATCGTATCGATCTGGTAGGCGCGCTGGAAATAATAGACCGCCCGGTTAAAATCCCCGGAACGATTATAGAATTTTCCGAAGACGAAAAATCCGTACGCAAAATTCGGCGCAATAAGCGTCGTTTGGCGGTAGCGTTCCGCCGCTCCGGCCGCATCGTTTTTCGCTTCAAGCTGTGATGCTTCCTGCAGCATTTTATAAATATCATCGGAGATATGCTGCTGGCGATTGATAATAATAATACGCATCATATCGAAGCGGTTGTTCAACTCCTGTTCGTAGCAGGAACGGAAAATCTTTCGAATCTCATCGAGAGCCGAAGGATAATTGCTGTAGAAGAAGTCGTTTACAGCTTTCAACATGGAGTAATAGGGAAGCGTAGTCTGCATCGTATCATTTTTCAGGTTCGGCAGGAATTCAACCGGAAAGATCGGCATGTGAGCCTGAAATCGTTCATTGCAGATTCGAAGAAATGTCAGGTACGAGTCCTTGATATTATTCTTTATTAAACGGTTGTTGAGATCATCCGAAATGTGAATCTTCAATTCCGTTGCCAATGTATCGTCAAATGGAAGGGAGGAATATGCATACGCCAGCGTTTCGATCATGTATTGATATAAAAAACCGCTCTTTCCCGTGCTCGATCCTTCGTTGATCCATTGCACGTTCTGATTATCCAGAAGATGCTGCAATGAATCACGAACACGAACGAGCTGGTTGAGCTCTATCAGCGATGCAGTCAGTATCGGGGCAATAGTCGTATCAAGAGAGCCAATACCGAAATCCGTATTCGGCATAGAGTCGACCACATATTTTAACGACGGTTTAATGCTGTCAACCTTGAAAACCTTATCTTTCAGCGAGAGGTCCGTATTTGCAACGATCGAGTCAAAGACAGACTGGTTGACGATGCTTAACCCGCCGAACGATTTTGTACGACTGTTTTTAACTTCACTATATTCCGGAAAAATTTTCTGCATCGGATCTGCAAGAATTTTTTCATATGACCCGATGGCGCCGCGGTACTGAAGAGCCGTCAACAGCGAATCTCCAGTATGGCGGTTTTTAACGAGCGCAGAATAACCCGGCCAGTATTCCTTCGGTACTTTGAATTCAGCCTGATTTTTTGCATCGCCGATCGGAACCTGGAAGAGAAACAATTGATAGAGCTTCAGCGTTTTGGGAAAGCCGAGCACGATGGAACCGTTTCCGTTCGTTTTCAGCGCGCTTTTCCATGCTGCGGCAATCGTTTGTCCGTTCTGATAGACGCTTACTTTGGACAGTTCGTTTTCCGCAAAGTCCGCATCAAGGACCCAATCCTCGGCTGGAGCAACATAAAAATAATAATACTGATCGCTGTTCACATTATCACCCGTCACGGGCAATTGATGCAGCTGATTTGAAAGTTCAATCTGAACAATCCGCGGCCCACCCATGCCAAAAAGGCCCGATTTATCTTTGACTTTTAGCTGAACGCTCGGCACCTGAGCGGGTACTTGTGCATTGAGCTGCAACACAGCAAAAAACAAAAAAAGCATCTTTACGGGCGTATTCATCTCTCGACCTCGTTTATTAATGACGCGCAGACATCCCATAGTTGAATAAGAATTTAGAAAAAGTGCAGCGGAGAATCAATACTCCAAAAATAAAAAAACATTTCAAGAATTATCGTGCCGTTAATGTTGCCAAAACATGTTAAATCCACTATCTTTCAAGAATTACAAGTTCTGAATACGGAATTGGGAGTGAAGAATTGCGTCTGCCGGTTATTCCGTTCACAGCAATAGAAACGCGCAAACCGGCATTTGCCGGAGGTACATAAATTCCGATTTTGACAACGCATCCATAACCGCTCTTTTTATACATTCATTTTGGGGATAAATCCGATGCAGCACATGAAAACACAAAAAGGAAAAACAGTGCATTCTGCAAATGAGCCGAAACCGATTCTTGTCTGGCTCGTAGACGATAATATCCAGTTCACGCATATTCTGAATGAAACGCTGAAGGATTTTCCGGTAATTCAATGCACAAAAATATATACAAACGGCGATGCTTTACTTGCTTCGTTCTCCGAAGAATCCGAATTTCCCGATATCATCCTTTTGGATATCAATATGCCGGGATCAAGCGGTATAGAAACACTTGCCCAAATACGCCTCGTAGCGCCGAGCATACGGGTTCTTATGCTGACTGTCAATTCGGAAGATTCCAATATTCAGCGGGCTGTCCAGCTTGGTGCGGCCGGATACCTCCTGAAGACTGCGTCTATTGAAGATATCGTACACGCGCTCCAATCAACCATGCAAGGCGGTATGCCGATCGATCCCTTTATCGCCCGCAAAGTATTTTCACTTTTTTCTCTGGATGTCTCCAATATTGAGAAATATTCTCTCACAAATAAAGAAAAAGAGATTATTCGCTTGATCATCAAGGGATGGACGACGGACAAAATCGCTGAGGAGCTTCACCTCAGCCCGAATACCGTTCATTCTCACTTGAAAAAAGTATTTCTCAAACTCGACGTCCATACGCGCCATGCACTTGTTGCAAAGGCGCTTCAGGAACGATTAATTTAATTTTTTTTCAATATTCTTATGAAGAAAAAAATTCCCGCTGTGCAGCATGCTCCCGTGCACACTCCTTTACCAATTGCGAAACTGCGCTGGCAATGCGAACCGAAATCTCTCTTCGTGCGGTCGACGGACAACATTCAGCCGACGCGTGAAATCATCGGTCAGGAACGGGCTCTGCGCGCGCTGCGCGTCGGATTGGAAATGAAACATTTTGGATACAATATTTTCGTTTCCGGCATTACCGGCACCGGGCGAACGACAACCATCAAACGTTTACTGCAGGACTTTGAACAGCAGCCGGGAAATCTCAGAGATCATTGTTATGTCTATAATTTTAAAAACCCCGATCTGCCGATTTCCATTATTCTTCCGGCGGGGCGGGGACGCGCGCTGCAGCAGGACATGGAAAAATTTTTACGTGAACTTCTTCATGATCTTCCTTCCATGTACGAAAGCCGTCGCTACCAGCAGGCCCGGAAAAAAACTCTTCAACATTTTCAGGACCGCCAGCGCATCGTCCTGCAGGACTTTGAAAAACGAGTCAAAGAACAGGGATTCGATCTGGTGCAGGTACAGGTCGGCAATGCGGTACGACCCGACATTGTTCCGGTCATCAATGCCGCTCCCACCAGCATGGATCAAATAGAAGCTCTCGTTGCAAAGGGAGAATTTTCCAAAGACCGGTATCAGATTATCCGTGACACGCTGGCCGATCTGGAAAAACAGATGTCGACCGTTTTCCGTGAACTGCGGAATATCGAGAAGAAAATTCAAGACTCGATGGAAGCGCTGGAAGACGAAATCATTATGCCCTTTATCGACGACTCCATCAATGTGCTGAAAGCGACATACAATCACGCTAAATTACAATTACATCTGGACGAAGTTCGTGCGAATATTCGGGAAAATCTGGCGCGGTTTCACGCACCTCTCTTCGTTGCTCAGTCTGCGGAAACAGAACCGAAACAGCCGGTCAAACAGGATGATCTTTTAGAGTATACGGTCAATGTGTTGGTGGATAATTCCGAAACGAAACATGTTCCGATTATTATCGAGACCAATCCGAAGTATAAGAATATTTTTGGCATGTTCGAACGGGAATTTGAAAAAGGAGGAGTCTGGCGGACGGATTTCACTAAAATCAAAGCCGGTTCGCTTCTCCGCGCCGATGGCGGGTATCTGGTACTGAACGCACTCGATGCATTGATGGAACCTGAGGTCTGGCAGGATTTAAAACGAACCCTGCGCACCGGCTTTATCGATATTCAGGCAAACGAACCATTTTTCGGTTTTTCCTCCAGCAGCTTGAAACCCGAACCGATTGAAATCAACGTCAAAGTCATTATGATCGGCGATACGTCGCTCTATAATCTTTTATATTTCCGGGACGACGACTTTAAGAAAATTTTCAAGATTCGGGCCGACTTTGATTTTGAAATGCCGAAAACTAAATCGGGCATCGGTCAGTACCTTCGTTTCATTAAAATGCTCTGCGATGACGAACATCTGCTGCCTTTCGATGCAGCAGCACTGGCACAGATTATTGAATACGGCGTCCGGCTTGCCGGCCGCCGTCAAAAAATTTCGACGCGATTCAACATCATTGCTGATATCGTCAGGGAAGCGGAATATTGGGCGCGGAAAGCGGAAAGAAAAACCGTCANNACCCTCAAGGATAACAGCGCGCACTTCGCTGGGACGAAGCGGCGTTATTAATATCGAGCGCGAAGCTGAACTCAGCGGGCCGACGCATAACAAGGGCATGGCAATCCTCGCCGGTTTTTTCCGCAGTAAGTTTGCGCAGACACGGCCTCTTGTGGTCGATGCGAGCGTTACGTTCGAACAATCGTACGGCGGTGTCGACGGGGACAGTGCATCTTCAACGGAAATTTATGCCATTCTTTCCAGCCTGTCGGATATTCCGATACGACAGGATATCGCAGTCACCGGATCGGTCAATCAAAAGGGAGAAATACAGCCCATCGGAGGCGTGAATTTAAAGATCGAAGGATTTTATGATGTTTGTAAGGCACGCGGGCTGACCGGTACGCAGGGAGTCATCATTCCGTATCAGAATGTGGACGACCTGATGCTCAGAGAAGAAATTTGCCGCGTTGTGCAGAAGAAAAAATTTCATATTTATGCCATCAAGACAATCGACGAAGGCATTGAAATTCTAACCGGCGTTAAAGCGGGCAAACTTCGACGCGACGGTACGTTCGAACCAAACAGCTTCCACGAACTCGTCGACCAAAAGCTGGAAAAGTATGCAACTCTTTGGAGAAAATTCGAGGGAAAAAGCTGACCATCACTAAAACAGCGAATAAATGGTAAACGGTAACAGTAAATAGCTATGAGAACAGAATTATCAAAGAACTAAGAACCAAATAACTTCTTAACTTTTTAACTTCAGCACTGCAGCACGTTGAACAGCAGCACTTTGAATGTTAATGCACTTGGATCATCGGTTCTTTGCTCTCTTTTGTGAACGACAGCGCGAAAAAGAGTCCTGCTAACGCGATATACGCGGCGGCAAATTGGTAAGGAACCTGCCGGGCCATGCCGGTCAAGTTCCATGGCAAATACATCATTCCATCCGGCATTGACGAATGGATGATACCGAAAAATGCAAGCACGCCCAGTACGGCAAGATAAGCCGCCGAATTTTTAAGACGCCGATCTATCAGTTCCGCCAAAAACGCACCCCAGAGCATTGCCGTAATGATAAATCCGTTTCCGAGCGCCACGATAATCAGCAGTTCGGGAAGAGCTTTTCCCGGTAATGATGCCAAAGTGCTGAACGTTTGCGGCAGCACGGCATCAGGATTTCCGAGCTTGATCGCAAGCAGACGGACAAGAGTGGGAAAAAATGCAAAAGCAACCGCGGGAGCATGGCGCGCCGGCGACGCGTGAAATGATTGAGCCACAATATCCAGCGCGACAAAAATAAGAATCGGTGCAAGCACGGCGCGCGGAATAAGTTCTACAATAAAAGAAACATATCCGAAAATTCCGCCAAGACCGATAAAGACGCCGGTGAGCAGCGTATAGCCTGCACGTGCACCCATATGCTTATAGGCAGGCTGACCGATATACGGCGTCGATTGGGCCACACCTCCGAATATCCCGGCAATTAAAGTCGCAAGCGCTTCCGTTAGAAGAATGCTGCGCGTATTGTAATCGTCTCCGGCAACACGCGCGCTCTCGGTTACATTGATGCCGCCGACAACGGTTAGAATGCCGAACGGAATTGCGATCGGCAGATATTTCAGCGCAGGGGCAAGTCCCTTTATAAAATCGAGTGTCGGAAGCGGCAGTCCAAAATGAAATTCTGCAGGGGGAGGACCTGCAAACGTGCCTCCGGTCAAGCCGAGCGGCCCGAGGATATAATACAGAACTGTGCCGATAAGTACGGAAGCGAAGACACCCGGAATTTTCCAGGGCATCTTGATGCCGGCAACAAGCGAATAAAAAATAAGTCCGAGAGCGATAAGTCCTACCATCGGCATTCCAAAAATATCGATCAGCGGAGTCACCCCGATCAGTCCGAGTCCGATACCGGCCAGCGATCCGAGCAGCCCGGCCTGCGGCACGACTTTCTGTATCCATTTTCCGAAGAAGGAAAAAAACAGTTTTATGACTCCCATAAACATCATCGTTGCCATGCCGATGTACCAGGTCATGAGTGCGGCATCCCGTTCCGGAATTCCTTCTGCTTTTAATCCGATAAATGCCGGACCGAGAACGATGAGTGTGATCCCGATGGTCGACGGTGTATCGAGACCGAGCGGCATGGCGGTCACTTTTGTGTTTCCCGTCTTCTTTGCCAGACGAAAAGCCATCCATGTATAGATAATATCGCCGAAGAGCACTCCGAAAGCCGTTCCCGGAAACATTTTCGTATACACGATATCCGCCGGNNCAGAATGCAGAATGTAGTATTGAGAACAGGAAGAAAATCTTCTTCGAGAACGTGATCTCTTCTCTATTCTGGCTCCTGGCTTCTGTATTCTGCCTTCTGTCTCCTAATTAATTAAAATTCCCGCTATCGATGCGGTCATCCATGTTGCTATCGTCCCGCCGAGGACGGAAAGCAATCCGAGCTTAGCGATATCGGTGCGCCGGTTTTCCGCCAACGGGCTTAAACCGCCGATCTGAATTGCAATGGAAGAGAAATTTGCAAACCCGCACAAAGCATATGTCGCGATAACGATCGATTTCGGAGTCAGGAGTCCCGCCGCCACCATATCGGACAATCGCAGATATGCAACAAACTCGTTGACCACCAGCTTTATTCCCATCACGCTGCCGATGTTGAGCGCATCGCTCCAGGGAACGCCGATGGCATAGGCAACAAATTGAAAGATAAGACCGAAGATCAATTCGAGCGACAGAGGCTTCTGAAAATGCGACAGGCAGACCGCATTGAGTCCCGTAAGATCCCCGAAATATCCAAGCGATGCATTCAGCAGGTAAATGATTGCAATGAATGCAATGAGCATGCCGGCAACATTGATCGCCAGTCGAATGCCGTCTCCCGCTCCCGCGGCGGCGGCTTCAATAACATTCGAATGCTTTTTTTCAATTTTCATTTTCACTGTTCCCATAGTCTGCGGATCGCCGGTTTCCGGAATCAATATTTTCGCAACCACCATGGTTGCAGGTGCAGCCATAATGCAGGCCGCGAGCAGATGTCCGGTAAAATACACTTGCGAGATTTCAAGAGAAGCGCCGTGCGCTTTTGCGTAAGCGAATCCCAGCATCTGCATATACACAGCAAGCACGCCGCCGGAAATATGCGCCAT